>NZ_WLZY01000008.1 GCF_010122465.1 Phytoactinopolyspora mesophila | reverse complement strand
AGCGCGGCCTCGATCACCGGGAAATCGCTCAGGCCGTGCGCCGTTTTCGTGGCGCGGGAGGTCTCTGCCGGGGTGACGTGGAGTTCGTGGCGGATCCAGGACCGGGTGGACAACGCCGAGCGGGTCTCACTGATCCGGCGGGTGTCGAAGACCCGCAGCCGGGTCAGATAGGCCGCTTCGGCGGCGTCAGCCAGCCGCCGCAGCGCCACCAGCTCATCGGTCACTCGAGCGTCGGTGAACTCGCCCACCGCCTGTGCGGCGATCTCTCGCACCGCGGCGGTCAACTCATCCAACACACTCGAACTCATGTCCTAAACGATACGACCCACCACCGACAAGGTCGCTCCGTGCTGGGCCGGCACGGAAGGCCTCACGGATCGCCGGGCCCGATGGCGGTATCGGCGACCAGGGCGGGCTGAACCGACCCCTGTACCGGCTGGCGTTACACGGCATGGCGGAGTCCACCTACGAGCGGGCGGTCCGTGATACGGCGGGTCAGCTGATCGCCAGGCGCCGGGTGACAGCGGATGCGGTGGTGGTCGCCGCCACGGCGGCCACGGCCGGGCGGCTCATCGTGGTGACAGCTGCCGAGCGGCGCCTCGCCCGGGCATTTCTCGACGAAGTGGGCCTCGGTGACGCGAAACTGCTCGCATCGGAAGTCGAGTGTGACGCCAAATCCGTCCATGAGTGTCCATGATCATGGGAAGGTGGGGGCATGGACGCTGACGTACTCGGAACGGGCTACACGGCACGCACCATCCAGCTGCGGCCTGACGACGAAGGTGACGTGGTGGCAACACTCGTCCGCCGCGAGAGCGCCGAGCCGTCTTCCCGCGCGGTGCTGTACGTGCATGGGTTTGTCGACTACTTCTTCCAGACCCACCTGGCCGACGCTTGGGCCGCGCAGGGGTACGACTTCTACGCACTCGATCTACGCAAATACGGTCGTTCGTTGCTTGCGCACCAGACCCCGAACTACTGCACCGACGTGCATGAGTATTTCGAGGAACTGGACGCCGCCGCCCAGATCATCCGGGAGGAGTTCGGCCACGACACACTGATTGTGCATGGCCACTCCACCGGCGGCCTGATCACCAGCCTGTGGGCGCATCACCGCCAGGGGCGGGGCATCGTGGACGCGCTGGTGCTGAACAGTCCGTGGTTCGACCTGAACGCCTCGTGGTTCAGCCGGGTGGTGCTGACCGCGGTCGTCGACGTGGTGGGCCGGTTCCGGCCACGCCAGCCGGTCAGCTCGATCGCGCCGTATTACGGGTGCAGCATCCACCACGAGGCCGACGGCGTCTGGGACTATGACCTGCGCTGGAAACCGCACGAGGGGTTTCCAGCACTCGCCGGCTGGGTCCGGGCCATCCGTCGCGGGCATGCCGAACTGGCCCGTGGGCTTGCCATCGACGTACCGGTGCTGGTGTGTTGTTCGGCCCGCAGCGGTCATCCTCGGAAGTGGTCGCCCAGGTTGCGTGATTCGGACTGTGTGCTCGACGTCCAACACATTGCGGCCCGTTCGGTTCTGCTGGGGCGATACGTCACTCTGGTCCGCATCCCCGGCGGCATCCACGATCTCGCATTGTCCGCCGAGCCGGCCAGGAAACACTACTTCGACACGGTGTTCCAGTGGTCGGCTGCGCAACTGGACGACTGACGCTGGAGTCTGCTCGCACAGCGGGCCGGTCCCGGTCGTCACCGCGCTACCCGTGGTCGTCAAGCAGATGTGCGAGCAAGAGCTTGACGGTCAGGATCGGTGCGAACCAGGCGAGGTGCGGCGCGACCTCCAGAAGGCTCACCACGACGGTGATGACGCCTGCCGAGACGCCGAAGGCGACTGGCCGGCGCAGGCGGTTGGGGCTGGCGCACACCACGACTGCGCCGAGCAACACCGTGGCATAGGTGGCTACGGCGTCAATCCAGGCGAAGCCGTCGGTTAGTGCGGCCAGCGGGAACGGGTGAACGTGCGCCGAGACGAATCCGACCTGATGCGACGAGGAACGCATCGGCCTTGGCCGCGGCGCTGCGCAGCCGTGTGGTCATGCGGCGGTTCCATCGTGCGGCCCGCCACTTGAATCAAGCCCTCTGAGCAGGACATCCATCACCGGGTCGGACAGCGCTTCGAGAGGGACCGACGGGTCGACCAGCCACTGGACCAGGCCCCCTTCGATCGCGGCGACGACCACGGTGGCGTGGTGGTCGGTGACGTCGGCGCGCACAACTCCCTGGGCGATCCGTCTTGGAGCAGTTCGGCGGTTGCGGTGCGGTAGCCGTGATAGGCCGAATCCCTCCCGATAGGCTGACACTGAAACCGCGGTGTCGAAGAAGCGCCGGTTTCGGTCATGTCTTGCGGGCGGCGTGCCGTTTGAAGTCTGCCTGGGAGTCGGAAGCACAGGAGGCCGGATGGCGGATCGGCGCGCGGACAGTGCTCTTGGCCTGACGGCACCCGGCTACGTCGGACGGGAACGCGAGCTGGCTGATCTGACGTCCGCACTGGCCGATCCCAGCACGATAGCCCTTGTCGAAGGGGAAGCCGGGATCGGAAAGACGCGACTGGTACGCGAGTGTCTCAGCGCCCCTTCACTACAGGCCGCGCGGATCCTCGAAGCCGTGTGCCCACCGCTTCATGAGCCGTTTCCCCTGGGGCCAATCGTCGATTCGCTGCACCGGCTGTGGTTGCGCGACGGACCGTTTGAGACCAGCCCGCTCGGCGGCGCGCTGCGTGCGCTCTTCCCCGAATGGAGTGCGGACCTGCCGCCGGCTCTGGACCCGCTCGAAGACCCGAAAGCCACTAGGCATCGCCTCTTCCGCGCGATCATCGAGATCGTGGTCGCCGCAGGGGTGGATGTGTTTGTCCTCGAGGACGCCCATTGGGCCGATTCCGCGACTCTGGAGCTGCTGCTCATGATCGCCGCTTCGAGCGTGCGGCCATTCAGCTTGGTCGTGACCTTCCGGCCGGCCGACGTCCCGGCGGGGTCGCCTCTACGTCTCCTGGCGGCCCGCTCGGCGGCCACCGGTCCGCCCTTGAGGATCGCGCTCGAGGCACTGAACGTGGACGAGACCACCCGGTTCCTGGCCGCGATGGTGGGCACTGAGGACATCTCCGCCGAGTTCGCGGCGTTTTTGCACGAGCGCACCGACGGTGTCCCGCTGGCCCTCGAGGAAGGGGTGTCGTTGCTCCACGAGCGCGGCGATATCGTGCGCCGGGACGGCGAATGGACTCGTCGTTCCCTGAGTGAGCTTCAAGTGCCGCCGACCGTCCGCGACTCCATCCTCGAGCGCGTGGAGAGGCTGGACCGGTCGGCCAGGAGTGTTCTCGAAGCCGCCGCGACGCTGGCAGAGCCGGCGGACGAGCACATTCTGGCGAGGGTCGCGGGGCTCGACGACGACGCGATCCACCGTGCCCTGACGGCCGCCCTGAAATCAGGACTGCTACGGGAGGCCGAGCCCGCGACATTCCTCTGCCGGCACGTGCTGGCATCACGGGCGGTGGAAGAGGCAGTGCCGGCACCGGAGCGCCGCCGGCTGCACCGCAGGGCCGCCGAAGCCTTGCTCGGTCAGGAGCCATTGCCGGTAGCTCGGCTGAGCAGGCACTTCCGGCAGGCGGGTGACATCGCAGGTTGGAGCCGTCATGCGGAGGCGGCGGCTGATCTCGCGCTGGAATCCGGTGACGACCACGCTGCCCTGGTCCTCCTGCACGATCTCATGACTGCCGCCCAGCATCCGCCTGAACGGCGCATCCGGCTCGCACGCAAGCTCGGTGAAGCGGCGGCCTGGGGCGTGGCGGCGTTGGGCGAGCTCGGTGTCGAGGTGACCGAGACGCTCCGCGGAGTCCTGCGGCAGGAGGACGTGCCCACGCGGGAGCTGGCCGAGATCCGGCTGCTGACCGGCCGCCTACTGCTGCAGCTCGGCGAATTCGAGGCAGCATCGGCCGAGATCGAGGAGGCCGTCGCCCATCTCGAAGCGAGGCCTGATCTATCAGTTCGGGCGATGATCTCGCTGGCTTTCCCTCGAGGTCCCGACTGGCCGGTGAGTAAGCATCTGAGCTGGCTCGAGCGGGCTACCCAATTGCGGCCTCGCCTGGACGCAGCGCTCGACCGGACCTGGCTCGCGGTCGACCGGGCCAGCGCGCTGCTGATGTTGGGTGAAGAGGACGGCTGGCCCGCGGCTGAAGAGATCACCTCGGGGCTCGACAAGCCGGGCGCGTCATTGTCCGAACAGCGCCAAGTGGCGCGGGGCCTGATGAACGTGGGCCACCTGGCGATCGCCTGGGGCCACTACGCGGAGTCGCGTGAGCGGCTGGACGCCGCCATCGAGCTGATGCGCTCGACGGCGTATGAGCGGCTGCTCAATTCCGCTCGCCTGACGCTTTCTCTCCTCGAATGGCAAGAGGGCAGGTGGGAAGGGCTTGCCGAGCGTATCGCCGACCTGGCCGGCGCGGAAGACACGCTGCCAGAGGCACAGCTGGAAGCCAGGCTGCTGCTCGGCCTGCTGGACCTCGCGAGCGGCAACAAGGACATAAGCGGGCAGCGGCTGGAGGCGGCCCTGGCCGAAGCGGGACGTCGCGGCCTGATCGACGTGCAGGTTTCACCTGCCGCCGCATTGGGGCGGTTGTCCCTGTCCGACGGGGATGTGGATCGCGCGCTGGCGGTCACCGGGCCGGCCGTCGAGCTGATCGCGGGCAAGGGGATGTGGCTGTGGGCGACGGAGGTCGTTCCGGCGCACGTGGACGCTTTGGTGGCCGCGGAACGTACGGATGTCGCCGAAATCCTGGTCCGGCGCTTCGCCACCGGGCTCGGTGACCGGGCCGCCCCGGCGCCCGAGGCTGCGCTTCAGGTGTGCCTGGGTGTGATGGCCGGGGTAGCGGGTGAGCCGGAACGTGCCGCGAGGATCCTGGCTGATGCCGCCGCGGCATGGGCGGAGCTTCCGTGCCCGTATCAGGAACTGCTCACGATCGAACGTTACAGCCGCCAGCTTCTGGCCGCGGGCCACGAGGCGCAGGCGATGAACTCGTTGACGACGGCACAGCAGCGCCTGCAGGCACTAGGCGCCCGATGGGACGCTGATCGAGTGGCCCATCTGCTGCGGCAGCACGGTGTTGAGGTGTCCCGGACCTGGCGAGGCGGGCGGCGCGGATACGGCGACCAGCTTTCGCCGCGGGAACTCGAAGTCGTGCGGCTGGTGGCGCGCGGTATGACGAACCGCCAGGCCGCGGAGTCGCTCTTCCTGTCCCCGCGTACCGTGGACCGCCATCTCAGCGCCGCCATGCGCAAGCTGGATGTCGGTTCGCGCACGGCGTTGGCCATGGCGGCGAACGACGGCGGGCTACTGGCCGATGACCTCGAGGCGTTCGGCCCGCGAGACGGCCGGGCGAGCTGAGAGCCTGCGGCGGCCATCCGTGGGGGTGAACTCTCAACCGCGGGCGGACTGGTTCACCACCTCGGCGAATCTGCGCGTCACCTCGCGCCAGGTTCGGGCCGCAAGGTGGTCGTCGGCGACGGCCTGCTGATGCAGCCGCTCCTGGTTGAAGCCGTGTTGTCGTAGCCGATCGGCGTCCCACTCCAGAATCCGGTCAGGGGCGACCTCGGGATGGAACTGCACTCCCCAAGCCGTGTCACCCAGCCGGAACGCCTGATAGGGACAACGTTCGGTGGACGCCAGCCAGACCGCGCCCGGAGGCAACTCGGTGATGGCGTCGACGTGATGCTCGATGGCGGGAACGATCGTGGGCAGGTCACGGAACAAGGCGTCGTCGCGTGCCTCGGCCCGCAGGCGGATCTGGGTGCTGCCGTGCTCCGGTCTTCCCGCGTCAGCTTGGACCTGGCCGCCGGCGACCTGCGCCAGCAGCTGTCCGCCCAGGCAAATACCCAGCATCGGCCGGCCCTGTTCGAGCGCCTGCACAGCTAGGGAGCGGGTTTGCGCGAGCCAGGGCGCACGGTGGTCGTCGTCGGGCATGTACCCGCCGCCGAGCACAACAAGCGCGTCGTGCTTCTTCAGCGTCCCGGGTACCGATGTGCCGTCAAAGGCTGGCACGACGTCTACCGTCAGGCCTTCGTCACGCAGCCAGTCGCCGAGGCGCCGTGGGCCGCCGGCAGGTGTGTTCTGTACGACGAGCACGCGCGGCTGGCTCATCCGGGAGATCTCCTTGGGTGTCTGGTGCGAGAGAACTCGCCACTTTGGGAACAGCGATCAGCCGACGGTGATCCGCACGGTGGCCTCGGTATAGCCGTCCTGGATGCGGGTGGAATAACCGATCGCGTCGATCAGCTCGACCGAGCGCACCAGGTCCTCGTCCGCGCCGGAGCCGGCCATCATCGTCAGGAGTGAATCCTTGACGGCGTCGACGTGCAGGAAGAACACCGCATCGGCGCTGTCGGCGTCTTTGACGGCCTTCGTGTAGACGTCGCTGTCGCCGAGTGTCCCCCCGTCGATCAACGCGGACGAGTAACCGTCGTTGGAGGCGATCACGTACCCGTCGTCGGTGGGTACCAACGGCACCTCGTCCAGAGGCACCGCAGCCCATTCGGCCGCGACGCGCAGCCGCTGCCACGTCTCATCGAATGCATCGGGCTCGGTTCTGACCTGCACGCCGAAGTCGAGCGACGAGAAGTCGTCGCGCTCGATCATCGACTCCAGATCCATCCGCTCGCTGTCGACGGCGAACACGAAGTTGGTGCCGAGCATGGTTCCCACGTCTTCCGGCAGTCTCAGCCCGGCAGCCGCCGCCATACCCTGGAGCATCGCCAGATCCTGTGGAGACGATCCGAGCAGGGTGTCCCACTGCTCGTTCACGTAGGTGTCGAGATTGCTGGAACCGAACAGCAGCGCCGTGGTTTCCGGGACGTCGGCGCGCACGCCGTCACCACCTAGCTCGTTGTAGAGATCGCCGGTGACGACCGAGGCGATCTCGGCATAGTCGCTGTTGAACCGGAATGTCATGGCAACGCTGCGGAAGCTGCCCTCGACCATCTCGCGAAGTTCTTCCGGCGACGGTGTGTCGCCGTACAGCGGATCATCGAATGGATCGTCGAGTGCTCCCGTGGAGTTCGTGCGCCGCACGACGTCGTCCATCATGCCCGGTTCGAACGCTTCGAACAGGGCGATGCCGGATATCCAGGCCGAGGCGACGCCAGGGTCGCCCAGCTGATCCATCGCCTGCCGGAACTCGGGGTTGTCTCCCAGTGAGGAGTTCCGCGCGGATTGGACGTGCTGGTCGGCGGCCTGTTGAGTCTCGGCCAGGATGAGGTAGCCGTCGAGGTAGGTATGACCCGCACCCGGTCCGGCACAGTCCTGTATCTTCCGCATCGCGGTCTCGGCCGCGTCGTCGTCCTCCACCTGGAGCGCCAAGACGAACTCAGGGTCGGCGTGTGGATCGTCGGGCGGCAACGCCGCGGCACCCATCCGATCGCCCAGCCACGGCTCCACATCTGCCGTGAAGCCGATGTCGCATCCGGTGTCGGCGGCGAACTCTTCGATCATCCACTCGCGGAGGTCCAGATCTTCGGTCAGCCCGGCGGTGTCGAGTGCGGGGAACTGTCCGAGAAAGCGCACCGCGTTGATCTTTTGGGTGGCCGACGGGTCGAGGTCGAGGCGGAGATAGCCCACGGAATCGCCGGGCAAGACGTCGTGTGGCTGCGTGCCGCCCCCGTCGAGAGCGCGCCACGCGAACACGGCACCCGGCACCAGGATGATGACGGCAGCCACCAAAGCACCGATCAACAACCCGCGCCGGTGCGAGGCGGAGCCGCTGGCCGGCTCGGTGGGTGGGGGTGGGGGAGGCGGCATCGGTGGCCCGGGGCGGGCAGCCGCGGGTGGTCCGGGTGGCGGCGGCGGTGCCGCCGACGAAGCAGCGGGCGGCCCCGGCGGTGTTGCGTCCGCGCCGGGCGTGCCGGCCTCGCCGTTCTGGTGCGGCTCCGTGTTCGACATCCAGGCCTCTCTCGACTGCCCCTGACATGCGTTGTGCTCGCCGTCAGGCTAGCCGAGTGGGCCGCCTCCCGTCTGCTGTGGTCCGCGCCTTCAGGGCGGGCGCCGGGCAGGCCGGAGCGTTCACACCGATCGGTCGCCGGCTTGTGCCACTTGTGTGAAGTAATGCCGTGATCTGTAAAGTAGAAGCGGACACATGATCTGCCCCGCGGGGCCGTTGGAGGAGCGATGCAGAGTAGTAACCCGGTATTCGGGCGGTCGGCCGCTTTCAGCGGACGCCCGGGTGTTCGTGACGTCTCGGCGCCCAGCGCCGAGAGGCTCGAGGAAATGTATGCCGCCCCGTCGGCTACCCCCACTCAGACGGGCCGGATGACGTATGACGACGTCGTCATGCGCACTGGTGCCACGCTCGGCGTGGTGCTGGTCGGAGCGGTCATCGGCTGGAATGTGCCTGGACTGTTCTATGTCGGGCTCATCGGTGGTTTGATCCTGGGCCTCGTCAACGCCTTCAAGAAAGAGCCCAGTCCGCCACTGATTCTCACCTACGCGCTGTTGACCGGCACCTTCCTCGGTGCCATCAGCGGCATTCTCGAAGGCGCCACCATTTCGGCCGGCGGTTCGCCGCTGAACGGCATCGTCGCGCAGTCGGTCATCGGTACGCTCGGTGTGTTCGCCGTGTCGCTGTTCATGTACCGCAGCGGACGTGTCCGGGTCACGCCGAAGTTCCAGCGCGGTGCCATGATCGCGATGGGCGGATACCTCGTCTTCGTGATCGCCAACCTGTTCTTCCAGATCTTCGGTTCTTCCGACAGCGCCTTCGGGTTCCGCACCGGCTGGTTCGGGATCGCCATTGGCCTGTTCGCCATCACCTTGGCGGCGGTCTTCCTGATCCTGGACTTCGACTTCATCGACAAGGGTGTCAAGGAAGGCATCCCGGCCAAGTACGCCTGGACGGCCGCGTTCGGCCTGACCGTCACGCTGGTCTGGCTGTACATCGAGATGCTGCGTCTGCTGGCCATTCTCAGAGGCGAGTAGCGGCACCGGCGTGGCCGGACATGGACCGCGCTCAGAGTCATAGGCGGCATCGGACCCGTTGGTCCGGTGCCGCTTCTTTGTGCCGGGCCGAGTGCGTCGGCACCGAGGTCAGGCGCGTGGGTGCTTACTCGAAGGAGCGTGCTGCCCGGCGGAGGTCGTGCTCGTGCACGATGGCGGTGGCATGCCCGTGGGCGAGGCCATGCTCGCTACGCAGCCACTTCACCCGGTCGTCGAACCGCAGGAACGCAGGCCCGGCTTCGAGTGTATGGAACCACTCTCGAAGTTCTCGCCCGGTGCAACTTGGCACGCGGGCGAGTAGATTGCGATGGGTTTCCTCGGAGTGGTTCAGGCTCATGGTGGCCTCCGTTTGCTCTTGAGGGCTCCGTAATACGACTCTGCCTGACACCCAAGGTCTACACAAGCCCTATGGGTTGATCCTTTACACCTCGCCGCACTGATGAGCCTGGCTCATGTGCTGTGATGGTTGATCACCGCGCGGGTGAGGAGGACGCGGCCTCGGTGATGTCTTCGTCAGGCGAGCTGGAACGCCGGCGGTTACGCAAGCGCGCCCAGCGTCCGCGTGGACCGCTTTCGTGGCCGTCGACCGTAGCGGCCGCTACCTCGGTGCCTTCGTGATATGCGGCCTCCGCTGCAGCCGCGGAGATCGGCAGAACCGTCTCGGCGTTGGCCGGGAGCGGAGCTTCGTCCTCGGCCGGCCACAACCGGAGCGACCCGGCGAGCGCAGGGAGAATGGCCGCGGCCGTATGGGCGTACCCGGCCGACGACGGATGGAATTTGTCCTCGCTGAACAGTTCCCCGGGCGAGGCGGCGAACTCCGGACCGAGCAGGGACCCGAGCGAAACCGTGCGGCCACCCGCATCAACCACCGCGAATGTCTGGGCCGCGGCGAGCTGCCGGCTCCACCGCCGGGCCAGCCACCGTAGCGGCGGCTGAATCGGGTTGATGGTGCCGAGGTCGGGGCAGGTGCCCACGACCGTGGCGCAACCCGCGTCCTGTAGCCGCTTGACTGCCTCGATGAGGCACCGTACCGCTGCGGCTGGGCGGACCTGGTGGGTGACGTCGTTGCCGCCGATGATGATCAAAGCGACGTCCGGCTCGGTGACGAGGGCTTTGTCGACTTGGTCGGCGAGGTCGGCACTGCGGGCACCACCCTGGGCGAATGCGCTCAGGCGGACCGGGCGCTCGGCGATCTCCGCCAGCCCGGCCGCGAGCAGACCTCCTGGTGTCTCTTCGACCGTGTGCACGCCGTATCCGGCGGCGCAGGAGTCGCCGATCACGGCAAACGAGATGGGTTCGGCGCGGTAAGCGCCGTAGATGCCGTTGGGATTGGGCGGTCCGTCGAGCGGGACGCCGGTGATGGATAACCGCGCCACCCGCGCTTGCAGGCGCAGCAGACCGTACAGCGAGAAACTGAGCAGACTGAGCCCACCGCCGCCATAGGCGGCTGCGGTAGCTATTCGACGTGCGGTGTGTGCGTTGAGCGGGCCGACCATGGATTCAAATCTACGTGCCGGCCCGGGTTGATGACACGTGACTTTTTACTCTTCGATCCGGTCGTCGCGGATCGTGTTCGCGCATTAGAGTCGGCGGCGTGGACTACTACGAGAACGTCATCGACCTCATCGGGAGAACGCCGCTCGTCCGGCTCGGCGCGACCGTCGGTCACGCCCCGGCCATGGTGCTCGCGAAGGTCGAGTACTTCAATCCGGGCGGATCGGTCAAAGACCGGATCGCCGTGCGGATGGTCGACGACGCCGAGGCAGCCGGCCGGATTGGCCCTGGTGGCACCATCGTCGAGCCCACCAGCGGAAACACCGGCGTCGGACTTGCCCTCGTGGCCCAGCGTCGTGGGTACAAGTGCATCTTCGTCTGCCCGGACAAGGTCAGTGAAGACAAACGCAACGTTCTCAAGGCTTACGGTGCGGAGGTTGTCGTCTGCCCCACTGCCGTAGCGCCTGAGGATCCGGACTCGTATTACTCGGTCTCCAACCGGCTGGTCGAGGAGATCGATGGTGCCTGGAAGCCGGACCAGTATTCTAATCCGGCCAACCCTCGTTCACATTACGAAACCACCGGCCCGGAGTTGTGGGAGCAGACCGAGGGCCGGATCACGCATTTCGTAGCGGGCATCGGCACCGGAGGCACCATCAGCGGCACTGGGCGCTACCTCAAGGAGATCTCCGACGGACGGGTCCGGGTGATCGGCGTCGACCCCGAAGGGTCGGTGTATTCAGGCGGCAGTGGGCGGCCGTACCTGGTCGAGGGTGTCGGAGAAGACTTCTGGCCCTCCACATACGACCGCGAGATCTGCGACGAGATCATTGCCGTTTCCGACCAGGACTCGTTCGAGTTCACCCGTCGGCTGGCCCGTGAGGAAGGACTCCTCGTGGGCGGGTCCTGCGGAATGGCCGTGGTCGGAGCGTTGCGAGTGGCTGAGCGCGCCGGACCGGACGACGTCGTTGTGGTGCTCCTGCCGGACAGCGGTCGGGGGTACATGTCGAAGATCTTCGACGACCACTGGATGATGTCCTACGGATTCCTGCCGCCCGCGGAGGGCACCACCGTGGGCGACGTGATCCGGCTCAAGTCCGGTGACATGCCCGCCCTGGTCCACACCCATCCGAACGAGAGCGTCGCTGACGCTGTGGCCATCATGCGGGAGTACGGCGTTTCTCAGATGCCGGTCGTCCAGGCCGAGCCGCCGGTGATGGCGGCCGAGGTGGTCGGCGCGGTGGTGGAACGAGATCTGATGGAAGCGTTGTTCTCGGGCCAGGCATCGCTCAGTGATCCGGTTGACCGGCACATGTCCAGACCGCTGCAGGTGCTGGGCGCCGGCGAGCCGGTGGCCAAGGCCTTCGAACATTTGCAATCCGTCGATGCGCTGATGGTCATCGAGGACGGAAAACCGGCCGGGGTCTTGACCCGGGCCGACCTCCTCGGTCACCTGGCCGGCTGAAGGCGTTCAATGGTGTCATGACGGACATCCCGGGTCGGGAGACCGATTTCCAGGCCACGATCCTGAAGCTGCTGCGTGACGGCGGTCCGACGTCGCGTTCTCTTCCGACTCCTGAGTTGATCATGGGCAGATGTGACCTAAACAAGGTCGAACACCCGACATCCGCCCATGATCAACACGGGCCAGCGGCTCTCATAGGTCCGCGTCTGGAGTCTCTAATCGAGCAGCGCTTCACCTAGCCATCCGCCCGGACGGCATCCGGGCAGGATCGCGAAGACGGCCGAGCCTATCGGCGTGGTCCATTCGTTGAGCAGGTCCAGCTCGTCCAGCCGGCGCTGGATGGGGATGAACTGGGCGTCGATGTCGGCCTGGTAGGAGACGAACAGCATTCCCGCTCCGGATTCACCATCCGCGGCGGGACCGTCGTCGTAGTTGTACGACCGCCGGAAGACCCGCTGGCGAGGGTCGTCCGGCCGGGCCCGGCGGATGTGGGACCAATCCGGGATGACGGTCAGGCCGATCTCGTTGACGGCGTCGAAATCGGGCTCGTCGTGTTCGGCTTCGCCGCCTAGTGGTGCGCCGTCGTCGAGGCGGCGGCCGATCGTCTCCTCTTTGCCCTGCCGTCCGACCATGTCCCAGGTGTCCATCTCGATCCGGATCCGCCGCAGCACGAGCGACGACCCGCCCCGGAGCCAGTCCGGCCCGTCATCGATCCACACCTGGTGGTCGAACTCCTCGGTTCCGGGCTCGGCATTGGTCGTACCGTCCAGTTGACCCATGAGATTCCGGGGTGTGGCACCCGGTGGTGTCACACCCGAGGCATGCCGGAAGCCTGCCTGGACCCATCGCACCCCGGCGAAGGCGCGGGCATCCTTCGTCAGCATCCGGGAGGCGTGGGAAATGGCGACCGGATCATCGGCACAGATCTGGACCACGAGATCGCCGTCGGACCACGCGGACTCGAGGCGGTCGATGGTGAACTCCGGGAGCGGACGCAGCCACGGCGGAGCCTCGTCCTCCCGGCCGGCGGCCGCGAGGAAGCCAGGCCCTACACCGACCGTGATGGTCAGCTGCGAGGGAGCACGGGCAAGTTCCGGATCCGTATCAGCCAGCGCCGGGCGGCCCTGGGTGAGCCGTTCGGCGTTGCCGGTCCACAAGCGCATCCAGCGTCCGAGTGCGTCGCGATCGACATCAGGGGCCAGGTCGAAGGCGATGAACGTGGCGAACGCCTGCGCCGGAGTGGCGATGCCGGCTTGGTGGACGCCGTGGAAAGGCACCGTGGCCCGGCCGAGCGCGTCGTCAGGTCCGGCTGCTGTGTCGGTGCCGGAACTCGCCAGCGCCATCGGCACTCCGACCGCCGATGCGCCCACCAGCCCGGACGCCCCTGCCGTCAGCAGACCGCGCCGGGAGAGGCCACCGCGCGCGGCTGCCGACCGGTCGCGATCAGTGGTCGTCGGCATGGTCGCCGTCCTCGTGGCCGTGCTCGTCGCCGTTTTGGTGGCCGTGGTGGTCGCCCTCGCCGGGCAGGTATTCCTCGTCGGCGCCGCTGAATTCTTTAGCCTGGGCCGTGAATTCGAAGGTTTCGCCGGTGTCGAGGGTGAGGATGAAATCGACGTCGTCACCAGGCTGGATCGGCGTGATGACGTCCATCAGCATCAGGTGATCGGCACCAGGCTCCAGTAGGTGCTCACCTTCGGCGGGCACGGTGAAGCCGTCTTCCTTCTCCCGCATCGCGGGCCCGCCGTCCGCGATGACGACCTCGTGCAGTTCCATCACCGGCGAGGAAGCGGTGGTAGCGGAGACGATGCGGATGTCCTGTGGCGCGTCGTTGACGAAGGTGCCGAAGGCTGCCGACATCCCCGATTCGGCGGACTGCACCCAGGCTTCCTCGATGCTCAGGCTGCCGCTGCCCGGTTCGCTGGTGTTTGCCGGATCCGATACGCCGGCATCCTGCCCGGAGGCATCGTCGTCGCTGCCGCAACCGGCCAGCACGGCGATGGCGACAACAGCTGACGACGCGAGTGCCCGGCGGGTCAGGCGGATCGGCACCGGACGGGCGGCGAGGGATGTGTTCTTACGCATAGGGGTTGTACTCCTGACTAGATCAATAATGTCGACGGGGCGGGCGCACGCATGACGGCGGAGAAGGCCCCCACACCTGCCGGGAAGTGGGCATGGTGTGTGTTCGCAACCGCCAGGGCGCTTCAGACAAGCGGGTCGAGCCGCCACTACGCCAGGTCGGCCCACAGATATGCGGGCCACAGCTCGCGCGTGGTGACGTCAACCGGCTGGGTTGACCCCGGAAGAATTCAGAGGCGCCTGCTCGGGCGACCTCTCAATGGAGAATCCCCGCTACGGGTGGTCCCCGGAGAGTGCCGCACCGACGGGTGTAGATGCTGGTCAGCCAGTGTGGAGCGGCCAGGCTGACGGGACTGATCAGGGTGGGCCGGCTGGGTGTGAGCTGGACTAGCACCAGCGCCGTGGCCGTACGCAACAGGCTGAACAACGCCCAGATCAGCCGCTCGCCCTGGGCGAGAAGCACGCTGATGATGAGTGTGGCGACGACATGCGAGCCGACCATGGCCGGGACGGCACCCAGGTGTGCGCCGACGGCGTGATGACCACCCAGGCCGGCGAGAAGGTGGAACACGACCTGCGACAAGCCAACGACGGCGACGATGGTGCCGAAGCCGCGCCGGGCGTCGGCTGCGGCCACACACATGGCGGAGAGCGCGAGCCCGCCGATGACGAGGCCCATCGAGATCTCGACTGCTCCGCCGGCACAGACGTGTGCGAAGAGCGAAAG
Organism: Phytoactinopolyspora mesophila; assembly: GCF_010122465.1. Lineage (NCBI taxonomy): Bacteria > Bacillati > Actinomycetota > Actinomycetes > Jiangellales > Jiangellaceae > Phytoactinopolyspora > Phytoactinopolyspora mesophila. The sequence goes on along the minus strand of NZ_WLZY01000008.1, from coordinate 345,130 downwards.
CAGGAGGCACAGGATGGACAGGGTCAGGCCACGCGCGATGCGCGCGCCACCCCGACCCGGATTCGTCACGTTCTTACCCTAGGAGCACCCGCGCGTCGGAAATGACCGGGGTCGTTCGGGAGAATCAGCCCGGGGCTGAACTCACCGGCTGGCGGAGGATGGTGCGCAGCCGGCTCGGTTCGGTTCTGCGGGCATCCGACAGGTAGATCTCGTGGTGGCGGCCACGAGGCGTGAAACCTTCGGCGGGCATGAACTCATCATGCATCCGCGCGATGGTCGGGCCCTCGTCGTCGTAGGACCCGATGTGAAGCACTTGAACGCTGCGGCCCTCGGCGAATTCCTCGAACCTCACGTCGCTCCCGGCGCCGAGTTCCTGTGTCATCCGGACACGGTCCAACGCCTCGTCGACGATCGCCGAGTTGACCCAGGCCGGCTGGACGATCATCAGGGTCCAGTCCCACGCGTCCTTGTCACGGGTCTTGAAGACTCCGAGATCGTCCGCGGACCAGAGCCCCTCCAACGGACCCACGGTGTGTTTGCGCCCCAACTTCTCCTTGGCGACAGAACGCACGGCGTAAGAGATGGTGAAGAGCGCCTTGACCACCGCACGATAAGCGGGGGAAGTGTTCGGGTCGCCGTGGCCGTCTGCCATGAGGAACGTCATCCGCGGGACATCGACCACCTCGAATCGGCCGTGTTTCGGCGCGTAGAGATGTCGCCGCTCCTTCTTGATGTCGTAGTTCTGCATTCGGGGCGTTCCTTCCAACCGTGTTGAATCGACATCCGCCAACGGCCGGCTCCGGTGTCCGTCGTCATACAGGAACAGCGTGGTCTCTTCCCCGGGAGGAGACTCAACCGAGGGCCGCGGCTGAGCGGTGCCAAAGAGCTATGCGGCACGGGTTGTGGTGTAGAGCCATTTGTGCCACGGATGGGCGCTGGGGTCCGCGCCAGAGCGGCACATCGCCGCCATCATCGGGCGGTTGTTCACATCGACGAGGGACTGCACCGCCGAAAAGCCGCGCGCTCGGGCAGCACGATAGGCCGCCAGGAGGAGTTGGTCCACATAGCCGTGACCGCGTTGCTCCGGCAGGACACCGATGAGCACGATCGTGCCAACGCCCGGATCACCTACCCGTTGGGCCAGACCCACGAACCCGACAGGTATGCCGCTCGTCGTCTCCGCGTACATCCACGACTGGGCATCTGCGCCGGTAGCGCGGTGGTCGAGGAAACTGGTGACCCACTGCTCGGGCCGGTGCCGGCCGAACACCAAGGCGTCGGTCCGGTCCAGGGTCTGGGCCAGACATCGCCCGATCACGGGTACGAGCGCTTCTCTTCCGATCCGCGACATAGGTTCCAGTCGCAGGCTGGTGGGCTCGGGCAGGGCTTGGCCGGTGTCGGCCCACCAGAAGGCCTCCTTCTCCTGGAACAACGCGAATCCGCATGTCTCGGCGACGACGCGGTGAGCGGCGTGGTCGGGACTCACCGCGGCGTTGACCGGCAGGTAGACCGCTGCGCCCGGCGGAGCCGAGTCCACGGCCGCGGTTACCGCCGCCCGTGCGGCGTCCAGCCCGCCTTCTACCCAGCGCAAACGAGCCAACGCGTACTCGGCCGGCTCGCGCGCAAAGATCTCTGCCCGCCCAAACACCACCGACGCTTGCTCGACGCCGTCGTGTTCCACCACGAAACGCGTGATCGGCCGCAACGTCGACCCTGGCCTGACCTGGGATGGATCAAGCTCGACCCGACGAACCTCCCTCACTCGAAGCTCCCGTCACCACTCAGCGCCTCGGAACGCCGCCAGCAGGAACGTTACAGGCTGGTTCCGGTGCCGACCGGGCAACTCACTCCGGTGCCGGCCAACCTGCCACTCATGACCCTTCGTGCTCATCGGCGTACCGGTCGTCCCGCGTCGTCAGGCGCTGAGATGCTCGTGCAGCATCCGCCAATCACCATCTCGTTTGACGACGACGTTGGTGCCACGGCCGCTTCCTGCCTGCGGCTCTCCATCGACCGTGCCCGTCCATGCGAAGTGATACCGGCACACCGCTGCCTCTTGTGTCACGGTGACCAGTTCGAGATCGCGAATCTCGTACGTCTCGTCTCGGATGACGTCGAACGTCGCCCTAATGGCCTCGAGGATGGCTGTGATGCCCTGGTGTGATCCATCGGAGAACCAGTACGTCGCGTCATCGGTGATAAGCGACGCGAGGTGGTCGAGGTCGCGGCGGTTGCTGGCGGCTTCGTACTCGCGCATGAATGAGGTGACCTCGTCGACGGCCTTATTCATACGATCAAGTACTACCAGGTGGCTCCGACAGCCGACCCGGTAGGTCGGCTTGTGCGAGCGCAATCGCTACCTGATCGGCGACAAGACGCGGGTCAGGACGAAGGCTCCGTGATCACGCCAACAGGACAAGATACGCCTGTGCCGGAAAGCCCGCAGTAGCCGTTCGGGTTCTTGGCGTCGGACAGGTATTGCTGGTGGTAGTCCTCGGCGTAGTAGAACTCGGCCAGCTCGGCGATCTCCGTCGTGATGTCTGGGTGGCCCGCCTGGGCCAGGCGCCGGGCGTAGGAGTCACGGGAGGCCAGCGCTGCGTCGCGCTGTTCGGGCGTCGTCCAGTAGATGGTGGACCGGTACTGGGTGCCGATGTCGTTGCCCTGACGCATGCCCTGGGTGGGGTCGTGTGCCTCCCAGAACACCTTGAGTAGGTCGGCGTAGCTCACCTGGGCCGGATCGAACACCACGCGGACCACCTCGGCGTGACCGGTGCCACCGGTGCACACTTCCTCATAGGTCGGGTGCGGCGTGTAACCACCGGCATAGCCGACCGCCGTGGTCCAAACCCCGGGAAGCTGCCAGAACTCGCGTTCGGCACCCCAGAAACAGCCCATGCCGAAGACAACCTCTTGGTGGCCGGCCGGCGGCTCCGCCTCGATGGGTGTTCCCAGGACGGTGTGAATGCCGGTCAGGGAGAACGGACGTGCGCCACGCCCGGGCAACGCGTCGTGGGGACCAACAGAACGGGTCTTGGCGGGCGAACCGAAGAGCGACAACGTAAAGACACCTCACAAGTGTGACGACATACCGGACAACGCCGGTCACCTCACCATTGTTCCGCCGCACACGGGTCAGGCGAAAACGGCCTGGAGCTGTCCGGTGGCGGGTGGAGGAGCCGCCCCGATGGCGGAGAACGCTTGGCCGATCGCCGTTCCCGCCTGTCGCAACACGTCGGACGGCAGGGTATAAGGCAGGCGGAGACGCCGCTCGAATGCTCCTTCTACGCCGAACCGCGGCCCACCGGCGAGCCGGATTCCGTACCGTTCGGCAGCCATCACCATCGAGCTGGACAACGGCCGGCCCATATCGCACCACAGGACGAGGCCCCCGGCAGGGCGCCTCACCCGCCAGTCTGGAACCGCCTCGGCCAGGGTGGCCAGCAGCACCTCCCGGCGCTCTCGCAATTCCGGCAGCCGTTCGCTGAGGACGTCGTCGAGGACACGGATCAGTTCAGCAACGACGAGCTGGTCGATGACCGGAGAGGAGATGTCGATGCTGGCACGCACCGCGGCCAGCCTGCGGATCAGGGATTCCTCCGCGCGGATCCAGCCGACCCGTAGGCCGCCCCACAGCGTCTTGCTGGCGCTGCCGATGGTGATGGCGAGGCCACGGGGCAGGTACGTCGCAGCCGGTGAAGGGACCTGACCTTCGAGTGGCAACTCGGCCAGCGTCTCGTCGACAACCGTCAGTGTTCGATTCCGGCCCAGCGCCGACGCCATCGCGCGTCGTTCGTCGTCTGAAGCCAGCAGCCCGGTCGGATTGTGGAAGTCGGGGACGATATACGCCAGGCGCGGTGCGGTCTGGCGGACGGCGGCTTCGAACGCGTCGAGATCCCACCCGTCCTCCAAGAGTGGGACGGGCACTGGGCGCGCCATCGCGCGCCGGATGGCGTCGATGGCGTTCGGGTAGGTCGGATGGTCGATCAAGACGCGGTCGCCCGGATCGGTGATCAGCGACAGAACGAGTGAGAAGGCATGTTGGGCGCCGGAGGTGACAAGTATCTGCTCCGGTTCGGTGGCGAGGCCGCGGGCGGTGAACCGGGCAGCGATCACAGCGCGGAGCTCGGGGAGCCCGAACAGGTTGTAGCCGCAGGTGGGCAGCTGCCGGGGTAGCTGTTCGAGGGCCGCCTGGTAGGCCGTGGTCAACGCGTGGCCAGGAGCCTCTGGAGCGGCATGCGCCAGGTCGAGGATGTCCGAGCCGTCTGGACCGAACGGCGTCCATGGTGAGCCCGCAGAGGTTCCGCTCCGGTTGGCGGGCAGCGCCGATCGTGTGCCTGAACCTTGACGGCTGGCGGCATATCCGGTGGTGCGCAACAGGTCATAGGCGGCGGTGACGGTGGTCCGGCTGACTTCCAGCGCGCCGGCGAGCTCGCGTTCACCGGGCAGCCGCGTCTCGAGCGGCAGCCGGCCGTCGAGGATCAGTGTCCGGATGGCGTCGGCCAGCCGGATGTACGCGGGACGCGTCCCCTGACCCTCGGACCAATGGCCGATCGAACGTGCCAGCTGACGCCCGCCGATAGATCGCATGGGTCCACTTTGGCACAAGTGGCTATATATTAAAAGTCCACTTGGCATCAAGATGGCAACGTGCTTGAACCTTTCGCGCGGGATGCGCTGCCCCGACGGCTTCTCCAGCTCTACCTCGGGTTGTTGCTGTACGGCTTCAGCATGGCCCTCATGATCAAATCTGGTCTCGGGCTCGACCCGTGGGACGTGCTTCACGAAGGCGTGGCGGACCGCACGCCGCTCTCATTCGGAACCGTGGTGATCCTCACCGGCGTCCTGGTGCTGTTGGCCTGGATTCCGCTGCGTCAGCGGCTCGGCCTCGGCACCGTCAGCAACGTGATCGTGATCGGTGTGGCAGCCGATGTGTCGTTGTGGGTGCTGCCCGCTCCGGCTCTCATGGCGCTGCGGATCGCGTTCATGGTGTTCGGTGTCGCCCTGAACGCGGTGGCTACGGCCGCCTATATCGGAGCGCGATTCGGGCCGGGTCCCAGGGACGGCCTGATGACCGGCTTGGTTCGCCGTACCGGTCGGTCCGTTCGGCTGGTTCGCACCAGTATCGAGGTCACCGTGCTGGCGACCGGGTGGTTGCTCGGCGGCACGGTGGGCGTGGGCACCGTCCTGTACGCCGTCGGCATCGGTCCGCTGGTGCACATTCTGCTGCCGCGGCTGACCGTTTCCGAACCAACGAAACCGGCTGAGAACGTGCGCGTCACCGCGGGTCCGGCATAGGGTCCAAGTCGTGGAAGGATTCGAGACACGAGCGATTCACGCCGGCCAGGCGCCCGACCCGACAACCGGCGCTGTCATGCCGCCCATCTACGCGACGAGCACCTTCGCCCAAGACGGCGTCGGCGGGCTGCGCGGCGGGTATGAGTACAGCCGATCGGCCAATCCGACGCGGACGGCGCTGGAAGAGTGCATCGCCGCGCTGGAAGAAGGCAGGCGCGGGCTGGCTTTCGCCAGCGGCATGGCGGCAGAGGACACGCTGCTGCGAACCGTGCTCAAGCCCGGCGACCACGTCGTCATTCCCAACGACGCATACGGCGGCACCTACCGGTTGATCAGCAAGGTGGTCGAGCGGTGGGGGGTTTCCTGGACGGCCGTCCCAGTGTCTGACGTCGACGCCGTCCGCCAGGCCATCCGCCCCGAGACCGCCGTCGTGTGGGTCGAAACGCCGACGAACCCCCTGCTCAACATCGCTGACATTGCCGCGCTCGCGCAGGTGACGCACGACGCCGGAGCGTTGCTGGTCGTGGACAACACCTTCGCCACGCCTTACCTCCAGCAGCCGTTGACGCTGGGCGCGGACGTCGTCGTGCATTCGACGACCAAGTACTGCGGCGGCCACTCCGACGTCGTCGGTGGAGCGTTGGTGGTTGGCGACCCGACGCTGGGTGATCAGCTCGCCTTTCACCAGAACGCCATCGGGGCGGTGGCCGGGCCGTTCGACGCGTGGCTGGTCCTTCGCGGGCTGAAGACGCTGGCGATCCGGATGGAGCGGCACTGCGACAACGCCGAACGGGTGGTCGAGGCGCTCGGCCGGCATCCTCAGGTCAGCGAGATCCTGTACCCGGGGCTGGACTCACACCCAGGTCACGATGTCGCGCGACGCCAAATGCGCCGCTTCGGGGGCATGGTGTCGTTTCGGGTAGCCGGCGGGGAGAACGCGGCCGTCGAGGTGTGCAACCGCGCCCAGGTCTTCACCCTGGGAGAGTCGCTGGGCGGTGTCGAATCCCTGATCGAGCATCCGGGCCGGATGACTCACGCCAGCGCGGCCGGCAGCGTCCTCGAAGTGCCCAACGACCTGGTCCGGCTTTCGGTGGGGATCGAGAGTGTGGACGACCTCCTCGCCGACCTTGACCAGGCGCTGAAACACGCGACGTAGGGGCGCTTCGGCAAAGGGAGTCTCTCCATGGTGTGGTGGGCATCAGCGAGGGAGGTCGATGGCGAAGCCTCTTGTCCGACTGAGTCTGCTGGGCGAGGAGAGACTCCGTTTGCCGAAGCGGTTCAGCTGGACGTCACTCGCGTGACCACTCGCGCAGCGCGGGCAGTACCTGCTCGCCGACCTGCTTGATGGTCCTCACCGGGTCGAGACTGGCCACCTGAATGGCCACGTAGTCCGCGCCGACGTCGTGCACGAGTGGCCGGTACGCCTCGGCCAGCTGGTCGAGATCACGAACAATCGTGTACTTGCTCAGGATCTCCTGCCGGTCCATCGCGTCGGCCCGTTCCCGCAGCACCATCGGGTCGGCGACTTCTAGTCGCCCCGGCGCCCGGAGCCCGCGCATGGCGGCGAGAGCTTCCCACGCTTCGTCGTCGTTGCCGGCCAGCACCACCCAGCGAGTGGCCATGATGGTGGTCGAGGCGCCACGTGCCCCGGCGGCCTCGCGATACGGGGTGATCACCCGCTCCATGGCGTCGGCCGGATCTTTGACACTAGTGATCAGTCCTTCGGCGTGCTGCCCGGCGAAGGTGGCCGATTTCGGGCCGCCGGCGGCCATCCACACCGGGACGGTCCCGACGGGAGCGCTGTACAGCTTGGCCGTACGGGCTTGGTAGTACTGGCCGTCGATGTCGAGTTTCTCTCCCGCCAGCAACCCGTGGATGATCCGCAGCGCCTCGTCCATGCGGGCGATCCGCTCGGTATAGCCGGGGAACTCGTATCCCAGGGGCGCTTCGTTGATGGCCTCGCCGGTGCCCACACCCAGGATGAACCGTCCACCCGACAGACGGTCGAGGGTGGCCGCGGCCTGAGCGATCAGCCCTGGGTGGTAGCGGAAGAGGGGGGCCGTGACGCTGGTGGCCAGCTCGACGCGCGATGTCGCCTGGGCCACGGCGCCGAACCAGCTCCACACGAAGCTGGAGGCCGACGCGTCGTCGACCCAGGGATGGAAGTGGTCAGCGCCGGTGACCACATCGAAGCCGGACTGCTCGGCCAAGACGGCGTGTTCCAGGAGGATCTCGGGCTGATAGGACTCATGACTGCACAACCACGCAAGCTTCATGGAACTCACTCTATTCGCGCACTCTGGATGGGTAGACACCTGTAGCGACTACCGTGGGAACGTGGCGCTCGCGGTCTGTCTGCTGTTCGACGCACGAGGCGAACGTGCGATGTGCCGCCTCTGGGATCGCCTGGAGGAGAACGGCGTCCCGAGCTTGCGTTCACACACACATGGTCGCCACGTCCCGCACTTCTCGTACGCCGTTTTGCGGTCGTGGCAGCTCGACGACGTCCGGGCAGCCGTCGACGCCCTTTCGTCAAACGGCCCCGTTGAATTCTCTTTCGATGGACTTGGCACCTTCCGTCGTGGCAGAACGTGGCTGATCCCGGCGTTGACCAGCGACGTCGCGTTTCGGCAGGAGCGGGTCGTTGAGGCTGTGCGGGCGGCTGGCGCCGAGCTTCACCGGAATTATGTGCCGGGGGCATGGATCCCGCATTGCACGCTCGCGCCGCGGGTTCAGCTCACGGCACTGTCGGTCGTAGCAGCGGCTGTTTACGACGTTCTGCCTCTGCGGGCACGGGCGGACCACGCGGCGTTGATCGACAGCGGCACGGGCGAGCGATGGCCACTGCGTGGTCTCCCATGACAACGTAAGCACGTGGTGACAGGATCTAGTGTCATGGACCTGACAATGACGGAGGTCGACGCTGCCCGGGAGATGCTGCGCGACGTCGTGCGACCCACTCCGCTCGAGGATTCGCGATGGCTGGGCGGCAAGGTGGGCGGGCCGGTACACCTCAAATGCGAGAACCTTCAGCGAGCTGGCTCGTTCAAGATTCGTGGCGCCTACGTGCGCATCGCGAAGCTATCCGACGACGAGCGTCGCTATGGCGTAGTGGCGGCAAGTGCCGGCAACCATGCTCAGGGTGTGGCACTGGCCGCGAGCATGCTGGGCACGCCGGCCACCGTGTTCATGCCGGAAGGTGCGGCGATCGTCAAGGAGCGGGCCACTCAAGCCTATGGTGCCGATGTCCGGTTCGCCGGGGCCACTGTCGACGAAGCGCTCCTGGCCGCTCGGGCATTCGCGGCCGAGACCGGCGCCGTCCTGATCCATCCTTTCGACCACGCGGATGTCGTTGCCGGCCAGGCCACCGTCGGTACGGAGATTCTGGAGCAATGCCCCGACGTGCGCACCATCATCGTCGGAACGGGTGGTGGAGGCCTGCTGGCTGGTGTGTCGCTCGCCGTACATCATCTCCGGCCGGACGTGCGGGTGGTGGGTGTCCAGGCTGAAGGGGCTGCCGCCTACCCGGTGTCGTTGGAGGCCGGCGCGCCGGTGTCGCTGGAGCGGATGTCCACCATGGCCGACGGTATCGCTGTGGGGCGTCCGGGTGACGTCCCGTTCTCGGTGATCCAGCAATATGTCGACAGCGTGGTGACGGTGTCGGAAGAGGCGTTGTCGCGGGCGCTGGTGTCACTGCTCGAGCGTGCCAAGCAGGTGGTCGAACCCGCGGGAGCGGCGGCCGTCGGTGCGATCTTGGAAGATCCGGGAGCGTTCGAGCCACCAGTGGTCGCGATTCTCTCCGGCGGAAACATCGATCCGCTACTGATGATGCGGGTGGTCCGGCACGGTATGGCGGCCGCGGGCAGGTATCTCACCTTCCGGGTCCGCGTGGCCGACGCGCCCGGTGCCCTGGCGCAGTTGCTCAGCGAACTCGCATCGGTGGACGCCAACGTGCTCGACGTTGTGCACGAGCGGACGGCGGCCTCCCTTCCGGTCGACCAAGTCGAAGTGGCGCTGCAACTGGAGACGCGTGGCCCGGAGCACCGGGCAAGGGTGCTGGCCAGGCTGCGGCAGTCGAACTACCCGTTGTCCATACCAGAAGATTGATCCAACAGCGGCCGACTTGCCGTTTTATAAAGAGGCATTGACATTTGTGAAAGGTTTTCCGCATCATTGGTCGCGTGAATGGTAGTGAAGATGCGCGCGAGATCCTCGAGAAGGTAGCCGCTGGCGAGCTTGACCCCGCTGAGGCGGCCAAGATGCTCGATGAGATCAAACAATCCGGATCAGACGAGCTGCGCGCCACAGATGCGGAGCCGTTGGAGGGCGCCACCCTGCCCTCGATGACCGAGATCAAGCGGATTCTCGTCCGTGCTACCTCGCGCCGGGTCCGTATCGTCGGCGACCCCGCTGTCGCCACGGCTGCGCTCGATGGGCCCCACACGGTCCGCCGCGACGGTTCGACGCTCCTCATCACGGGAGAGACCGAGCTGGTGCCGACCAACAACGCCTTCGTCTTGCTGGCCGGTGGCCGCTGGCGTGAGATGGCAGACCGGGTACAGCACAGTCTCGGGCAAGACCTCGAGCTGACGGTCCGAGTCCGGCCAGATCTGCCGGTGGGAGTCGAGGTGATCGCCGGTTCCTTGCAGGTCGAGGGGGCTCGCATGCTGGATCATGTGCGAGTGACGGCCGGCTCGTTGCGGGTGCGCGGCTCGGAGGCACCGATCGACCTGCTGGTTCAGGCCGGCTCGGCGCAGGTGAGTACCCGGCAGACGTACGGCCAGTCGCGGATTCGCTGTGAGTCCGGCTCGTTGCAGCTGACATTGGAGGAGGGCTCCGATGCCCGGGTTCGCTCTGACATCCAGCTGGGCCGGCTGTCTGTTGAGCCGGAGTCGCGAAACAAGGACCGGCAGCGTGACGTCGTCGTGGGTCTCGGCGGCGCCGAGATCGACCTCGAAGTCGTCATGGGTGCGGTCAACCTGCGCACTCCAGACCGCGGAGACGCCCGATGACACACCAGCCTCCGCGCGATTGCCCGGTGTGCGCGGACGTGCTGAACGTCACGCGCCTGGCTTGTGACGGCTGCGGAACCGAGCTGTCCGGCAGGTTTACCTCTTGTGCTTACTGCTCCCTGAGTATCCAGGATCGAAAAATACTGAGCGTGTTCCTTGCCTCCCGAGGCAATATGAAGGAGTTCGCCCGCGAGCTCGGGGTGAGCTATCCGACGGCCCGGATCCGCTACGCCGAACTGCTGGGCCGTCTCGACATCGAAGAAGTTGGGGGACTGGAGGTCACCATGGAGCCTGTCGACCGTGAGGACGTGCTGCGACGGCTGGCGGCAGGCGAACTCGATCTCGACGAGGCGACGGACCTTCTGAGGTAAGGGCCCTGGTTCCCGGCCTATCCGGGGCTCGCCATTGAAACTGACGGGTGCACCCACCCGTCGCAACACCCACGGCTGTCAGTGCGGGCTGCGATGATGCCGCCTTGCACACAGCCACACGGCACAGCCGTGTTCAGGAGAGGAAAGCAACGTGAATGCAATCATCGCCGAAGGTCTGGTCAAGACCTTCGGCTCCGGCGACAAGACCGTGAAGGCGGTCAGCGGCGTCGACTTGACCGTCGCCGAGGGCACTGTTGTCGGGCTCCTCGGCCCCAACGGCGCGGGTAAGACCACGACGGTCCGGATGCTCACCACACTGCTCCCGCTCGACGGCGGACGCGCTCTGGTCGCGGGTCACGACGTCGTCGACCAGCCGCAGGCGGTACGCGCAAGTATCGGCCTGTCGGGGCAGTTCGCCGCCGTTGACGAGAATCTGACGGGTCGCGAGAACCTCTGGATGTTCGGCCGGCTCTACCAACTCTCCAGCAAGGAAGCCAAGAAGCGTGCTGAAGAGCTGCTCGAGCAGTTCTCCCTGGTCGAGGCAGCAGACCGGCCGTCCAAGACGTATTCAGGCGGCATGCGCCGCAGACTCGACCTTGCCGGAAGTCTCATCATCCATCCGAAGATTCTCTTTCTAGATGAGCCCACCACAGGGCTGGATCCCGCGAGCCGGCTCGACCTCTGGGACGTCATCCGTGCGCGGGTCCGTGGCGGTGCCACGATTCTGCTGACCACGCAGTATCTCGAGGAAGCCGACGCACTGGCCGATCGCATCGTCGTCATCGATCACGGAAAGATCATCGCCGAGGGCACAGCTGATGAGCTGAAGGCAAAGGTCGGTGGTGAGCGCATCGAGGTAATCGTCCACGAGCCAGCCAGGATGCAGCAGGCTGTCGAGATCTTGCAGCGTGGCAGCGACGGCCAATGCGTCGTCGACGAGCACACTCGCAAGCTCACCGTGCCCACCACTATGGGCTCCAAGGGCCTGGTCCAAGTGATCCGTGACCTTGATGAGCAAGGGATCGACATCGACGACATCGCGTTGCGGCGGCCCACTCTGGATGATGTCTTCCTCGAACTCACCGGCCGGCGTGCCGAAGACGACGAAGCAGAAAACACCGAGCAGGCCGAGGGGGTCAGCGCATGACAACCACAGACGTTCGGCCCTCCCAGGCCGCGCCCAAGAGTGCCGGTGTCGGGCAAGTGCTCCAGGACACGATGATCATCGCGTGGCGGAACATCCGCGGCGGTCTGCGGGTGCCGGACACGCAGATCTACATGTTCATCCAGCCGATCATGTTCGTGCTGCTGTTCGCCTACGTGTTCGGCGGCGCCATTCGGGTGCCCGGTGCGGAGGACGTCGCCGGGGCGTACCGCGAGTACCTGATGGCGGGGATCTTCGTGCAGACCATGGCGTTCGCTGTGGCTCCGGCCAGTGTGGGCCTGGCCGACGACATGCACAAGGGGCTCATCGACCGTTTCCGTTCGCTGCCCATGGCCCGGTCCGGCGTCATTGCCGGGCGCGTGGTGTCTGACCTGGCCAGCCAGTTCATCGTGCTCATCATCATGATGATCTGCGGGCTCATCGTTGGATGGCGGGTACACAACGGTGTGCTGCCGTTCCTCGGCGCGGTGGGCTTGATGCTGCTCTTCGCCTTCGCGATGTTGTGGGTCGGAGCGCTCATCGGGCTCTCTGTGGGCAACCCCCAGGTCGCCGCTTCCGCAGGCCTGATCTGGTTGTTCCCAGTGGTGTTCTTGTCGAACGCGTTCGTTCCGCCGGACACCATGCCCACGGTGGTCCGGAACCTGGCGGAGTGGAACCCCATCAGCGCATTGGTCGCGGCGGCGCGGGACTTGTTCGGCAACGAGGGGATCATCACCTCAGAGGCTTGGCCGATGCAGAATCCCGTACTGGCAGCGGTGCTCTGGTGCATGCTGATCATTGTGATCTTCGCGCCGCTGGCCGTGCGCAAGTACAAGGCGGCTGCCAGCAAGTGACCGGCCGGTAACCGTTGACGCAAAGTGAAGGCCCGGGAGGTTCGTCCTCCCGGGCCTTCGAACTCGTCCGCTGAGTCAGCCCTTGTAGGGCTTGACGCTAACGATCTCAACCGTCACGGTGCGGCCGTTCGGAGCTTCGTAAGAGGCCTTCTCACCCGCACGCTTGCCGTGGATCGCGGCGCCGAGCGGCGACTGGGGCGAGTAGACCTCGATCTCGACCGACTCGTCGAGCGACGCGAGCTCCCGGGAACCGAGCAGGAAGCGCTCGACCTCGTCATCACCGGCGAACTTCACCTCGACGATCATGCCCGGCTCGACCACTCCGTCGTCGGCGGGAGTCTCGCCCACCTTGGCGCGTTGTAGTAACTGCTGTAGCTGGTGGATTCGGGCTTCCTGCTTGCCCTGCTCTTCCTTGGCAGCGTGGTAACCACCGTTCTCCGAGAGGTCACCCTCCGCTCGGGCAGCCTCGATACGCTTGGCGATCTCGGTGCGAGCCGGTCCCATCAGATACTCGAGCTCGTCCTGAAGACGCTTGTAGGCATCCTCGGTGAGCCAGGCGACGTTGTCGCTTGCAGCGGTCACAGCATCTGCTCCTTGCCTATCGTCACAAGACCACACTCAGCCGGTGAGTGTGGTCCACAACCGAGCCTCTACCCGGTAGATGTCGGGTTCATGAAGAATAGACAACAGTACCAAGCAAGGGCCGTCTCCGGCGATCCCTCAGCCGGAGGGCTGTTCCGCCCGGATCTGGTCATCCCGCCGCGCGGCGCCTGTCAGCCGTCACGCGAGCAGCCGAGGAGTTCCGGGGCGATGGCGTCGCCCCGCAGCGGTATGTCGGCCTCGACCAACTGCCGCGCCGGCTCACCGGCCGGTATCTCGAACTCCAGTTGCCCGACCACGATGTGCCTGATGTCGACGGCGATCAGCTCGCAGGTGAGAACCGTGTCCGGGCTGCGGTCGACTTCTACGATGACGGGCATGACGCCGTCGGCAGGGCTTTCCCACGAGCGCAGCGCCGCCTGGATGGAGCCCCTCTGGGCATCGATGATGAACCAGGTCGCCACGGCGGCGATGGCGGCGATGAACACGACGATGATGATGTTGCGCCGGCTGATACCCGGGTTGCCGGCCCGCTGGCCCAGATGGCTGGATCCTCGCCCGTAGCGTTGCTGTAGCCGCTCATCCGCGTCTGCCTGCGGCTGGGCGGTCGGCTGTGGCTCCGGGGTGCCGGGATTGGACAACGGTGCTCCGGTGGCTGTCGGTGGAAGATGGCACCATTATGTCTTGGCGGTCCAGGCTGCGTGCAGGGCCCCACTACATAATGTAGTAATCGGGGTCCGGAACACCGGGTCGGGCCTTGGCCGTTGAGAACGCCGGAGCAAGGCACATGGTGAGGTAACTATGGCAGAGCAACTCAGGTTGATGCATGTCCATGCACACCCTGATGACGAGTCGAGCAAGGGAGCGGCGTCAACGGCGCGCTATGTCGCCGACGGTGTCGATGTGCTCGTCGTCACTTGTACCGGCGGTGAACGCGGCTCCATTCTCAACCCCAATATGGATCGTCCGGACGTGCTGGCCAACATCAGTGAGATCCGCCGGCAGGAGATGGATCAAGCCCGCGAGATCCTCGGGATCCGGCAAGAATGGCTGGGTTTTGTCGACTCCGGGTTTCCGGAGGGCGACCCGTTGCCGCCGTTGCCCGACGGGTGTTTCGCCGCACAGCCGGTGGACGTCGCGGCCGCGCGCTTGGTCGAGTCCATCCGCCGCTTCCGGCCGCACGTGGTCACCACCTATGACGAGAATGGTGGATACCCGCACCCCGACCACATCATGTGCCACAAGATCAGCGTGGCGGCCTTCGACGCGGCGGGAGACGCATCCGCCTATCCCGACGCCGGGCCGCCCTGGCAGCCACTCAAGCTGTACTATCACCACTCCTTTCACCGGCAGCGACTGGTCGCGTTGCACGAGGAGATGGAACGACGTGGCCTGCCGTCGCCCTACGAGGAGCGGCTGCGGGAGTGGAAGCCGAATCCGGAGTGGGACAGGCGGATCACCACCAGGGTGGAATGTGCGAAATTCTTCCCGGTTCGTGACAAGGCGTTGCTCGCGCACGCCACCCAGATCGACCCAGAAGGTCCGTGGTTCGCCGTCCCGCTGGAGGTACACCAGACGACGTGGCCGAGCGAGGACTACGAACTGGTCCGGACCCTTGTGGACACAGAGCTTCCTGAGGACGACCTGTTCGCAGGGGTAAGGTGAGTGTTGTGGACGTTTTGATGGCCGTGGGCATGTTCCGCGATGGCCGAACCGGTGAGTCCGGTGGGCTGGCGGTGAACGCTGGGTCGATCAGCTTCTGGCTGGTTGTTGCGCTGATTCTGGTGGTGATCGTGCTCTACCGAAGCATGCGAAAGCATGTCCGCGGGATCCATTTCGACGAGGCAGCGACCTCTGACCAGGAGCGGATGGGGCAGCGGCAGCAGAACGGCGACTAGTCGCTGCGAGCGGGGGTGAGCCGCGAGTGTCAGGGAGAGCCGCGGCTGAGACGTTGATCGCGGTGCGCAAAGCTCGCGATCTGATCGATCGGTCTTATGCCGAGTCCCTGAGCCTCGACCAGATCGCACAGGCCGCCGGATACTCGCGTTTCCACTTGATCCGGGCGTTTCGCGCGGCTTTTGGCGAGACCCCGGGGCGGTACTTGACCCGGAGGCGGGTTGAACGAGCACAAGACCTGCTGCGCTCGGCGAACCTGACCGTGACCGAGGTCTGTCACCTGGTCGGATTCTCCAGTCTGGGTTCATTCAGCACTCGTTTTCACCAGATCGTGGGCACATCTCCCGTGCAGTTCCAGCGCACCGCGCGCGCATCGGGGGGACTTCCGGTCCCCGGCTGTTACGTGTTCATGTGGGGCGCACCTTCGATTCCGGGTGAGAACCCGCCGGCCCGGCAATCTCCTAGTCGCGCGGGTTCCAAGACGGCAACCACGGAGAAGCCTGACTCGCTCCCGGGGGAATAACGTCGTTTCTGTTCGAACGGACATCGACGGAAGGGACAAGACGGTGATCACTTCGCTCGGCGTGGCCGGCGCCTACGTCCACGACTACGACGAAGCCAAGGACTTCTTCCTCGAGAAGCTCGGCTTCGAACTCCGCCAGGACCTCACGATGGACAACGGGTTCCGGTGGCTGACGGTCGGTCCTCCCGCCAGCCCCAGGTTCCAGCTCCATCTTTCGGTGCCAGGGCCTCCGATGCACGACGAGGAAACGGCGTCGATGCTGCGCACGCTCATGGCCAAGGGAGCGTTGAGTGCGGGCGCCTGGCACACCGACGACTGCCGGAAGACATTCGAGGAGTACTCCGCGAGAGGGGTCGAGTTCCTGCAGGAACCGGCCGAGCGGCCGTACGGCGTGGAAGCCGTGTTCCGCGACGTGTCGGGCAACTGGTACAGCCTGAACGAGATCAACGAACAGGCGCTCGACCCGGACGCGATGAAGAAGGCTTTCAGTTGAGGATGTCCGTGGTGCGGCGTCATGGGGTGCGGCCGCCCCGGATGCCCGGGAGGTTCCTGAACGCCGGGGAGTCTCGTGATTTCCGGGGCCGGGTCGGCCGTACGCCCGATATTCGAGTGAAATGGCGCCCGAGGGGTAGCGTGTGTTGGTAGAGATTGATGTGTGCCTCTGCAAACGCCACGAAGGACCTGGGTGAACCGTCTCAGTAGCGCGTCCAGCCCCTATCTTCTCCAGCATCAGGACAATCCGGTGGATTGGTGGGAATGGGGTGACGAAGCCTTTGCCGAGGCTCGGCGCCGCGACACTCCCGTTCTTGTGAGCGTCGGTTACGCGGCCTGTCACTGGTGCCACGTCATGGCGCACGAGTCGTTCGAGGACGAGATCATCGCCGCTTTCCTCAACGAGCACTTCGTGTCGATCAAGGTAGATCGCGAGGAGCGTCCCGACGTCGACTCCGTCTACATGGAGGCTGTCCAAGCCCTGACGGGTCAAGGCGGCTGGCCGATGACGGTGTTCGTCACCCCGGAAGGCAAGCCGTTCTACGCCGGCACGTATTACCCGCCGGAGCCACGGCATGGAATGCCATCATTTCCCCAGGTTCTAGAGGCTGTCGCAGACGCGTGGCGGCATCGGCGCGACGAGGTCGACGACGCCGCCAAGCAGATCGCTTCCCGGCTGGACGGCCCGCGAACGGTCCCCGAGCGTCCTGCCCCCTCGGCTGAGCGCCTCGGTCTTGCGGTTCAGCGGCTGGCCGCCACATTCGACCAGGAGCACGGCGGGTTCGGCGGGGCACCGAAGTTCCCGCCGTCCATGGTCCTCGAGTTCTTGTTGCGCCACCACGCCCGCACGGGCGACAAGAATGCGCTGACCATGGTGGAGCAGACCTGCGAGCGGATGGCCCGCGGCGGCATATACGACCAGCTGGCCGGTGGGTTCGCCAGATACAGCGTGGACCACGCCTGGGTGGTGCCGCACTTCGAGAAGATGCTGTACGACAACGCGTTGTTGCTACGCGTCTACGCTCACCTGTGGCGCTCCACCGAGTCGCCGCTGGCTGAGCGAGTGGTCCGGGAGACCGCCGAGTTCCTGCTACGCGATCTGAGGACACCGGAAGGCGCCTTTGCCAGCGCACTCGACGCGGATGCCCCAGATCCAGACACCGGGGACTCTGCTGAAGGCGCCTCCTACGTCTGGACCCCCGCCCAGGTGTACGACGTGCTCAATGCCGACGATGCCGCGTGGGCGGTGCGGCTGCTCAATGTCACCGAGGCCGGCACCTTCGAGCACGGCAGATCCACGCTCCAGCTGCCGACTGATCCGGACGACTGGCAACGCTGGGCCAGGGTGCGAGCCACCTTGCATGCCGCCCGCGCGGAGCGGCCCCAGCCAGCATGTGACGACAAAGTGGTGTCCGCATGGAACGGTCTCGCCATCGCGGCACTGGCCGAGGCCGGGGCGCTACTTGACGAGCGGCCGTGGATCGACGCCGCGGTTCAGTGCGCCGACGTGCTCATCCGGGTCCACCTGGATTCCGGCGGTCGGCTGCGCCGGGTGTCCAGAAACGGTGCCGCGGGCACGCCGAGCGGGGTCCTCGAAGACTATGCCGACGTCGCCGAGGGTTTCCTCACCTTGCTCGCCGTCACGGGGGATCCGGTGTGGCTGGAACTGTCCGAGCAATTGCTGGGTACGGTTCTGGCACACTTCGCCGACCCCAACGGCGGCTTCTTCGACACCGCCGACGACGCCACCGACGTCAGGCTCGCGGAGGTCCGGCGACCACAGGATCCCACCGACAACGCCACCCCCTCGGGCTGGTCGGCCGCGGCTGGCGCGCTGCTGACCTTCTCCGCGTATACCGGATCTGCGCGGCACCGGGAGGCCGCTGAGAACGCCCTGGGCGTCTACGATGCGCTGGCGGCGCAGGCGCCGCGCTTCGCCGGCTGGGGCATGACGGTCGCGGAGGCATTGGTCTCCGGTCCGGTGGAGGTCGCCGTCGTGGGAGATCCCGCAGATGAGCGGACTCGCGCCTTGCACGCGGCCGCGCTGCGGCAGCCGTCCCCAGGAGCCGCCGTCGTCGCCGGCGATCCGCAGGAGCCAGCCTCGGCCATGGTTCCTCTTCTGCGCGATCGTCCGCTCGTCGACAATGCGCCGGCGGCGTACGTGTGCCGGCATTTCGTCTGTGCAAGACCTACCGATGATCCGGCGGAGCTGGCCGACCAGATATCCTCCACCCCGTGATCGTGAGCGGTTTTCTGCACTCCCATCCATGATCGTGAGCGGATTCGTGTCGCTATCGCGGCAGTATCGTGCTCACGATCACAGGGTGGGAGAGCGTAGATCTGCTCACGATCACGGGGGATGGACCCGCGGAGCTGGCGAGCTGATAGGCGCGGGATGATAGGCATATGAGCGACGACGCTACGAACACCACTGATTCCCCGTATCGCATCGAGCACGACACCATGGGCGAGGTCCGTGTGCCGGCCGCGGCCAAATATCGTGCTCAGACCCAGCGCGCGGTTGAGAATTTCCCGGTCTCTGGAACCCGTATCGAGAACTCGCTGATTCACGCGCTGGCCTCGATCAAAGGCATCGCAGCCACGGTCAACGCCGAGCTGGGTGTCGTCGACGCCGAGATCGGTCAAGCCATCCACGAGGCCGCGGCCGAAGTAGCCGGCGGCAATTACGACGACGATTTCCCGATCGACGTCTTCCAGACCGGCTCCGGCACGTCCAGCAACATGAACGCCAACGAGGTCATCGCGACTCTCGCCACCGAACGTCTGGGTGCGCCCGTGCACCCGAACGACCATGTCAACGCGTCGCAGTCGAGCAACGACGTCTTCCCGTCGGCGATTCACGTGGCCGCTACCGCGGCCGTCGTCGGGAATCTGATCCCGGCGCTGGAGCACCTGCGAGCCACCTTGTCGGCCAAGTCCGACGAGTTTGCCTCCGTTGTCAAGAGCGGCCGCACGCACCTGATGGACGCCACACCCGTCACTCTCGGACAAGAGTTCGGCGGGTATGCCGCCCAGGTCTCCTACGGCATCGAGCGGCTGCAGGCTGCCCTGCCGCGAGTGGCGGAGCTTCCACTGGGCGGCACCGCAGTCGGCACCGGCATCAACACTCCTCCCGGATTCGCCGAAAAGGTCATCGGCCGGCTCGCCGCTGACTCCGGGTTGCCGTTCACTGAGGCCCGCAATCATTTCGAAGCCCAGGGCTCGCAGGACGGATTGGTGGAGCTATCCGGTCAACTGCGCACCATCGCGGTCTCGCTGAACAAGATCTCCAACGACGTGCGCTGGATGGGATCCGGGCCGCGTACCGGCCTGGCCGAGCTCGCCCTCCCGGACCTGCAGCCTGGGTCCTCGATCATGCCGGGCAAAGTCAACCCGGTTATCCCGGAAGCGCTGTGCATGGTGTGTGCTCAGGTGGTCGGCAACGACGCCACTGTCACCTTCGCGGGCGCGGCGGGCAACTTCGAGCTCAACGTCATGCTGCCGGTGATTGCTCGAAATGTCCTAGAGTCGGTCCGGCTGCTGGCCAACATCAGCCGGCTGTTCGCCGACCGTTGCGTGAGCGGGCTGACGGCTAACGAGGAACGCTGCCGGGAGTACGCGGAGTCGTCGCCGTCGGTGGTCACGCCGCTCAACCGGTATATCGGCTACGAGGAAGCAGCCAAGGTCGCCAAGCAATCACTGGCTGAGCGGAAGACCATCCGCGAGGTTGTGATCGAGCGTGGGTACGTGGAGCAGGGCAAACTCACTGAGGCTCAGCTGGATGAGGCTCTGGACGTGCTCAGCATGACAACGCCATGATCATGAACACTTGGTCACCTATATGGTCACCAAGTGTTCATGATCATCGGAGCGGTCAGGTGGCGGGGGAGTGCTCGAGCATCTCCGTCACCAGGGCCGCGATCGGCGAGCGCTC
This sequence comes from Phytoactinopolyspora mesophila, assembly GCF_010122465.1. Classification (NCBI taxonomy): domain Bacteria; kingdom Bacillati; phylum Actinomycetota; class Actinomycetes; order Jiangellales; family Jiangellaceae; genus Phytoactinopolyspora; species Phytoactinopolyspora mesophila. The sequence goes on along the minus strand of NZ_WLZY01000008.1, from coordinate 325,009 downwards.
CGATCGGGTCAGCGTGACGTGCGCGAACAACGGGTGGCCCTTGAGCTTCTCGACAACGGCAACGACGCCGTCATGCCGGCCTACCCGGAGGTTGTCGCGCTGGCCGACGTCGTGGGTGAGGACCACCCGGGAGTTGCTGCCGATGCGCGACAAAACCGTGAGCAGGACGTTGCGCTCGAGAGATTGCGCCTCGTCGACGATCACAAACGCGTCGTGCAGTGAACGCCCGCGGATATGGGTCAGTGGCAACACTTCGAACATGTCGCGCTCGATGACCTCGTCGACAACATCCTGAGTGGTCAGAGCCCCCAAGGTGTCGTAGACGGCTTGTGCCCACGGACTCATCTTCTCGGCTTCGTTGCCCGGCAGGTATCCGAGTTCTTGGCCACCAACGGCGTACAGCGGCCGGAAGACGAGGACCTTCTTGTACAGTCGCCGTTCGAGAGTCGCTTCCAGGCCGGCGCACAGCGCCAGCGCGGACTTGCCGGTGCCGGCCCGGCCGCCAAGAGAGACGATGCCTACCTCGTCGTCGAGCAAGAGGTCCAACGCGATCCGCTGCTCGGCGGAGCGGCCGTGCAGCCCGAACGCCTCGCGGTCGCCGCGGACCAGGCGCACCGATTTGTCCGGTGTGACCCGCCCCAGCCCGCTGCCACGTTCGCTGTGGAGCACGAGGCCGGTATGGCAGGGCAGCTCACGGGCTGCCTCGAGGTCGACGGTTCCGCCCTGGTACAGCTCGTTCAGCACCGAACCGGGGACGTCGATTTCCGCCATGCCGGTCCATCCGGATTCGACGACGGCCTCGGCTCGGTACTCCTCGGCCTGTAGCCCGACGGCGGATGCCTTGACACGCATGGGAAGGTCCTTGGAGACCAGGACGACGTTGTGCCCGTCAGAACCGAGGTTCAACGCGACGGCCAAGATGCGGGAGTCGTTGTCGCCTAGCCGGAACCCGGCCGGGAGCACTTCAGGATCGGTGTGGTTGAGCTCCACGCGGACAGACCCGCCGTCCGGCCCGACCGGCAAGGGCTTGTCGAGCCGGCCGTGTTCGATGCGCAGCTCGTCCAGCAGGCGTAATGCGCTGCGCGCAAAGTAACCCAACTCGGAATGATGTCGTTTGCCCTCGAGTTCGGTGATCACGACGATCGGCAGGACGACCTCGTGTTCGGCGAACCGCAAGATCGCGTACGGATCGGCGAGTAACACGCTGGTGTCGAGCACGTACGTCGTGTGCGGGGTCGTTGGGTCCGGTTGATGACGACGAGTGTGAGTCTTGGAAGCGGCCACGTCCGTCTCCCTCGTGCCTGAGTGCACCCTGACTCAGGTGTCTAGTCGCGTGAAGAACCGGGACCGGGCCCAGAGGGCCGGGTGCCGGCCCTCCCCTCGCGCCATAGCTTCAGCACGTTGGACGAGCCTCCCGGACAGCTGGTTCTCTCCCCAACTGTCAAGAACCAGGGTACCTGTGAAGGGCTCTTGTGGGTCCGGACACGCCAGAACAGCCGGTTAACATTGCGTTGCCCCGGCCCGCGGACCACTCGGTCCAAGCACGACGAAACTCCGCGCTGCCCTCGGAACGCGAGACTGCTCAGGAACACGATCGGGACGGGTGGAGAATCCCGACCAGGGTGCGGTCGGGCATCGGCGAACGACGAAGGAGAGAGCCGCGGGCGAGGGCGGGATTCTCCACCCGTCCCGATCGTCACCTCCCGAAGCGGCGCTCACGTTCGGTGTACGAGCGCAGCGCGCGGAGGAAGTCGACGTGGCGAAAGTCCGGCCATAGGGCCTCGCAGAAGTAGTACTCCGAGTTGGCACTCTGCCAGAGCAAGAATCCCGACTGCCGCTGTTCGCCGCTGGCCCGGATGACGAGGTCTGGGTCGGGCTGACCTTTGGTGTAGAGGTGGCGGGCGATGTCCTCGGCGGTGACGGTACCGGCGAGTTCGTTGATCGGTGTCCCTTTTTCGGCGTGTTCCTGGAGCAGAGCACGTACGGCGTCGGCGATCTCCCGCCGGCCCCCGTAGCCAACTGCCACGTTCACATGCATACCGGTGAGGTCCCGGGTGGCGTCGGCCGCCTCTTTGAGCACCGTCGCGGTGCGGTCCGGTAGCAGGTCGAGAGCGCCTACCGGATGCACCCGCCACCGCCGGGCGGCGGCGAGGTCGCTGATCAGGCCCTCGATGATGCTGAGCAACGGGATGAGTTCTTCTTCCGGGCGGTCGAGATTGTCGGTGGAGAGCAGCCAAAGCGTGACGACCCGGATATCCAGTTCGTCGCACCAGGCGAGAAACTCCTGTGCCTTCTCGGCGCCGGCTTGGTGGCCGCTGGCTGTGGGGGCGCCGAAGGCCCGCGCCCAGCGGCGGTTGCCATCGAGGATGACCGCGACGTGTCCAGGCATCCGGGCTGTGTCCAGCTGCCGCTGGAGATTGCGACCGTAGACCCGGTAGACCACGTCCGACAGGCCCATGAAGGCATCCTTCCCTGACAATTCGCGCGTGTGCTCCGGCGAGAAGAGTACCCCGGAACCAGCCACGTGCTGTTGTGGCCGGTGATCGGCCGCGAGCCCGGCGGGGGAGCCCTTGGGTTCGGGTGAGGTACCTCTCCTGCTGTTGAGACGGCTATGGCAGCTTCTTGGTTTACCGTTGGGGCATGCCGATCGACGGGCAAATACGTGACACGCTGGCCGCGGTCAAGCCGAAGCTTCGTGGCTGGTTGCACGCGTGCACGTTTCCGATAGCTGTCCTCGCCGGTCTCACGCTCGTGGCGCTGGCTCCGTCCACGACGGTCCGGGTCAGTGCGCTGATCTATACCCTGACGGCCGCGATGCTGTTCGGGATCAGCGCTGTCTACCACCGCGGGCAATGGTCGCCGCGGGTGCAGGCCAGGCTCAAACGGCTCGATCATGCCAACATCTTCTTGATCATCGCTGGCACGTATACCCCGTTCACGCTGCTCATCCTGCCGTCTGAGCAAGCGCGCATCCTGCTCTCATTGGTGTGGATCGGCGCCCTGCTCGGAGTGGGCTTTCGAGTCTTCTGGCTCGGTGCGCCCCGGTGGCTGTATGTGCCGATCTACATCGGTCTCGGCTGGGCGGCGGTCTTCTGGCTGCCGCAGTTCGCTTCGCACGGGGGCGCGGCGGTCGTCACGCTGATCATTGTCGGCGGTCTGATGTACACGGCCGGTGCGCTGGTCTACGGCATGAAGAAACCCAACCCCTCACCTCGGTGGTTCGGCTTCCACGAGGTGTTCCACGCCTTCACGCTGGCCGGGTTCGCCAGCCACCATGTCGGTATCTGGCTGGCCGCGTTCGGCGTCGGCGCGGTAGCGGTCGCGTAGTTCGTCAAACCCGCAACGCCTCTTGACCCATGGGAACCGCTTGCGGTAAAGGCCCGTCGTATTGGCATGGAGAGTCGTCGCACGTGTGCCGTCGTCTTCGCGGTCGCCGCGATCGTGTTCACGTCGGCGTGCGGCGACGAGCCACCCACGGTCAGTACCGAGCCAGAAACCGCGGGCTCGGGCTCGGAACCTGGCGCTCCGGCGACGGGCGGCTCAGGTGCCTCGGCGGCAGGCCAGGAGCCCACAGCTCCGGACGAGTTGGTCGCCACCTGTGGTGCCGTGCGATTCAATGACCTGCCGGCTGATCCGTCGTCGTTCCCGCCTCTGGGGGACGTCGAGCAGGACGTCGATCTCACCCCGGTCGAGGGCGAGCACGAGTTTTTCGAGATACACGACTGGCACATCGCCTCCGAATCTGATGACGAGCTTGTCCTGTTCGGCATTCCACATGAGCAAGAGTTCGAGGCGGCGCCGTACGCCGACGCGACGTTGGTTCGGCAGGACGACAGTTGGGTGCCGTCGAGCTGGGGCCAGTGCCGGATCGACGTGTCGGCTGAGGGCTGGGGTCACGCACGCTTCGTGCTTGATCCCGATGTGGAGCCTGACCCGTCGTCGGTGAGCGTCGCGGTCCAAGCATGGGAGGTAGCCTGCGCCAGCGGTCAAGCCCCGGACGGGCGGGAAGTGCGACCGGTGGTACTGAGCCAGGATGCGATCAGTGTGTCGATTGTGGTGCTGGTCGAGCCGGTCCGAGGTGACGCGGAATGTCCGGGCAATCCGAGCTTCTCACTTGAGATCGAGCTCGACGAGGCACTGGGAGAACGCTCCGTCTTCGATGCAAGCACTGAACCCGCACTGAAGCGGCCGTGGCCGCCGACGGAGTCGAGTTTGTTGAGCGACGGCATGGACGAGTAGCCGACTCCTACTGCAGAAGTCCAGCTTGTTCGGCTAATCCAGCGGTTCTCGTTGTGCCAGGTAGATGTGGTAATCGAACTCGCGTCCCTCGCGTGGGACGGTGCGGACCAGCTCGTCCACATGCCCGGCGATGCCGGCCAAGTCGGCTGACAGGGTCGCGGACGGCGCGGCCGACCAGATAGCCAGCACCCCGCCCGGTGTCAGCGCCTGGATGGCCGACCGCAGGGCCGGACGCCGATAGACCTCCGCGTTTGCCTGCCTTGTCAGGAATCCTGGGCCGTTGTCGATGTCGAGCAGGATGCCGTCGTAACGGCCGGGTTCGGCTCGCTCCAACACAGCGCGGACGTCGTCGACCACCACATTGACTCGTCGGTCGGAAAGGATGGCGCCGGTACCCGGGACTCGCCCTTGCGTCAGCCAGGTGACCAGTAGTGGTTCCAGTTCCACGACCTCGATCTCGGCGACCCTCGGATCAGCGAGCAGCGCAGCAACGGTGAACCCGAAGCCCAGCCCGCCGACCAGCACTCTTGCGGGGGCCGCGTGGCTGGTGAGAAACGCCTCGGCCAGGAGGCGCTCGGTCGAGGTCTCGGCGGTATCCATGAGAAAGACACCGTTGACGATCAGCTCGTAGACCGGTTGACCGGTAGCCTCACGCCGGCGAAGCACAATTTCGCCGGACGTGCCCTCCCCTTGGGCGATGACTTCAGGACGCGCGTGCACGAAGCGAAGCCTAGTGGCCCCCGGCTTCGACGCGGCGATGACTGCTGCCGACGGTGCTTCTTACCCGGCGCTGGCGACGAGGTGAATACACAAGTCATGTCAAGGGCGAAAAGGCTTGGACAATGATCGTAGGTGGCGTAATCTGCGATTCACGTCGTCCCGATGTCGTGGCGTCAGCGCTGTGCCCGGTGGCGACGTATGTGCCGTCTCAGGGGAGGCAAGCGTGGGCCAGAGAAGCGCAGCCGCAGCCATCACCGTGTCCGTGGCCTTGATGTCTGCCCTTGTCGCATGCGGAACCGACGACGGGCCACCCACACTTACCTGGTACATCAATCCCGACGACGGCGGGCAGGCCGAGATCGCCGGTCGGTGCACCGACGAGGCAGACGGGCAGTACCGGATCGAGACGTCCCTGCTTCCGCGGGAAGCCTCGGCGCAGCGGGAACAGTTGGCCAGGCGCCTCGCGGCCAATGACAACTCCATTGACCTGATGAGTCTCGACCCGCCGTTCATACCGGAGTTCGCCGAAGCGGGCTTCCTGGCCGAGATTCCCGACGACGTCGGCGCCGTGGTCACCGAGGACGTGGTGCAGGGAGCCATCGACGGGGCCACCTGGCGCGATGAGCTGGTGGCGGTGCCGTTCTGGGCCAATACTCAGATCCTCTGGTATCGCAGATCCGTCGCCGAAGCCGCGGGTTTGGATCCTGAAAACGAGCCGGTCACCTGGGAGCAGGTCATCGACGCCGCTCGCGAACAAGACAAGTATCTCGGCGTGCAAGGCATCCGCGCCGAGGCGCTGACCGTGTGGATCAACGCGCTGGTCGAGTCCGCCGGCGGACACATCATCGCCGACCCGACGGTGCCCGTGGAGGAGTTGCAGCTGGGTCTGGATTCCGAGGCAGGCCAGGCAGCAGCGGAGGTGATGAGGACCATTGGCCAGGAAGGCCTCGGTGGTCCCGGCCTGACCAACGAAGACGAAGGCGCGTCGATGTTCCAATTCCGCGGTGATCGCGGATCGTTCATGGTCAACTGGCCGTTCGTCTGGGCTGCCACCCTGGCCGGCGTCGAGGACGGCACTGTCGATCAAGAAGTGCTCGACGACATCGGCTGGGCGATGTACCCGGCGATGGCCGATGGCGAAGAAGCGCGGCCTCCGTACGGCGGCATCAACATCGGCATCGGAGCGTTCACCGACCATTTGGACGAGGCACTCGACGCCGTCCAGTGCATCGTTTCGCCGGAGAACCAGGCGTTCTACTTCGTCAACGACGGCAACCCCGCCGCTCACGTCGCCGCCTACGAGGATCCAGAAGTGCAGGAGGCGTTCCCGATGGCGGAGACGATCAGAGAGTCATTGGAAGCCGCGGCGCCGCGACCACAGACCCCCTACTACAACGAGGTCTCCACCGGCCTGCAGAACACCTGGCATCCGGCCGGGGCGATCCGGCCTGAGTCCACACCAGAGTCGGCCGCCGAATTGATCTTGGCCGTGCTGCGAGGGGAGAGACTGCTGTGAGTACTTCGGAGAAGGCCCCTACCGGCGTGTCAAAGGGCGCGGCCGCACCGGCCCGGATCAGCGATCGGGCCAGGGGCGAGCGGCGGTTGGGCTGGTGGCTTGCCGGCCCGGCATTCATCGTGATGCTGGCGGTCACGGCGTACCCGATCGCTCAGGCCATCTATGAGTCGCTGTTCAAGTTCCGGCTGACCGATCCCGATGCCCGCGAGTTCAACTGGCTCGGCAACTACGCGGTGATCCTGACCGACGGCGTGTGGTGGCAGGCCGTCGGGGTCACGGTCTTCATCACGGCCATCACCGTCGCCATCGAGGCTGTGCTGGGGTTCGCGCTCGCCTTGGTGATGCACCGTGCGCTGACCATACTGCGGCCGGTACTGCGCACCGCGATTCTCATTCCGTACGCGATCATCACGGTGGTATCGGCCTTCGCTTGGCTCTACGCGTTCGACATCAATACCGGCTTCTTCACAACATGGTTCAGCTGGGTGCCCGGGATCTCCGAAGACACCAACATGTTCGGCAGTTTCGGATCCGCCGTCACGGTGATCATCATCTCCGAGATCTGGAAGACGACGCCGTTCATCTCTCTCCTCCTGCTCGCCGGACTGGCGCAGGTGCCGGAAGACCTTCAGGAAGCGGCGAAGGTCGACGGAGCCACCTGGTGGCAGCGGATGTACAAGGTGACCATTCCGAACATGAAGGCCGCGATCATGGTCGCCCTGCTGTTCAGGACTCTCGACGCGTTCCGGATCTTCGACAACGTCTTCATCATGACGCAGGGATCACAAGGCACAGAAGTGGTGTCATTCCTGGCTTATAGACAGACGATCAGCCGGCTGGAGATAGGCCTCGGCTCGGCGGTGTCGGTTTTGCTGTTCCTCTGCGTGGTGCTGATCAGCATCACCTTCATCAAGCTGTTCAAGGTCAATCTGGCCAGCGCGCGAGGGGAGGGCTGACGTGGACGACCAGAAGACAGGCCGCGAGAAGAGTCTGTGGTGGTTGGCCGGAGTCGTCGTCGTGGTCTATGCCCTGTTCCCGGTGGCATGGATCGTGTCGTTGTCGTTCAAGAGCTCCGCCGATCTCGGCAACAGGCAGTTCTTACCGACCAACCTCGTGTGGGACAACTACGAGACCATCCTGGTGGGGGATGCTCAGACACTGTTCCTGTCGGCCCTGCGGAACTCAATCGGCATCTGCCTGATCGCGACCTTCATCGCGGTGGTGTTGTCCACGTTCTGCGCCTATGCGATCGCCAGGCTGGACTTCCCGGGCAAGCGGGTGATCTTGACAACCGCGTTGGCGGTGGCGATCTTCCCGGTCATCTCGATCGTGACGCCGTTGTTCAACCTCTGGCGCAACATCGGGCTATACGACACCTGGCCGGGCGTGATCATCCCGTACCTCTCGCTCACGCTGCCGATATCCATCTGGACACTATCGGCGTTTTTCCGGCAGATTCCGTGGGAGCTCGAACAGGCCGCGCAGGTGGATGGTGCCACCACTTGGCAGGCGTTCAGGCGGGTGATCGTGCCGTTGGCGACGCCCGGGGTGTTCACCACCGCGATCATCTCGTTCTTCATCGCCTGGAACGACTTCGTCTATGGCATTTCGCTGACGTCGACCGAAGCGGCCCGGCCGGTGCCGGCGGCATTGGCGTTCTTCACCGGCGCTTCGCAATTCGAGGAGCCCGCGGGTGCGATCGCCGCCGCGGCCGTCATCGTCACCATCCCCGTCGTCATCCTCGTCCTCTTGTTCCAGCGGCGCATCGTCTCGGGTTTGACCCAGGGTGCCGTGAAGGGCTGACCTTAGGAGATCTCATGGCTGCCATCACAATGAAGAACATCGTCAAGAAGTACGGTGACGGCTTCCCAGCGGTCAACGACATCAGCCTCGACATCGCTGACGGGGAGTTCATGATTCTCGTGGGCCCGTCCGGCTGCGGGAAGTCGACGCTGCTGCGGATGATCGTCGGACTCGAAGACATCACCAGTGGTGAGATGCTCATCGGTGGAGACCGGGTGAACGAGAAGGCTCCCCGCGACCGCAATCTGGCCATGGTGTTCCAGAACTACGCGCTGTATCCGCACCTCACCGTGTTCGAGAACATCGCGTTCCCGTTGCGGCTGCACAAGGCCCCGGACACCGAGGTGAAAGAACGGGTGAACCAAGCGGCGGAGTTGCTCGAGCTCACCGAGCATCTCGATCGCAAGCCCGCCAACCTCTCCGGCGGCCAGCGCCAGCGAGTCGCCATGGGCCGGGCAATCGTCCGCGAAGCCCAGGCATTCCTGTTCGACGAGCCGTTGTCCAACTTGGATGCGAAGTTGCGTGGACAGATGCGCACGGAGATCTCCCGGCTACAGAAGCAGCTGGGGATCACCACCGTCTACGTCACGCATGACCAGGTCGAAGCGATGACGTTGGGCGACCGGGTGGCTGTGCTGCGTAAGGGCATCCTGCAACAGGTCGCGTCGCCACGCACGCTGTATCAGGAACCGGTCAATCTCTTCGTGGCGGGCTTCATCGGGTCGCCTCCGATGAACTTCATCCCGGCCACGGTTGGTGACGGCGAGCTCAGCACCCCCTTCGGCCCGATGCATCTCCCGGAGTCGAGATCGGTGGACCTGTCGGAGCACGAGGTTGTGCTGATTGGCGCCCGGCCGGAGTCGTTCGAGGACGCAGCCGTTGTCTCGGACACCATCCGAGATCACGGGGTGACCTTCGACGTGCACGTTGACGTGATCGAATGGCTCGGCAACGAGCAGTACGCCTACGTGCCGTACGAGGCTCCGGAAGACATCCGCGTGCAGCTCGCCGAACTCGAGCGTGAGCTGGACAGCGAAGCGTTGCGGACCCAGCTGGTCGTGTCACTGGACGCCACCAGCCGGATGGCCGAGGGCAGCAACGCTCCGTTGTGGCTGGACCTGCGAAAGGTGCACATCTTCGATCCATCGACCGGTGCCAACCTCACCGCCCAGACCGATGAGCCAGCCGATGTCTCCGAACCGGCGTAGTGGCTAGAGGCTCCGGCAGACGGAGTCTCTCCTTGCCCGCAGACTCGGTCGGAGAGAGGCTTCGCCATCGCCTCCCTCGCTGATGCCCACCGCACCATGGAGAGACTCCATCTGCCGGAGCCGCTCCATGCGTCGGAGCTGTTAGAAGGCGCCGGTGCGGGTGGCTGGGATGTGGAGTTGGTGATCTTCGAAAGATCCGGTGCTTTCTCCTCCCCGAGGAGGGCTCGCGTCGTTGTAGGGTCGCATATGTGAACGACAGCCGAGACCAGCGAGAACTGCGTGCCTCCGATGCCGACCGGGACCGGGTCGCGGAGGACCTTCGGGAAGCGGCGGCGGAAGGCCGGCTCAGCCTGACCGAGCTGGACGAGCGGATCGATGCGCTGTACGCGGCGAAGACCTATGGCGAGCTCGAACTGGTTGTCGACGACCTCCCCGGCATCATCCTGCCCGGGAACACCCCGGCGGCGCCCAGGACCCCGCTCGCGACCGGTGGCTCGGTCCCCGACCGGGTCGGCGGTCAACCGGGTGGCCGGTCGGTCAAAGTGGTCTTCAGCGGCGTCCAGCGGCGCGGCCGTTGGGTCGTACCGTCGCGCTACTCGGTCAAGGCCGTATTCGGCGGTGCCGAGCTCGATCTGACCGAAGCCCAGTTGGAGACCCACGAGGTCGATATCGAGATCACCACGGTCTTCGGTGGCGCGGTGGTCTACATCCCGGCTGACGTACACGTTGTCGTGGACGGCAACGGCATCTTCGGCGGTTTTGCCGACGAGGCAAGCGCCCGGCAGCCGCCGCCGGGCGCACCGGTGGTGCGGATCAGCGGCAAAGCAGTCTTCGGGGGAGTCTCGGTGAAACGCAAGCCGGTGGAGTCCTGATGAGCGAGACCCCTGACAAGCCGAGACCAGCCGAGAGTTTTCCTCACGTAGAGAGCCCGGCCGATCTCCGGTGTTCGGACGTGGACCGCGAACGTGTCGCCGAAGCCTTGCGCAACGCCGCCGGTGAGGGGCGGCTGACCCTGACCGAGCTCGAAGAGCGACTGGACGCGGCGTTCAAGGCGCGCACCTACGGCGACTTGCAGCCAATCACCCGCGATCTTCCTGAGGGTCCATACCCGATGCCTGGCGGCGCCACGCAGCAGAGCTGGCAGAACCGGCGGCCGGCGTCGGCGGCTCAGCCAGCTCAGCCGCCGCCTCAGCGGCCCGCCCCCCAGTATTCGCCGCGCCCCGCGGTGCCTAAGGAACAGATCAACGCGATCCTCAGCGAGGAGAAGCGCAGCGGGCGATGGGAGGTCCCGGGCCGTCTGGACCTGACCTCGATCCTCGGCAGCGTCGAACTGGACTTCACCGAGGCCATCGTGCGCGCGCCTGAGGTAGAGATCCGCATCGGTGTGGTCCTGGGCAGTGTGACGGTCATTGTTCCCGACGGCATCGACGTGCGGATGGACTCGATCACCAACATTCTGGGTGACCGCAAGATGAAGCTCGAGACGTCGGTGACCCCTGGGGCTCCTAACTGCCGGATCAGTGGCTTCGTGCTGCTCGGCGAAGTCACGGTTCGTCCGCCCAAGCGGTAGCCAGACTCTCCGGTGTGCTGCCCAGCGCGACGCCGCCGTCCGCGTGTGTCCTGCAGCGCGAGTGTCATAGGGCGCACTCTGCAGGACGCAAGGACGAGTGATGGAGGCTGCGGATCCGCAGATGCGGTATTAGAGTGAATCTCGTGCCGCAATTTCGGATCGCTGATGCTGCCCGATTGCTCGGTGTCAGCGATGACTCGCTGCGTCGATGGGCCGATCAAGGCCGGTTGACGCTGGGCCGTGACGAGGCGGGCCGGCTGGTGGTCGACGGCGTGGAACTCGCTCGTACCGCGCAGGAGATCGGGCCGGCCGAGGCGGCGCTGCCGGCGCCACAGCAGTCGGCTCGCAACCATTTCCCCGGCCTCGTCACCGGCGTCCGTAAGGACGGACTGATGGCACAGGTAGAGATCCAGGCCGGACCACACCGGGTGGTTTCCTTGATGAGCCGGGAAGCGGCCGAGGAACTCGGCCTCGAGGTGGGTGTCGCTGCCATCGCCTCCGTCAAAGCAACCAACGTCGTTGTCGACTTGCCGGGCGGGCGGGCGTGAAAGGCACCCGTGTCGCACTGGTGGCCGGCGTCGGTGTTCTCACCGCCCTCGGGCTCTGGTGGTGGAACGGAAACGACGAGTATCCATCGACGGACGAAGAGGCTTCCGCTGAGGCCGGTGGCACGGTGACGGTCCTCGCGGCCGCATCACTGACCGAGGCGTTCACGGACTTGGCTGACGAGCTGACGGCGCAACATCCTGAACTGGACATCGTGTACTCATTCGGCCCGAGCTCGACGCTCGCCCAGCAGGCGGTAGCCGGGGCTCCGGCGGACATCCTGGTCACTGCTGACATCGAGACCATGGACGTGGCGGTCGAGGCCGGCGTCGTCGCCGGCGCACCGGAGGTCATCGCGCGTAACACGATGGCTCTGGTGACGCCTGCCGACAATCCAGGCGACGTTCGCGGATTGGCTGACCTTGCTCGCAGTGACCTCCGAATCGCGTTGTGCGAGCCGAAAGTGCCGTGCGGTGCCAAGGCGGATGAAGTGCTGGGCGAGGCCGGCGTCGCGGCGGCGCCGGACACTCTCGCCACCGACGTCAAGGAAGTGATGGCGCTGGTGACCCTCGGTGAGGTCGACGCGGCGCTCGTGTACCGGACCGACGCCCTCGCAGCCGGCGACGCCATCCTGACGGTCACGGCCGAGGAACTCACCAAGGTTTCCACGGAGTATCCGGCTGCCCTCCTGGTTCAGGCACACAGTCCACAGGCGGCCAGGTTGGTGATGGACGCGATGACCGGCGAGGTCGGACGCTCTGCCCTGGACACGGCTGGGTTCGCCGAACCGTGAATCGGCAAAGCGCGCTCGCCCGCCGCGCCGCCGATACGGTACGGCAGGACGGGCGCGTCCCCGTCGTGTTGCTGATCCCGGCTATGACCGGCCTGGCGCTGCTGCTTTTGCCGCTCGCCGGGCTGGCGTGGCGGGCGCCGTGGAGCCGGTTGCCGGAGCTCGTGACATCTGAACAAGTGCTGACCGCGTTGCGGCTCTCGGTCACGACGGCGACCATCGCGACCCTGGTGTCTCTAGTCTGCGGGGTGCCGTTGGCTTGGATCCTCGCCCGAAGCCGGCTACCCGGCATGGCGCTGTTGCGGGGACTTGTTCTGGTGCCGCTCGTGCTGCCGCCGGTGATCGGTGGGGTCGCCCTGCTCGTCGCCTTTGGTCGCCGCGGCGTGATCGGCGGCTGGCTGGAGCAGACATGGGGGTTGAGTCTGCCGTTCACCACCGCCGCAGTCGTCTTCGCCCAGGCGTTCGTCGCGATGCCGTTCCTCGTGATCTCGGTGGAAGGATCATTGCGGACCGCCGACCGCCGGTACGACGACATCGCCGCCACCCTGGGAGCGTCATCGTGGACGACGTTCCGGCGGGTGACATTACCGGCCGTCGGACCCGGCATCATGGCTGGCGCGATCCTGGCCTGGGCCCGGGCGCTCGGCGAGTTCGGCGCGACCATCACCTTCGCCGGTAGCTTTCCCGGAACGACGAGGACACTCCCGCTGGAGGCGTACGTAGCCGTCGGCGCCGGCGACACCGACACCGCGATCGTGCTCAGCCTGCTGATGATCGCCATCTGCGTGGCGATCCTGGTCGGCCTGCGCGGGCGCTGGGTGGGAACGCGATGAACGCCCTGGACGCGGCGGTGACGGTCGGGCAGGGGGAGTTCCTGCTGGACATGTCCCTCCACGTGGACGCGGGTGAGGTGGTCGCGTTGCTCGGCCCCAACGGGTCCGGCAAGTCGACGTTGCTGGGGGCGCTAGCCGGGTTACGGCGGCTGCGCAAAGGGCGGATCCAGCTCGGAGGGACCGTCCTCGACGACACCGCTACCGGCCGGCATATGCAGCCGCGAGATCGCCGAGTCGGGCTCGTCGTACAGGACTACCTGCTCTTCCCACACCTTGATGTCACGGAGAACATCGCCTTCGGGCTGCGCGCCCGCGGTGTCGCCCGCGCGACCGCTCGGGCGCGGGCCGGGGAGTGGCTGGAGCAGATGGGCCTGGCCGGGCACGGACGACGCAAACCGACCGAGCTCTCGGGCGGGCAAGCACAGCGGGTGGCGCTGGCGCGGGCGTTGATCGTGGATCCCGCGCTACTGCTGCTGGACGAGCCGCTGGCTGCGCTGGACGCCGGCACCCGGCCTGCAGTGCGCGCCGGGCTCCGGCGCCACCTCACCGGATACGCGGGATGCGCCATCGTGGTCACCCATGATCCGTTGGAGGCCATGGTGCTCGGCGACCGCATCGTGGTGCTGGAACGGGGGCGGGTGGTCCAGGAGGGCACCCCCGCGGCGGTCGCCCGGCACCCACGAACCGAATATGTGGCGCGCCTCGTGGGCTTGAACCTGTTGCGTGGTCATGCGGACGGGAAGAGCGCCGAGCTCAGTGCCGGCGCTGCCGTGGCCCTTCCACACGATCAGCACGGGCCGGTGCACGTCGCGTTCGCGCCGTCGGCGGTGACGCTGAGCCCGGACCGCCCTGGCGGTTCCGCCCGCAATGTGTGGCCCGGAACGATTCAGGACATGGAAGCCCATGGGGACGTGGTGCGGATCAGCGTAGAGGGGGCCGTGCCCTTACTGGCCGACGTCACCCCCTTGGCCGTGGCTGAGCTCGGCCTGGAGCCGGGGGCTTCGATCTGGGCGTCGGTGAAGGCGACCGAGGTCAACGCCTATCCGCGGTGATCGTGCTCACGATCACGGGGAAGTGCGGGGGTGATGCCCGGGGACGGCGCGCACCTTGCGAAGATAGTGCATATGGCCGGTAAAGCTCGTGGTTCGGAAACCACCGGCGACATGGTTCGCGCAGTCTTCTTCCTGTTGGGTGGGCTGGCGTTGGTCGCCGGTTTGTTCGCGATCAATCGTCCTGAGCCCACGCTGCCCGACCCGGTCGACTACGAGGGAGTATTGGCCAACGTCCAGGACCAGTACTCGTACCACGTCGAAGCCCCGGCGCGGGTGCCGGAGGACTGGCGGGCCACCAGCGTTCATCAGGCCCAGGAACGTGGTGGAGACCAGTGGCGCATCGGCTTCCTGATCGATGGCGAGAGTTTTGTTGGACTGGAGCAGTCGGACGGTGAGACGGCCGCTTACCTGCAGGACCGCTTGCACGACTTCGAAGAAGACGGCGTCAGCACGGTGGATGGCGAGAACTGGGAACGATTGGTGGAACGCGGCGGCAACCAGGACCGCGCACTTGTGCGCACAGCCGGCGGCGTGGTCACCATCGTGCGCGGAACCGAGTCCTACGAGACGCTCGAGGAGTTCGTCACCTGGCTCGAGTGAGGCTCGGCGCCCGGCGTCGGGGCAGCGGGCCTGGCTAGGCCTCAGCTGTCAGTGCCGTCGTCTTTGCTGACCTGGGCGAGCTTGTGCCGGGCGCCTTCGAGATAGCGCTCGCACAGGGCGGCGAGTTCTTCACCGCGCTGCCACAACTTCAATGACTCTTCCAGCGTGGTGCCGCCGGCTTCGAGCTTGGCGACGATTTGTACGAGCTCGTCGCGTGCCTGCTCGTAGGTGGGGTCGGCCTCGCTCATAGCCAGCCAACTTATCAGTCCGCGGTGGCCGCGAACTCACCACCGCTGACCATCACACGTAGCCGTTCACCCGACGTGACGTCGTCGGGACTCGTGATGACGGCTCCGTCGGTGGTCTCCGTGTGCTGGACCACCGCATACCCACGCTCGAGCGTCGCCGCCGGAGACAGCGCACGGATCCGCGCCCGGGTGTGGTCGATGTCGACGGCCGCGCGATCCAAAGCATGCCCGATGGTGCGGCGGGCGCGTTTACGCAGCATGTCGAGATCCTCGGCGCGGATTCGGATGCTATGTGCGGCATCGGCCAGAGCCGGCCGGGAGCGGGTGGCGTCGAGGCCGGCCTGCTCATGATCGATCCATTGCCGCAGTCGCACGCGGATTCGCTGCCTCGCCTGGGTCACCCGGGTGAGTTCTTCCAAGACATCGGGTACCACGTGTTTCGCCGCATCGGTGGGGGTCGATGCCCGGACGTCGGTGACGAGATCCAGCAGTGGACTGTCACCCTCATGGCCGATGGCGCTGACCACCGGTGTACGGGCGGCGGAGACGGCGCGCAGCAACGCCTCGTCGGAGAACGGGAGAAGGTCCTCCACCGAACCACCGCCCCGGGCGATGATCACCACGTCCACCTCGGGGTCGCGGTCCAGCGCACGTAGCGCCTCTATCACCTGGCTGGCCGCCGAGGTTCCCTGAACGGCCACGTTCTCCACCTGGAAACGCACCCCCGGCCAGCGCCGCTTCGCGTTCTCGAGCACGTCGTGCTCGGCTTTGGAGTCCCGGCCGCAGATGAGTCCGATCACACCCGGGAGAAAAGGCAGGGCGCGTTTGCGGTCGGCGGCGAAAAGGCCTTCCGCCGCGAGGATCTTGCGCAGGCGCTCCAAGCGGGCGAGGAGCTGTCCGAGGCCGACCGGCCTGATGTCGTCGGCCGCGAGCGACAAGGTGCCCCGGGTGAAGTACCAGGACGGCTTCGCGTGCACGACGATCCGTGCCCCTTCGGTCAGGGGAACTTCGAGCGCGTCGAGGACCCTGGTGGGGGAGGTGACCTGCAAAGATACCTCAGCCGCCGCGTCGCGCAATGTCAGAAAAGCCGTCTGCGTGCCGGGCCGGCGGGAGATCTGGGTGACCTGTCCTTCGACCCAGACGGCGCCGAGCCGGTTGACCCACTGGCCGATCGCCTGGGTGATGACCCGCACCGGTGCCGGATTCTCTGGGGAGGTGTCGAGCGCCATAGCCGCACACGGTACCGCTACCGGTGATGTTCCGGCTTCGGGCGGGCGCTATTCGAAGCCGCGTGGGTATCGCACCTACGATGTAACGTATGACTGCTGAAGGACGTGTGCTGTTGGCCGCTCCCCGAGGTTACTGCGCGGGGGTAGACCGCGCGGTGGTCACGGTCGAGAAGGCCCTTGACCGTTACGGGCCGCCCATCTACGTCCGCAAGCAGATTGTGCACAACTTGCACGTGGTTCAGACGCTGGAGAAGCGCGGGGCCATCTTCGTAGAGGAACTAGACGAGGTTCCCGAGGGCGCGCTGGTGGTGTTCTCCGCCCACGGGGTCTCGCCCATGGTGCACGACGAAGCCGCCGAGCGAGGGCTGCGGACCATCGATGCCACCTGCCCGCTGGTCACCAAGGTGCACAACGAGGCGCGCCGCTTCGCGCGCGAAGACCTCGACATCGTGCTGATCGGCCACGAGGGCCATGAGGAGGTCGAGGGCACCGCCGGAGAGGCCCCGGAGCACATTCAGCTGGTCCAGAGTCCGGACGATGTCGCCAACGTCGAGGTGAGGGATCCCTCGCGGGTGGTGTGGTTGTCACAGACCACCTTGTCGGTCGACGAGACCTACGAGACCGTCAACAAATTGCGCGACCGGTTCCCGGATTTGATGAGCCCACCCAGTGACGACATCTGCTACGCCACCCAGAACCGGCAGGTCGCCATCAAGGAAGTGGCCGCGGAGTCCGAACTCGTCCTGGTGGTGGGTTCGGCCAACTCGTCCAACTCGGTACGGTTGGTCGAGGTTGCCCTCGAGGCCGGTGCCGACGCCGCCTACCGGGTCGACAACGCCTCGGAGATCGACGCGACGTGGCTCGAGGGCGTCAGCACTGTTGGACTCACCAGTGGTGCTTCCGTGCCGGAGGAACTGGTGTCCGGCGTGATCGACTGGCTGGCTGAGCGGGGCTTCCCCAACGTGGAGGAGCACCGCACCACCGAAGAGTCCTTGATCTTCTCGCTCCCCCGCGAGCTGCGCAAGGAGTTGAAGAACACCGACTCGTGACGGGCACGCCGGTGGCGGTGACGTGGGATCTGATCGTCAGGTCTCAACCGGCGGTGCCGTCTCGTGAGGACGGTGACTCTTCGGCGCCGGCATCGATCCCGTAGCGGCGGTCGATCTCGTCCAGGGCCACGAGTGCGTCGTCGGCGGCGGCCACCAGCTCAGGCGCCTGGACTTGTCGCGCTGCCTTCTCCACCTGCGCGACCGAGTCGAGATCGTCGTCGACCACCTTCAGATCGGCCATCTTCCGTGCGGTGACCAGGACCCGGCTCTCCAGCGAGCTGACTGTGCTGTTGTAGGCGCTGACCGCGCTGTCGAGCTGGCGGCCGAGCTTGCTGACGTGCCCGCCCATGGTGGCCAGGCGCGAATGCAGCTCACGGCCGAGCGTGAGCACCTGCTGGGCGTTCTTGGCCAGCGCGTCCTGCCGCCACGTGTAGCCGACCGTGCGTAGCAGCGCGACCAAGGTGGCCGGGGTGGCTAGCACGACGTTGCACTCGAACGCGTACTCGTACAACGTCGGGTCCTGTTCCATCGCGGCGTTGAGGAACACCTCGGACGGCACGAACATGACGACGAACTCCGGCGTGGGGGAGAACTGCTCCCAGTACTGCTTGCCGGCCAGGCTGTCGATGTGGCTCTTGAGGTGGCGCGCGTGGGCCGCGAGCCGGGCGTTCCGAGTGGCTTCGTCCCGCGCCTCCTGGGCTTCGAGGAATCCGTTGAAGGACACCTTGGCGTCGACGACCACGTGTTTTCCGCCGGCGAGGTTGACCAGCATGTCGGGACGGAGCTGGCCGTCGGCGGTGTCAGCGGTGGCTTGCTCGGTGAAGTCGACGTGTTCGAGCATGCCCGCGGCCTCGACCACGCGGCGCAGCTGAAGCTCACCCCAGCGGCCCCGGACCTGCGGCGCGCGCAATGCGGTGACCAGTTGCTGGGTCTCGGTGCGAAGCTGCTCCGAGCTCTTGCCCATGGCTTCCAGTTGGGTGCGTAGCTCGGCATAGGCGTTGGTGCGTGCCTGCTCGAGCGTGCTCACATGATTGCTGACCTTTTCGAGCTGCTCATTCAGCGGCTTGACCAACGCCTCAACAGCGGTGCGGCGTTGGTCAAGCTCACCCTTCGCCCGTTCTTCGGAACCCTTGAGCCGGTCATTGGCCAGCTGAAGGAACTCGTCCCGGTTCTGCCGGAGCGCGGCGGTGGCGAGGCGCTCGAACTCCGGGCCGAGCCGTTCCCGCTCCTGACGGAGCAGCTGCAGCTTCTGCTCGGCGTCGGACTTGGCGTGCGCGAGCTGGGTTTCCAGTCTGGCCTGCTCTGCCTGCGCGGTCTGAAGCTGGCGCGTGGTTTCGTCGTACTTGGCCATGAGGGCGTCTCGGTCCGCGCGTACGGAATCCCGCTCGTCTCGGGCGGCATCGCGCTCAGCGGTCACCGTGGCTGTGCTGCCGGCCACGCGGGCCCGCACCACGAGCGCCCCCAGCGCTGCTCCGATGAGCAGGGCGAGGAATGCGACGAGAAAGGCGGCTCCATCCATGTCTCTTACTTTGCCGGACGGCGGGGACAATGTTGTGAAGACGCGGCGGGAACGGCTGTCTGGTGTCGGATAATCCGCGACACTCCCACCTCCGGTAGCCGCCGTGGGGCCTCAGGTGGTCTCCCGATTACCCGCGCCGCTCAACCCCACGTACGCTTGAGCACCGTGAGTCTCACCATCGGCATCGTCGGGCTGCCCAATGTCGGCAAGTCCACCCTGTTCAACGCGCTGACCAAGAACGACATCCTGGCAGCCAACTACCCGTTCGCCACGATCGAGCCCAACGTCGGTGTCGTAGGCGTCCCGGACCCTCGTATCGAGACATTGGCGAAGATCTTCGGCTCGGCTCGGCAGCTGCCGGCCACCGTCGACTTCGTCGATATCGCCGGCATCGTCAAGGGCGCATCCGAAGGGCAGGGCCTCGGCAACCAGTTCCTGGCCAACATCCGTGAGGCGGACGCGATCTGCCAGGTCATCCGGGTGTTCAACGACCCTGACGTGGTGCACGTCGACGGCCGGATCTCCCCGAAGTCCGACATCGAGATCATCGAGACCGAGCTGATCCTGGCTGATCTGCAGACGATCGAGAAGGCACTGCCACGGCTGGCCCGGGAGGCCAGGATGGCCAAGGACAAACAGGCCGCCGTCGCCGCGGTCGAGGAGGCCAAGGCGGTCCTGGAAGAGGGGCGTACGGTCTTCGCCGCTGAACTGGACCTCGAGCCGTTGCGCGAGCTGCACCTGCTGACCGCCAAGCCATTCCTCTACGCGTTCAACATGGACGACGAAGAGCTGTCCAACGAACAGCTCAGGACCGAGATGCAGCAGCTGGTGACTCCGGCCGAAGCGATCTTCCTCGACGCCAAGATCGAGGCGGAGCTCGCCGAGCTGGACGAAGCGGACTCCCTGGAGCTGTTGCAGTCCATCGGACAGGAAGAGTCCGGTCTGGACATGCTGGCCCGGGTCGGCTTCGACACCCTGGGTTTGCAGACGTATCTCACGGCCGGCCCGAAAGAGGCACGGGCCTGGACCATTCCGAAGGGTGCCACCGCGCCGGAAGCGGCCGGCGTCATTCACACGGACTTCCAGCGCGGATTCATCAAAGCCGAGATCGTGTCGTTCGACGATCTGGTGGAGGCGGGCTCCATGGCCGAGGCCAAGGCGAAGGGCCTGGTCCGGATGGAGGGCAAGGACTACGTGATGCGCGACGGCGACGTCGTGGAGTTCCGGTTCAACGTGTAGTCGCGTTCCGGTTCAACTGCTGGCCGGGGTGCGCCGTCTCCCGGATGGTCGACGTCGGTCAGTGTTGAGCACGAGGATCGACGCCGCTCTGCAGCCGTACCGGGAGACCGAGGCGGTGCTCGGCTTTGACGACAAGGCTGTCGACCATTACGCCGACGTCCTCGTCGCACGCGAGGGAGCCGCTTGCCATGGCCGAGCTCTATTCCTTTGTCGTCGAAGTGCCGGAGTTGGTGAGTGATGCCGCCCGTCGTGCCCGGATTTGCTCGGTCAGGATGTCACCGTGACCGGCATGCCGGGCCAGTTCGGCGATCATGTGCCCGTATATGAAACGCAAGTTCACCGGACCTTGATGCCAGGGGAACTGCTCGTCCAGGTCATGAGCCGCGGCGACGGCGCGTGAGTGGTCACATGCGTCGAGGAATGCCTGCCGGACCCCTTCGATGGTGTCCTCCGGCTCGATGGTGAAGCTGTCGTCGATGGCGTCCGGCAGGCCCAGCTGCCCACGGGAGACTCCCGCGACTCGGGAGTGGAACCACACCTTTTCGACGAATGTCGCGTGCTTGACCAGCCCGAGCGGCGTGGTCAGCGACGGAACCAGACGCAGTTGGGCCTCGGCATCGTCGATGTTGTCGAGAAGCTTCGCGATCTCCGCCCGCTGTGCGTCGAGGAGCCCTTCGAGGAGTGCCCGCTCGTCTGCCAGGTAGACCTTCATGAGACAGATGTTAGGCCTCGATGGTGCCGCCCGGCGCCGCACTGTGCCTGGTGTGACGAAGCCGACCGATGCACAGTACCGTCGTGGCTGCTTGACCGCTCGTCGCTGGGGCGGTCTTTGTCCGCGCTTCGCGGGCCGGATACTGTACGGCGGTGATCGAGAGACGACATATCCAGAGCCTGGATGGTGCCCGCAAGGCTCAGGTCGTGGCTACCGATGAGCTGATCTTCTTCTCCGGTATCCACCCCGATTCCACCGACGGCGACGTCAAGGAGCAGACCCGCTCGGCGTTGGCGCGACTCGATACGCTGCTGGGCGAGTTGGGCGAGAACCAGGCGTCGGTCCTGATGATCCACGTGTGGTTGAAAGACATGCGCTACTTCGGTGCCATGAACGCAGCCTGGAATGAGTGGGCCGATCCCGACAATCCGCCGGCTCGCACCTGTGTGTCCGGTGAGTTGTACCGGCCCGACCTGCTGGTCGAGTTCGTCGTCACCGCGTGCCGTACCAGCCGGGGCAATTCGTGAGCATCACGAAGATCGGACGGGTAACGGGACCGCCGGCGCCGAACATCCACCTCGGCGCGGTCTGCGCCTCGATGGTGTCGGTCTGCCTCACGGCCCCGGAAAAGTCGGGCACGCTGGCCGAGCAAACCGGCCAGATACTCGAGATCATCGACGGCCATCTGCGAGAAGCCGGCTCGTCGCGCGCGAAGCTACTGATGGTTCAGGTCTGGTTGGCTCACATGGATGAGTTCCCGGCGTTCCGCGACGTGTGGAACGGTTGGATAGACCCCGACCATGTTCCCGCGCTCTCGGTGGTGCAGGCTGCGGCGTCGCGCCGAGACTCGTTGGTCGAGATCCGCGCCTACGGCGCGCCCTGAGGAGTGCGGGCACGTGGCGAGCGCGGCAACTGAGGATGGCGGCATGAACCAGCCGGCGGATATCGTGATTCGGCCCGCGCGGGTGGAAGACATCCCCGTCCTCCTGGCATTTTGGGCCGAAGCGGGGGAGAACCACGGGAGGCCTGTCGACAACGCACCTGTTGTCGAAGCATTGCTGTCACGAGATCCCGATGCGCTGATCGTCGCGGAACTCGGCGAGATCATCGTGGGGACGGTGATCGCCGGATGGGACGGATGGAGGGCCCATCTCTACCGGCTGGCCGTGGCTCCCGATCATCGGGGCAGAGGCATCGCCAGACTGCTTCTCGAGGATGCAGAGCGGCGACTGCGCTCGCTGGGTGCGATCCGGTTCGACGCGATGGTCCTGGCTACGAACTCTGCCGGGGCCAGCGCCTGGGCGGCGATGGACTACCATCCGCAGGAGGAGTGGGTCCGCTGGGTCAAGCGTGCCACAACAGAGGCGAGCTCTGATTAGAGCACCATGGAAGCAGGCCCTCATGCGCCGGCGGCAGCCTCCGGGCAATCGACGCGCGTCGCGGCTGGTCATCTGTTGAACATGTGGCGGCACGCGTCGATACCGTCGACCACGATGCCGCCGGACGGGACGTCGGCCCACCGAGAACGGCTCAGGCGCAGCCGGTCAGACGTCAAAACCTCGGACCCTCTCGCGTCGCGCGAGATCCCATCGGGTTCGTACCCCAGCTTGCGGGACACCGCCTGTGAGGCGTGGTTGTCCTGAAAGACCTCGCTTCGTGCCGCTTCGGCGCCGAGGTGGTCGAAGGCCAAGGTGAGGACGCCCTTGCGAGCCTCGGTTCCGAATCCCCGCCCGTGGTGTGGGAGGCCCAGCCACGACGACGTGGTCACCTCGCGCACGACTGAGAAGTCTTTTGCGCGCAGAGTGACCATGCCGACCGGCTCGCCGGTGTCGGTGAATATTCCCATCCCGAGGGCCCAGTCATCGACCGTCCACTCGGCCAGTTCGCTCCAGTGACTTTGCAATACGATCTCCGCTCGATCCTTTGCGGAGCCGTCGGTCCATGGTGTGAGGAAGGGGCGCTCTGAACGACGGTGGATGCCCCGTCCGGCTAGTTCCGCGAGCTGAGCGATCTCCGCCTCTCGGGGTAGGCGCAACCGGAGATGCGCGGTGGTGATGGTGAGGTGAAATGTTGGCCAGAGATCGTTGATCACACCCGAGATGGTGCAACAAATCGGGTCGGTGCGCTAACGCATTTCCATAGTTGTCCGGACGTCGGGTTGTCGGGGACGCAGCCTCTGGCCGAGTTCCGTTTCAGCAGGTGATCGCCTATACCCGCGCTTCTTGTACGGAGCTGTTGGACGCGCGGCCGGAGCTGTGGAACTGCCGACGATAGGTGGTGGGCGACAGCCCGGTCTCGGCGGTGAGATGAGTCCGCAGATTCGCGGAGGTGCCTAGGCCACTTGCGTGTGCTATCTGCTCGACAGACAGCGCCGTGGTCTCGAGGAGTCTGCGGGCATGCGCCAATCGTAGGGCGGACAACCATTCCAACGGGGTGCGGCCGATCTCCGCGCGAAACCGGCGGTGCAGGGTGGCGGGGCTCATGGCCGCGCGTCGTGCGATGTCTCCGACGCCGATGGACTCGGTGGCGTGCCGTTCCGCCCAGTCGAGGGCCGCTGAGAGTGCCGATCCGGTGTCGCGAGGTATGGGGCGCTCGATGAACTGTCGCTGACCGCCGGGACGATGAGCGGCGAAAACGAGTCGGCGTGCCACGGCGGTCGCGATGTCCGTACCGTGGTCCGTGCGCACGATGTGCAGTGCGAGATCGAGCGCGGCGGCACTGCCCGCGGAGGTGAGGATGTCGCCGTCGTCGATGAACAGCACGTTCTCGTCCAGAACGACGTCGGGAAACCGGAGGCGGAATTCGTCGGCCCATTTCCAGTGGACGGTGGCCCGGCGTCCGGCGAGTACGCCGGCCTCGGCGAGGGTGAAAGCGCCGCTGCACATGCCAACCAGGCGTGCGCCGCGTTCGTGGGCCCGGGTGATCGCGGCCAGCACCTCCGGGTGCCGCGGGCTGGAGGTGTCGGGACGGTTCGGCACGATCACGGTGTCCGCCTGGTCGAGGACACGGAGGCCGGCGAGTTCGGTCATCGTGAAGAAATCCTGGCGCATCGGCACCCGCTGCTGACGGGCACACAACTGAAAGTCGTACAGCAGTCCGCCGGCTTCCGGGCGGTGGATGCCGAACACCTCCGTCATGCAGGCGATCTCGAACGGGTTTGAACCCTCGTCGACCAGTGCTCCGATTCGATGGAGCGTGCCTTGAGAGGATTCTTGCGACATGCGACGTTTATCGCACTGTTGGTGCTAGAACGCAAGCGTCAGCATGGTTGGTATGACCGCTACGACGCTGAACATCGACGACGCACTGGCAACGTTCGACGAGTTGTGGAGTCCGCGGATTCTCACCCACGTCAACGATTGGGACGTCCGCCTGGCCAAAGTCAAGGGCGAGTACGTCTGGCACGCACACGCTGATACCGATGAACTGTTCATCGTGCTGGACGGTGTGCTCGACATCTACCTCCGCGGCGCCGATGGATCCGAGCGCAGCGTACGTCTCGGCCGGCACGACGTCTTCGTCGTACCGAAGGGCACGGAACACCGCCCGGTGTCGGAGAACGGCGCGACGATGATGCTGTTCGAGCCGTCGGGGACCCTGACAACAGGCGACTACGCGGGCGATGTGCCGGAGCATATCATCTCGACGACTGGCACGCCGATGATCTGACCGTCCTGCGGGTCGGAATTCGTTTGCCACGTCGTGTCTCGCACCAGCAGGATGACGGGCATGACAAGCCCTGACCGCCTCCTCGCGGCATACGACGATCAGCTCCGCACTGACGCGGAGACACCCAGCGCGGTCTCGGTCATCCGGCACGGTCCGCTGCGACTGATCACGTTCCCAGGTGGACGCGGCTTCGTCACCTACCGCGACCTCGGCGGAGCGGATGCCAGCACGATCCGGCAGCTCGTCGGCGACGCACTCGCCCACTACCGGGCGGACGCCGATATCAACCGAGTCGAATGGAAGACCCGTGGCCACGACCACGCGCCGGGATTGCACGAAGCGTTGCTGGAGAACGGATTCGATCGCGGCGAGACCGAGTCGATCATGATTGGCGAGGCACAAGCGCTTGCCACCGACGTGGCGTTGCCGGACGGCGTGGCGTTGCGCCGGGTGGTCGAGGGAGCGGATGTCCGTGCGATGTGCGCGATGCAGGACGAAGTCTTTGGTGATGATCTGGGCATGCAGATGGTGGAAGCGCTCATGCGGCGGCTGTCTTTCGGCGACGGTATGGAGTTATGGGTGGCCGAGGCAGAGGGGCGGGTGATCAGCGCCGGGCGGCTCGAACCGGTGAAGGGGACCGAGTTCGCCGGGATTTGGGGTGGCGCTACCCGCGAGGAATGGCGGGGGCGTGGAATCTATCGCGCGTTGACCGCCGCGCGGGCAAGCTCGGCACTCGCGCACGGTAAGAGACTGATCAATAGTGACTCGACCGAGTATTCACGTCCGATTCTCGAACGTTCCGGGTTGGTCAAGGTGTCGACGACGACGCCCTACATGTGGCGGCGCTGACAAGCAGGACGTCGCGTTGTGTCCTGCGGATCGAGCGTCCCAGCGCACGGCTGGCAGGACGCAAACCAACGTCCTGCAAACCGGGCTGTCGGTCACCGATCGTAGAGTTGTGTCTCATGACACGGCCGACGCGTTGGGTGACCGACACCAAAGAGGGCCACTCGCAGTGGTATATCGACCGCTTCCGCCGGATGGCGGCGCAGGGAGAGGATCTTGTGGGTGAGGCTCGGCTGGTCGACGCCATGGTCGCCCGGCAGGCGCGGATCCTCGACGCCGGCTGTGGCACCGGGCGGCTTTCGGGTGATCTGCATGCGCGCGGGCACACTGTCGTCGGGGTTGACGCGGATCCGGAGCTGATCGAGGCAGCGGAGAAGGACCATCCGGGCCCGTCGTACGTCGTGGCCGATCTGGCCGAGCTGGACCTTGGCATGATCGGCGAGACAAAGCAGTTCGATGCCGTGTTGCTCGCCGGGAACGTGATGGTGTTCCTCGCGCCTGGAACAGAGACCGAAGTACTGCGGCGGATCAAAGCGGCTGTCACGGCGGAAGGTTTCGTGGTCGCCGGATTCCACGTCAATCGGGAGCTGGCGCTGGCTGACTTCGACCAATATGTGGCCGACGCCGGGCTGCGCATCGAGCACCGGTTCGCCACGTGGGACCTGAAGGCGTGGCACTCCGACGCTGATTTCGCCGTCACGGTTCTGCGGCACGTCAACCCGGCTTGAGAGCCGCTATTCAGCCCACCTGCGATCGCCGGTAAACGAGGCGGAGAGCCACAGGTCGTATCCGAGATCCCCGAGATCGTCGGTGATGTCTTGGCGAATTGTGTCGAGCGATTCCACCGATCTCGCTGACGTCTCCTCACCCACCACGAAGTCGACCTCGAGTACGAGTTGCCCGCCGATTTTCGTGCTGCGCAGATATGAGTCGTCGAATCCATACCGCTGCTCGATGGCGTCGATGCAATTGCGCAACCGCCCTTCGATATCGGCGGGAGGAGCCATTTGAAGCACTTCGCGCAATCCCTGACCCAGCAGCCGGGCCGGCATCACCAGGAATAGCAGGCACACCAATGCCACCATTGCCGGGTCGATGTAATTGGCGGCCGCCTCGTGACCGAGCCGTTCCAGGATCACGGCCAGGATGAAGCCGGCGAGCACACCGGCGCTCAGCACTGTATCCATCAGCCATTGAGTGGTCTCGGCGCGGAGCAAGTCTGATCGCACGGCGCGCTGTTTGCGGTGCAGGTAGAACGCGACAATGCCACATCCAGTGGTTGCCGCGGCGGCGTAGGCTACGGCCCAGCCCGTGTCAATGTCACGACCGCCTGCCAGCAGGTCCATGACCGCGACTATCAGCGCGTAGACACAGAGTGATCCGATCGCTATTGCCTTGACGATAATCGTCAATGGTTCCAAAGCGTCGCGGCCGAATGGGAAACGCTTGCTCTGTCCCTTGCGGATGACTCGGAATGCTAGGAGCGAAAGAGTGGACAGCAGCACACTGATAAGTGAGTACAAGCCATCGAAGACGATCATCTGGGAACTCACGGAGAGACCCCAGACAATCGCGGCAGCCGCCCAGAAAAGCGCCACCCAAATGGACAAGAGAATCAGGCGGGTGACAGTCCGCGAGTTCTTCACCCGCTCAGGGTACTGGTCCGGCTGAACTCGACGGGGGATTTCCGGGCCCTTCCCAAGACCAGACGCCTTGGTCGCCGGACTTGATGCGGTGGACCATGTCTTGCGCCCAGGCCAGTTCCGCCTTGGCGAGTGCGATGTTCAGGCGGTGCATGGCAGAAACGTGGAACGGAGTGTCGTGCAGCGGGTCTCCGCTACCGCTCTGGATCCGTTCGATTTCCCGCTCCGCGACCAGTATGTCGCTGGTCAGCCTGTGCTGGCGGGCTTTGAGCGCGGCGAGGACATCATCGTGATTGGAGAACGGCAGTTGCGCGACGGCGGCCAGCAGCGGATGCGGCGCTGGCTTGGCGTCCCACCAAGCATCGCGGAGCATCGAGTGGTACTGTTTCTCGCCCTCGTCGGTGACCCGGTACGTTGTACGAGCCGGTCGGTGGCCGTCGCGCGAGGTGTCGACCACGCTGATCAACCCGTCTTGCTCAAGCGTTTTGAGCGCGCCGTAGATCGAGCCCGGCGCGATGTTCGCCCAGTCTTCGGCACCCCACGACATCAGCTCCCGACGCACGTCGTAGCCATGAACCGGCTGGAGAAGCCGGACGATCGCGAGTACGAGTTGCCGGGTGGGTGGTGGCGCCATGCTTGTCAGGATAAGCGGCGTCAGGTGTCCGAAGTGGCGCCGTGGCTGTTGACGATCGCGTCGATAGAGCGTGCGAGGTCGACGTCGGCGCTGGTGACGCCACCCGCCGAATGGGTGGACAAGTGGAACGTGAGCGTTCGGTAGCGGATGTCGATGTCCGGATGGTGGTTGGCTTCCTCGGCCGCCTCAGCGACGTCGTCGACGATCATGATGGCGGTACGAAAGTCTGCCGCTTCGACCGTGCGGCTGATGCCCTTCGAATCGCCCGACCATTGCGGGATGCCCGCCAGCATGGCGTGCAGTGCGTCGTCGTCGAACACAGTCATCGAGGTGCTCCCTTGCGATGGCGGTGGTGATTCCGGGCTCCGCGCGACCAACGCTGCCGATGCGCGCGTATCCGACACAGCCTAGAGGTCAGCCGCGGGCTCCTACCAGCGACTCCAGAGATTACTTCGGAAGGTGTGCGTCGATCCGGGTATACCAGTGGTTTCGCGGCTTGCGCCGTCAGTCGTCGGACGACGAGCGCCGGAAGATCTTCGAACCCAGCCAGACCAGCGGATCGTAAGAGCGGTCGACGACACGTTCCTTGACCGGAATGATGGCGTTGTCGGTGATCTTGATGCTCTCCGGGCACACCTCAGTGCAGCACTTGGTGATGTTGCACAGCCCTACACCGGCCTCGGCCTTGGCCGCTTCGCGGTGGTCACCGGTTTCGAGGGGATGCATCTCGAGTTCGGCGTAGCGCAGGAAGAGCCGTGGGCCCGAGAATGCTTCCTTGTTGTCTTCGTGGTCGCGAATGACATGACACACCGACTGGCACAGGAAACACTCGATGCACTTGCGGAACTCCTGACCCCGTTCCACATCTTCCTGCTGCATCCGGTACGTGCCGTCGGGCTGGCGTGGCTCGGGAGACAGCGCGGGGACCTTCTTGGCCTTCTCGTAGTTGTACGAGACGTCGGTGACGAGGTCGCGAACCACCGGGAACGTGCGCAGCGGCGTGACGGTGATGGTCTCGTCCGGCTCGAACAGCGACAGCCGCGTCATGCAGGTCAGCCGCGGCTTGCCGTTGATCTCGGCGCTACACGAGCCACATTTGCCGGCCTTGCAGTTCCAGCGGACGGCGAGGTCGCCGGCCTGGGTCGCCTGCAGCCGGTGCAGCGCGTCCAGGACAACTTCGCCTTCCTCGACGGGAACGACGTAGTCGGCCAGGTCGCCGCCGGATTCGTCGCCGCGCCAGACTTTCATGTTCAGGTCGTAGCCCATATGTCTATTTCTCCTCGGTCACGTATCTGGGGCCCCGGCCGCGGTCTGCCTGGCCGACGCCACGGCCCGCATCCCGCAGGACACGGCCGGACATCACTTGTCCTCGAACAGCGTGCGCAGCTCGTCGGGCATGCTGGGCAGTTCCTCGTGCCGGACGGCGACGGATCCGTCGTCGTCGAGCACGCAGTGCAGGTTGACGGTGGCCCAGGAATCTTCGGTGGCGGGGAAATCGTCGCGGGTATGCCCACCGCGGCTCTCGGTGCGTTCCAGAGCCGCCATCGCGATGCACTGGGACACCCGCAACATGTTGTGGAGGTCCAACGCCAGGTGCCAGCCGGGGTTGTATTGGCGATGACCCTCCACGCTCAGCCGCGAACAACGCTCGTTGAGTGTGTCGAGTTCCTCGAGGGCCTGTTCCATCTCGTCGGCCTTGCGGATGATCCCGACGAGGCGGTGCATGATGTCCTGCAGGTCTTGCTGCACGGTGTAGGCGTTCTCTCCGCCCTGGCGCTCGAACGGTGCGAGCGCGGCCTCGGCCGCGGCCCGGATGTCGTCGTCCGGGATGGTGGGCCGCTCTCCGGCCAGCGCCGCCGCGGCCTCGGCCGCGCTTGTTCCGGCGCGCCGTCCGAAAACGAGTAGATCGGAGAGGGAGTTGCCGCCCAGCCGGTTGGCTCCGTGCATACCGCCGGCAACCTCACCGGCGGCGTACAGGCCCGGCACGATGGATTCCTCGGTGTCGGCATCGACGGCGACGCCACCCATGACGTAATGACAGGTGGGGCCGACTTCCATCGGCTCAGCGGTGATGTCGACGTCCGCCAGCTCTTTGAATTGGTGGTACATCGACGGTAGCCGCCGCTTGATGAACTCTTCGGAGCGCCGCGAAGCGATGTCGAGGAAAACCCCGCCGTGTGGTGAGCCACGACCGGCTTTGACCTCGGCGTTGATGGCACGAGCGACCTCGTCACGAGGGAGCAGTTCCGGCGGGCGGCGATTGTTGGTCTTGTCTTCGTACCAGCGATCGGCCTCGTCTTCGTTGTCCGCCGTTTCGGACTTGAAGAACTCGGGGATGTAGTCGAACATGAACCGGCGGCCTTCGCTGTTGCGCAGGACCCCGCCGTCACCACGGACCGACTCGGTGACCAGGATGCCCTTGACCGACGGTGGCCAGACCATTCCGGTGGGGTGGAACTGGACGAACTCCATATTGACCAGCGACGCGCCCGCCTCCAGCGCCAGTGCGTGGCCGTCGCCGGTGTACTCCCACGAGTTGGATGTGACCTTGTAGGACTTGCCGATGCCGCCGGTGGCGAGTACGACGGTGGGGGCTTCGAAGGCGATGAACCGGCCACTCTCGCGCCAGTAGCCGAACGCACCGGAGATACGCCCGCCGCTCTGGAAGAGCTTGGTGATGGTGCATTCCATGTAGACGTCGATGCCCAGGGCTACGGCGCGCTGCTGCAACGTGCGGATGAGCTCGAGGCCCGTGCGGTCGCCGACGTGCGCCAGCCGGGCATAGCGGTGGCCACCGAAGTCGCGCTGGGAGATCAGGCCGTCAGGCGTGCGGTCGAACAGCGCGCCCCAGTCTTCGAGCTCGTGAATACGGTCAGGGGCTTCCTGGGCGTGCAACTGGGCCATTCGCCAGTGGTTGAGCATCTTCCCGCCACGCATGGTGTCACGGAAGTGCACCCGCCAGTTGTCTTCGGAGTACACATTGCCCATCGCGGCCGCGGCACCACCTTCGGCCATGACGGTGTGGGCCTTGCCGAGCAGCGACTTGCAGATGATGGCAACTCTGGCGCCGGCATCGTGGGCGGCGATCGCTGCGCGCAGGCCCGCCCCGCCGGCGCCGACGACCAATACGTCGTAACTGTGGCGTTCGATGCTGCTGGGGTCGGTCATGAGCGGTCGGCTCCTTCTCGAAGACCTCTGAGGTGCGAGCCCGAGGGATGAACGTACGGAACGGGGAAGACGGTAGAGCGCATGCGAACGACGACGCTCGGCCGGGCGATAGGGGAGTTGTGCATGGCTCGCCGCCTAGAAGAATCTGAGGTCGTCGAACCAGCCGGCTGCGACCGCCATGACGTAGAAGTCGACGAGCGCGAGGGTGCCCAGCGAGATCCAGGCGTACTGCATGTGCCGGGTATTCAGCTTGGACACGAACGTCCACCAGCGGTACCGGATCGGATTCCTGGAGAAGTGTTTCAACCGGCCGCCGGTCACATGCCGGCACGAGTGGCACGACAAGGTGTACGCCCAGAGTGCTATCACGTTGATGAGCAGCACGACGTTCCCGAGGCCGACGCCGAACCCTTCCGTGCCGCCGAAGGCGAGGATGAAGTCCCAGGTGTTGATCAGCACGATGACCGTTGCTATGTAGAACGTGTAGCGGTGCAGGTTCTGCAGGATGAGCGGGAACCGGGTCTCGCCGGTGTATCGCTTGTGTCCGTCAGGCACGGCGCAGGCCGGCGGGGACATCCAGAAGCTGCGGTAGTACGCCTTGCGGTAGTAGTAACAGGTCAGCCGGAACACCAGGAGGAACGGCAGGCTGAGCATGGCGAACGGGATCAGCGCGTGGTTAGGCGTGAACCTACCGAAATGCGCCGCTTCCTCGATACATCCGGTGGACGTACACGGCGAGTAGAACGGTGTCAGGTAGTGGAACTCGTCGACGTAGTAGTAGTCCTGCATGAAGACGCGGACCGTTGCGTAGGTCAACCAGGCGACGAGGCCGATCACCGTGACGGCAGGTGCCACCCAGTAGCGATCTTTGCGCAGCGTCTTGGCGCTTATGTCAGCCCGCGAGGGCTCGTGTACGCCGCCGGTCAAAGGACCGCTGGGCGCGGCCGTGGTGGTCGCTGCGCCGGAGGAGTGTTGAGGGTCGGGTTGTTCGGTTCCGGTAGTTGTCATCAGGGTGCGTGCCGATCTGGTGCGCCGAGACCTTCGTCCTGGGCCCCTACCCACATCTGGGGGTCGTACGGGGTGTCCGGAACGGTCTCGAGGGGACCGTCAGGGGGAATCAAGCGGCCGGGCTGAGGATCACCGAGCTCGTCGAGGTCGTCACGAATCCGGGATACGTCGCTGGCTAGCCGTCGAACACCCAAGGTGTCGCCGTATGTGCGGCGGAGGCCCGCCACGGCTGACTCGAGGGTGGTCAAGGCAGCGGCAACCGCGTCCCTGCTATCGGATGCGCTGGTCGCGCTCATGCAGCCTCCTGCGAACGTCGGCGGTCGCTGGCTCGGGGTGCTTGTCCCTGAACCCCCGCTGGGCACACGAGCCCCGCAGGGATTCGCGAACAAGCACTCATCAGCTACGCAGCTTGGCATGGAGCAGCGGCGGAAATCCAGGGCTTGCGGTGTTCGGATCGAAAATCGTGGGACATGCCACAGTGACGCTCGGCGTGACGCGGCGGCCGCCGTCGTGCCGCGCGGCCCGACCGCAGCCGCAGGCTCTGGGTGATAGTTCAACCGAGTCGGAAATTCGAAATGTCAGCAGTAATTCCTCACTCGTCTCACAGTGCAGACAGAAAATGACCGGATTCTGGGCACGGCTCGTGGGGCCTTACATATCGAGTGGTCATAACTCGAGTTTATGAGGGCCCTCAGTTAGGTGTCCGGTGTGAATGTGAGGTTGCAACAAAATTTCCGCTGATCTTCGTGCCCTAAGTGTTATATTTCGCGCGATCTGGAGACACTTGAGTTGCAGGTCAGTAACGTCTCTGTCTGTGACTTGTGTCGCATCCATCACGGATGGTGGGCTGAGTCAACTCTTTTTTGGGGCCTGTCTGGGTCCAATACGTGCGGAGGAGTCCCATCTTGACTATCAAGCGCAGAGGCGCGGCGTTTGTCGCTGTCGCCGCGGCAAGTGCCCTCGTGCTCGCCGCCTGTGGCAGCGACGATGACGGTGCGACCGACGACAATGGCACGGCCGAGGAGAACGGCGAGGCCGACGAGAACGGTGACCCTGGCGATGCGCCTAACGACGTCGTTGTGACGTATGCGGCCGAGCAGGAGTTCACCAACTACGCCAACAACACGTCCGAGGGCAATCTGTCCGCCAACACCCAAGTGCTCAACCAGGTGAAGGGCAACTTCTGGGACTACGGCCCGGACGGGCTGGTGATCCCGAACGAGGAGTTCGGCAACTACGACGTCGTGTCCGAAGACCCCCTGATGGTGGAGTTCAACATCAACCCGGACGCCATCTGGTCCGACGGCGAGCCGATCGACTGCCTCGACTGGATGCTCGGCTGGGCGGCCAGGTCGGGCTACTACGAGCACCCCACCGATACCGACGACGACGGCGACCCGGTGACGCTGTTCTCCAGCGCGGGCACCACCGGCTATGCCGAGTGGGTGAAGCCGGACTGCGAGCTCGGTGACAAGACGATGACCGCCGAGTACGAGACGCCAAACGCCAGCTGGGTTCTCTACGATGCCGTCGACATGCCGGCACACGTGGTGGCCCGTGAAGCCGGGATGACCAACGAAGAGCTGCTGCAAGCGATCCGCGACGACGACGTCGACGCGCTGCTGCCGGCCGCCGAGTTCTACAACACCGGCTGGGTCATGGCACCGGGTGAGCTGCTCGACGAGGAGCTGATCCCGTCGTCCGGCCCGTACAAGCTGACCGACTGGCAAGCCGGTCAGTCGATCACAGCGGAGTACAACGAGAACTACTGGGGCACCCCGCCGGCCGCGGAGACCATCATCTTCCGGTTCATCGATGCTCAGCAGCAGACCCAGGCGCTGGAAAACCTCGAGATCGACATCATGGACCCGCAGCCGACCGCGGACCTGGTGGACCAGCTCGAGGGTCTGCAGAACGTCGAGGTGCACGTCGACGAGTCGTTCGTCTACGAGCACGTGGACTTCAACATGCGCTCGGGTCACTACTTCGAGGACCGCGACCTGCGCGAGGCGTTCGCCAAGTGCCTGCCGCGTGAGCTGATCGTGGAGAACCTGATCCACCCGGTCAACCCGGACGCCGTGGTGCTCGACGCGCGGCTGACGTACTCGTTCCAGGATGACTACGACTTCCAGGTCGAGGGCAGTGCCGCTCCTGATTACGCCGAGCAGGACATCGAGGGCGCCCGGCAGATCCTCGAGGACAAGGACATGGTGGACACCGAGGTGCGCATCGTCTACACCGAGGCGAACGTGCGCCGCCAGGACCAGGTGGCCTTGATCCGCGACGCCTGCAACGAGGCCGGCTGGGATGTCGTCGATGCGGGATCGTCCGACCCGTTCGGTGTGGAGATTCCGGAAGGCAACTTCGACATCGCGATGTTCGCCTGGGTCGGCTCCGGCTACGTGGCCGGCACCGCCTCCACGTTCATGACGCCCGCGTCGTGCACGCCGGAAGGCACCGGAAACAACAGCCAGTGTTACTCCAGCGAGACCGTCGACGACCTTTACGCGGAGCTCCTGCAGGAGGTCGACATCGACGCTCAGCGTGAGCTGGTGAAGCAAATCGAGGCGGAGCTGTGGGCCGACATTCCCACCATTCCGCTGTTCACCCACCCCTACCTGCTGGCCTGGGCAGACGACGTCACGGGCGTCACCCCCAACCCGACTCAGCAGGGCGTCACCTCCACCAAGCACGAATGGAACCGGG
Source organism: Phytoactinopolyspora mesophila (assembly GCF_010122465.1). Lineage (NCBI taxonomy): Bacteria > Bacillati > Actinomycetota > Actinomycetes > Jiangellales > Jiangellaceae > Phytoactinopolyspora > Phytoactinopolyspora mesophila. The sequence continues at coordinate 290,462 of NZ_WLZY01000008.1, read as the reverse complement.
CGCTGTAGTTCAGGTCGATTTCCACGCTGCTGGGCCGGTCCACGGGCTGGTCCAGCAGCCGGAACTCGAAACGTACGGGGCCAGGAGCCCACGGCTCCTGGCCCCGTTTCCTGACGACAGCACGTCCTGTTTGTTCCCGTTCCCGACGAATTCGGAGGTGAGGCGTGGCCGTCTTCATGGTGCGAAGACTGGTCATCTCCATCTTCACCCTGCTCGCCGCGTCGTTCATCGTCTTCTGGGGTGCCTCGATCGCTGGGGACCCGATGGAAGACCTGCGAGGTGTTCAGGACGAAGGTGATGCCCAGGCACGGATCGAAGCTCGCCATGAACGGATGCGGCTCAGTGATCCGATCCCGGTGCGCTACTTGGCCTGGCTCAGCGGCCTGCTCACCGGTGACTTGGGCGAGAACAAGTTCGGCCAGTCGGTCAGCGGCATCCTCGGCCCGGCCGTCTCGGCCACGATGCAACTCGTCATCGCGGCCACGGTGCTCGCCATCGTCTGCGGGATCACGATCGGCATCATCTCGGCGCTGCGGCAGTACAGCGGCTTCGACTACTCACTGACCTTCGCCGCGTTCCTCTTCTTCTCGCTGCCCGTGTTCTGGGTGGCGGTCATGCTCAAACAGTACGGCGCGATCCAGTTCAACAACTGGCTGCGAGACCCATCTATCGCGCTCCCGGTGCTCGCCGTGGTGGCTGCGTTGAGCGGGCTGGCCTGGATGGCCATTCTCGGCGGAAACCGGCAGCGGCGGCTGACGTCTTTCGCTGCCGCCGCGCTGGTGACCGCAGGGCTGTTTTGGGCGTTGTCGGCGAGTGGCTGGTTCTCCGATCCGGGGCTGGGACTGCTGGCTGTGGTTGTGCTCTCGGCAGGTAGCGCAGTAGGTGCGACGTTCCTGGTGGCCGGTTTCCGGCACCGGGAGCCGCTGCTCGCGGCATTGGTCACCGCCGGAATCGGCGTCGTGTTCTACCTCTTTTCCGAGCCCATTCTCGAGGACCCGAACTGGCTGCTCATCTTGCTGCTTGCGGTCATCGCCGTGGGGGTTGGGCTGGGTGTGGGGTACATGGTGGGCGGAATTCACCGCCGGCAGGCGATGCCCGTGGCAGCTCTTGCCGCGTTCCTCACCGGTGGTGTGATCTTCATCGACTATCTGCTGCAGGCCTACTCCGACTACTTCAGCCGGGTGCGCGGGCGGCCCATCTCCACCATCGGCGCGAGCACCCCGAACTTCGGCGGTAGCTTCTGGGAGTCCGGCCTGGACTCCATCGGACACCTGATCCTGCCGACGCTGGCGCTGTTGTTGATCTCGTTCGCCGTATACACCCGGTACAGCCGGGCCAGCATGCTGGAAGTGATGAACCAGGACTACGTGCGCACGGCGCGATCGAAAGGTCTCACCGAGCGCACGGTGATCACCAAGCACGCCTTCCGCAACGCACTGATCCCCGTGACCACCCTGATGGCGTTCGACTTCGGAGCTGTCATCGGCGGTGCGGTGATCACCGAACGGGTCTTCGGCTGGCAGGGCATGGGTCACATGTTCATCAAGGGCCTGCAAGAAGTGGATCCACCACCGGTCATGGCGTTCTTCCTGATCGCCGGTGGCTCGATCGTGGTCTTCAACATGCTGGCCGACATCGCCTACGCCTACCTCGACCCACGGATCCGGGTGTCGTGATGAAGATGATCACTGAGTTGAGGAGGGAGCGGCTGTGAGCACGGAGACCGATCGGCCGTCGACATCGGGGCGCAAGACCTCCGATGCCGCCGAAGGAATGGCCGTCGTCGCCCGGACCCAGGCCGAGATCATCCGGCGGCGGTTCTTCCGGCATCGCGCGGCGATGGGCGGGTTGATCACGCTCGGCTTCGTCATCGTCCTGGCGTATTCGTCCATCGGCGTCGGTCCGATCCCGGGATGGTGGGACAAGGGCTACATGTCGACCGCTTCGGTGCTCGACGGTGGCCGGCCGACGCTCAGCGTGGTTCCCAGTTTCCTGGGCGGGGACGGCATCCGCCTCGGTGAGCATCCGTTCGGCCAGGACAACGTCGGCGTCGACTACTTCGCCCTCGTCATGCGTGGCACGCAGCAATCGCTGACGGTCGCGTTCCTGATCGGCTTCGTGTCCACCGTCATCGGCGCGACGGTCGGCGCCACCTCAGGCTATTTCCGGGGCCGCACCGAGGCGGTGCTGATGCGGTTCACCGACGTGATGATCGCCATCCCTACCCTGGTCTTCGCGGCTATCCTCGCGGCAGCGGCTGGGCGCGCCGGCATCGTAGCGCTCGGGATCGCCATCGGGGCGGTGACCTGGACCGGCCTGGCCAGGCTGGTGCGTGGCGAGTTCCTCTCGCTGCGGGAGAAGGAGTTCGTCGAGGCGGCCCGGGCAGCCGGCACCAAGTCGGCGCGGATCATCTTCAAACACATCATGCCCAACACGGTCGGCGTGATCATCGTGAGCGCCACCCTGGCCATCGCCGCCGGCATCCTGTTGGAGACCGCTCTGTCTTACCTGGACCTCGGGGTGCGGGCGCCGGATGTCTCGCTGGGCTCACTTATCAGCCGATATGAGACGGCCATGCAGACCAGGCCGTGGCTGTTCTGGTGGCCGGGCATGTTCATCGTCGCCATCGCGTTGTCGGTGAACTTCATCGGCGACGGCCTGCGTGACGCCTTCGATCCTCGACAGACCCGGGTGCGTGACTGATGAGCATTCCTACCAACCCATCCGCGCAGGCTCAGCCGGGGGTGACCCCGGAACGTTCGGAAGCAGCCCGGGCGGCTACGCCCGACGTCGGCCAGGCAGCCGGTGACGCACACATCGCCGCCGGTATCTCCGCCGTCAAACCTCCGTCCAAGGAGGAAGTGCTGCGAGTCGAGAACCTGACCGTCGGCTTCCCCACCGACGACGGTCTGGTGCAGGCGGTCCGTGGTGTGTCTTATACGGTGCACGAGCGCGAGGTGCTGGGCATCGTCGGTGAGTCCGGCTCCGGCAAGTCGGTCTCGTCGATGGCGATCATGGGACTGTTGCCGAAGAACGCCCGCATCACCGGGACGATCCGATACCGCGGTGACGACATCCTGCAGATGTCCAAGAAAGGCCAGCGGTCCCTGCGTGGCAAGCGCATCGGGATGATCTTCCAGGACCCGATGACGGCGCTGAACCCGGTCTACACGATCGGTGACCAGCTCGCCGAAGCCGTCTTGTCGCACGAGACGATGCCGCGTAAACATGCGCTGGCCAGGGCCGAGGAAATGCTCGGCCTGGTCGGTATCCCGCAGCCCAGGCAGCGGCTGAGCGCCTACCCGCACGAGTTCTCCGGCGGCATGCGCCAGCGCGCCATGATCGCGATGGCGGTGATCAACAACCCGGATGTGATCATCGCCGACGAGCCCACAACCGCACTCGACGTCACGGTCCAGGCCCAGATCCTGGAGACACTGCTGGAGGTGAAGGACGAGGTCAACTCGGCGATTATCCTGATCACCCACGACCTCGGCGTGGTGGCCGGCACGGTGCACCGTGTCCTCGTCATGTATGCGGGCCGCCCGGTTGAGGTCGGTGAGACGGACGAGGTCTTCTACCGGCCGCGGATGCCGTACACCGCGGGCCTGCTCGGTTCGATTCCGTCGCTTGATACGGCGAGCGGAGAGAAACTCCGGCCGATCAAGGGCACGCCTCCATCACTGATCAACATGCCGTCCGGTTGTCCGTTCGCCCCGCGCTGCCCGCTGGCGACCGACGTCTGTCATCAGGAGGAGCCGCCGTTGAGCAGTACGGACGGGCTCGACCACACGGCTGCTTGCCACCATTGGAACCGGCTGGCGGAGACCGAAGACCCCACGGAGTTCTTCCGGGTGGAGAGCGAGGCGCACCGATGAACGCGACAGCTACCGATGCCACCCGCGGGCCGGCACCTGCTCCGTCCGGACAGCACCTGCTCGAGGTGTCGGACCTGGTGATGAACTTCCCTGTCCGTGGTGGCGGGTTGTTCCGTCGAGTCGTCGGTTATGTCCAGGCCGTCAGCGGTGTTTCGATGCATGTCGACGCGGGCGAGACACTCGGCCTGGTGGGCGAGTCGGGTTGCGGGAAGTCGACCACCGGCCGGGCCATCCTGCAGCTGCACAAACCGACGTCCGGGTCGGTCACGTTCGACGGCAACGAGCTGACCACAATGGGGCCCGCGGAGATGCGCGCCGTCCGCCGCGACCTGCAGATCGTCTTCCAGGACCCGTATGCGTCCTTGAACCCGAAGATGCCGGTCAACGACATCATCGCCGAGCCGTTGAAGGTGCACGGCAAGTTCCGCGACGGCGGCAAGGCACGGGTGGCCGAGATGCTGGAGCTGGTGGGGCTGAACCCGGAGCACGGCAACCGCTACCCACACGAGTTCTCCGGCGGACAGCGGCAGCGGATCGGTATCGCCCGGGCATTGGTGCTCTCGCCCCGGGCGATGATTCTCGACGAGCCGGTGTCCGCGCTTGACGTGTCCGTGCAGGCCGGCGTCGTGAATCTGCTCGAAGAATTGCAGCAGGAGCTCAACCTCGGCTACATCTTCATCGCCCACGACCTCTCGGTGGTGCGGCACATCTCGGACCGGGTCGCCGTGATGTATCTCGGCAAGGTCGTGGAGACGGGGACCCGCGACCAGGTGTACGAACAGCCGGCCCATCCCTACACTCAGGCGCTGCTCTCGGCGGCTCCCGCGGCCGACCCGCAACAGGAGCGGACCCGCGAGCGCATTCTGCTCACCGGCGATGTCCCCAGCCCGCTGGATCCGCCGAGCGGCTGCCGGTTCCGGACTCGCTGCTGGAAGGCTCAGGACATTTGCGCTGTGGAGGAGCCCGCCCTGGTTGATCGTGGCCAGGGGCACCCGGTCGCGTGTCATTTCGCGGAGGCGAACGCCAGGGTCATCTGAGAGCGGCACATGGCACGCTGGATACACGTTGGGAACCGGTATCTCGATCCGTACAGCGTGTACTCAACGTGCCATGCACGGGTTTGGGCCAGGGCCTGTCATCGCGCTCGCGTAGTTCTCGGCGTACTGGGTATGGGCTTCCGGTGATGATCTAGCCGCCGGACGCGGGAGGCACGCTCCATGAGCCGCCCAGAGCACGCGCAGAATGCCGAACAGTCTTCCCCTGAACTGTCGAGCTACACGCCGAGACGCAACTCATGGGGGGTAACACCATGGGTGTTCTTCCCCTCGCTCACCATCATCGGGCTGGTGTGCGTGCTGGCCATGAGCATGCCCGACCGGGTAGGCGAGGTCCTGCAGACGATCCAGGACAACATCGTCCAGGGCTTCGGCTGGTACTACGTGGTGATCGTCGCGTTCTTCGTGATCTTCTCCATCTGGATGGGTGTCAGCCGGTTCGGTGACATCACCCTGGGAAAGGACGGCGAAGAACCCGAGTTCAGCCTCTACGCCTGGTTCGCGATGCTCTTCGCGGCGGGTATGGGAATCGGCTTGGTCTTCTGGGGGGCCGCGGAACCGCTGATGCACTACGACGCGCCCAGGCCGGGGGTGGACCCAGGCGCCGCGGGCGACGAAGACGGGTTCGGCCAGGAAGGGATCGGCGCGGAAGGCGGGGACCTCGCGGAGCAGGCCATGGCCCAGACGTTCTTGCATTGGGGCATCCACGCGTGGGCCATCTACGTGGTGGTCGGGCTCGCGCTGGCCTACGCGATCCACCGCAAAGGACGTCCGGTGTCGATTCGCTGGGCGCTGGAGCCGCTGCTCGGGGCGCAGCGCGTCAAGGGCTGGCTCGGCGATGTGATCGACACGGTGGCGGTGATCGGCACGATCTTCGGGGTCGCGACATCGCTCGGGTTGGGTGTCGAGCAGATCGGGGCAGGTCTCGTGTCGATGGGTGTGGTGGAAGAAGCCGACACCGCGACGTCGGTGACGCTGATCGTCATCATCACCTTCATCGCGACGATCTCAGTCGTCACCGGACTACGGCGAGGCATCAGGTACCTGTCGAACTTCAACCTCGGCCTCGCCGGCGCGCTGCTGATCGCGATGCTGATCATCGGACCGACGCTGTTCTTCTTCCGCGACCTGGTGCAATCGACCGGCGCGTACGCCCAGAACCTGATTCCGCTGACATTCGACACGGGAACCTACACGGGTGAGGCGGGACAGGAGTGGCAAGGCTGGTGGACGACGTTCTACTGGGGCTGGTGGATGTCCTGGGCGCCCTTCGTCGGCATCTTCATCGCCCGGATCTCTAGAGGCCGCACCATTCGCGAGTTCGTCGCGGGTGTGCTGATCGTGCCGACACTGGTCACCTTCCTGTGGTTCGCTGTCCTCGGCGGCAGTTCGCTGTACCGGCACCTGTACGGCGACGGTGGCTTGGTCGATCGTGACGCCGATGACCCGTTCGAACGGGTGGTGCCCGAGAACGCCCTGTTCGAGCTGCTTGAGGATTTCCCGTTCGGTGGCGTGATGGTTGTGGCTGTCGTCGTGCTGGTGATGATCTTCTTCATCACGTCGTCGGACTCCGGTTCGCTGGTTGTCGACATGCTCGCCTCCGGTGGCGACCCTGAGCCTCCGACATGGAGCCGGGTGATGTTCGCGGTCCTGGAGGGCGCCGTGGCCGCGGGGTTGCTGCTCGCGGGCGGATTGGAAGCGCTGCGCACCGGCGCCATCATCACGGCGCTGCCGTTCAGTGTGGTCATGCTCGCCATGGTGCTGGCCACGTATCGGTCGTTGAAGGCCGAGCACCGGGTTCGCCTGGCGGCCCAGCGCCGGGAGCAGCGCGAACAGATGGACGAGCGAATCAGCCAGCAGGTGTCCGGAGAAGTGAGCGAGGCGATGGCCGACCGGCGGTGACTAAATAGCTTCGTCCGACATCACAACTTGGTCACCAGCTTGGTCGTTTGGGGAAACGTAGCAGGTCACGGACGTCCTTGCTGACAGGTGAGGCAGTTCGGTCGGCATGTTGCGCTTGACGGCTCGCCTTTCTCCCGCAACGGTAGTACGGCATCTGAGGTCTAGCCGAGTTTCGGCGGGTTCGTGTGAATCGCCGGCGCTCGTGCCGCTGTGACCTCGGAGTCGGAGTTGCCGCATACAAGAAGGGCGAATTATGAGTTCCCCGCCGGATACAACGAGTCCGAGCCGATCATCGAACCTAGCGAGATATCAGCCGAGGATGGCACCGGGCGGGGTGACGCCGTGGGTCTTCTACCCGTCGATCATCGTGATTGGTCTCGCCGTCATCGTGACCATGGTCTGGCCCGACGATGCCGGTGAGGCTCTTGGCACCATCCAGGAGAACATCGTCGGCGGGTTCGGCTGGTACTACGTGCTCATCGTGGCCGTCTTCGTCGTATTCGCGCTCTGGATGGGACTGAGCCGGTTCGGGGACATCAAACTGGGCAAAGACGACGACCCGCCGGACTTCAGCCTGATGGCCTGGTTCGCCATGCTCTTCGCCGCCGGCATGGGGATCGGCCTAGTCTTCTGGGGCGCGGCGGAACCACTGATGCACTACGACACCCCCAAGCCCGGCACCGACGGTGGCGAAGCCATCGGCCCGGACGGTCACGGCATGGAGGGTATCGGTGCTGAGGGTGCCGATCTCGCGGGCCAGGCCATGGCCACGACCTTCTTGCACTGGGGCTTCCACGCCTGGGCCATCTACGTGGTGGTCGGGCTGGCGCTGGCGTACGCCATCCACCGCAAGGGACGTCCGGTTTCCATCCGGTGGGCGCTGGAGCCCTTGCTCGGCGCGGAGCGGGTCAAGGGCTGGCTGGGCGATCTGATCGATACCGTCGCGGTCATCGGGACGGTCTTCGGCGTCGCCACCTCGCTGGGCCTCGGCGTCAGCCAGATCGGCGCCGGCCTGGTGTCGATGGGGGTCGTGGACGAGTCGACCAACACGGTGATGGTCATTCTGATCGTCATCATCACCGCCATCGCCACGGTGTCGGTCGTGTCCGGCGTCGGCAAGGGCATCAAGTGGCTGTCGAATTTCAACCTGGGACTGGCGGCGATCTTCCTCGTCGTCCTGCTGATCCTCGGTCCGACTCTGTTCTTCCTGCGGGACTTCGTGCAGTCGTTCGGTACGTATTTGCAGGAGGTCCTCCCGGCGACGTTCGATACCAGCGCGTACACGGAGGACGCCGGGCAGTCCTGGCAAGGTGCCTGGACGACCTTCTACTGGGGCTGGTGGATCTCCTGGGCGCCCTTCGTCGGTGTGTTCATCGCGCGCATCTCGAAGGGCCGCACCATCCGTGAGTTCGTCGCGGGTGTGCTGATCGTGCCCACCACGGTGACCTTCCTCTGGTTCGCGGTTCTGGGCGGTGGCGCCCTGCACCGGCAGCTCTACGGCGACGGCGGCCTCGTGAACCGGGACGAGGAGGGCGCCTTCGACCGGGTGATCTCCGAGAACGTCCTGTTCAACTTCCTCGACGACCTGCCGCTCAGCGGGATCTTGACAGTGACCGTCGTGGTGCTGGTGGCAATCTTCTTCATCACGTCGTCGGACTCCGGTTCACTGGTCGTCGACATGCTCGCCTCCGGCGGGAACCCCGAGCCGCCGATCTGGAGCCGGGTGCTGTTCTGTGTGCTGGAAGGCGCCGTTGCGGCCGGCCTTCTCCTGGCTGGTGGCCTCGGCGCCCTGCAGACCGGCGCGATCATCATGGCGTTGCCGTTCAGCGTGGTCATGCTCGCGATGTGCGTCGCCACGTACCGGTCGCTGAAGGCTGAGTACCGGGTTCTGCAGGCGGCCGAACGGCGCTCTCGGCGCGAGGAACTGCAACGCCACGTGAGTGCGCATGTGACCGGTGATCTCACCGAGAACTTCGACGATCATTTCGGCGACCAGGTCGACGAGCGCATCGACCATGCACTGGAAGAAATCGGTGTGGCCGGAAACGGCGAGGAGTCCCAGCAGAGTCGACGCGACGACGACGATCCCCAACGTCCTAGGCCAACCCGCGCCTAGCAGCCTCCGTCGTTGTCGATGGTTGAGGGATAGGTGTAGCCCTGGCTGCACCTATCCCTCAACCACAGGGCCCTAAAAGTCTGCCGTCGAGCGTGCCTTCACTCGCGAGCGCCCGGGGCGTTTGTCGATGTTCTCCGTGCGGGCTCGTACCATAGGGCGTCAGCCCCAACTAATTGAAACGAGCCCTTCCGCATGCCCATGCGCAGTCGCGACGATCTCCGTAACGTCGCTATCGTCGCCCACGTCGATCACGGCAAGACCACTCTTGTCGACGCCATGCTCTGGCAGTCCGGCGTTTTCCGCGCCAACCAGGACGTGGCCGATCGAGTTCTCGATTCCGGCGACCTGGAGCGTGAGAAAGGCATCACGATCCTCGCCAAGAACACCGCGGTGCGATGGGGCGAGACCACCATCAACATCATCGACACGCCCGGCCACGCCGACTTCGGCGGTGAGGTGGAGCGCGGCCTGTCGATGGTTGACGGGGTAGTGCTGCTGGTCGATGCCAGCGAGGGACCGCTGCCGCAAACCCGGTTCGTGCTGCGCAAGGCTCTGGCCGCCGGCCTGCCGATCGTTCTCGTGGTCAACAAGACCGACCGGCCGGACGCGCGGATCGCCGAGGTCGTGGAAGAGTCCTACGACCTCGTGCTCGACCTCGCCGAAGACATCGCCGGGGACGCATTGGGGACGATGCTCGACTTTCCGGTGGTCTATGCGTGCGCCCGCGACGGCAAGGCCTCTCTCGAGCGGCCGGCCGACGGCGCGGTGCCGGACTCCGAAGACCTCGGGCCACTTGTGCAGACCATTCTCGAGACGATCCCGTCGCCGGTCTACACCGAAGGCGCGCCGCTGCAGGCCCATGTGACCAACCTCGACGCATCGCCGTTCCTCGGCAGGTTGGCGCTGTGCCGGGTCCGAGAAGGCGAGATCGTGAAGGGTTCGCAGGTCGCATGGTGCCGGAAAGACGGTAGCGTCGAACGGGTCAAGATCACTGAACTGCTCGTCAACGAAGCGCTGGACCGTGTTTCAGCCGACTCCGCCGGCCCGGGCGATATCATTGCCGTGGCCGGGATTCCGGACATCACCATCGGTGAGACGCTGGCTGATCCCGAAGATCCGCGGCCGTTGCCGCTCATCACGGTCGACGAGCCCGCGCTGTCCATGACCATCGGAGCGAATACGTCGCCCTTGGTGGGCCGCGTTCGCGGGTCGAAGGTCACCGCCCGGCTGGTCAAAGACCGACTCGAGACCGAACTCGTCGGTAACGTGTCGCTGCGGGTGCTGCCCACCGAGCGTCCCGACGCCTGGGAGGTGCAGGGTCGCGGTGAGCTCGCGCTGGCGGTGCTCGTGGAGACCATGCGCCGGGAAGGGTACGAGCTCACGGTCGGCAAGCCGCAGGTGGTGACCCGTGAGGTCGAAGGCAAGGTGCACGAGCCGGTAGAGCGGCTGACAATCGACTGTCCGGAAGAGTATCTCGGCGCCGTCACGCAGCTGCTTGCGGTCCGCAAGGGGCGTATGGAACACATGACCAACCACGGATCCGGGTGGATCCGGATGGAGTTCGTCGTTCCGGCTCGTGGTCTGATCGGCTTCCGCACCGACTTCCTGACCGAGACTCGTGGGACCGGGCTCGCGCACCATGTCTTCGACCGGTATGAGCCGTGGTTCGGCGAGCTGCGTACTCGCCGCTCCGGATCGCTGGTCGCCGACCGTACCGGCGTGGCGACGTCGTATGCGATGTTCAACCTCCAGGAGCGCGGCACCCTGTTCGTCGAACCCGGGACAGAGGTCTACGAGGGAATGATCGTCGGCGAGAACTCCCGGCCTGACGATATGGATGTCAACATCACAAAGGAGAAGAAACTGACAAATGTCCGTTCTTCTACCGCGGACGAACTGGAGCGTTTGATTCCACCACGCCGGCTCTCGCTCGAACAGGCGCTAGAGTTCTGCCGTGACGATGAATGTGTGGAAGTCACCGCGGCAGCTGTGCGCTTGCGGAAGGTGGTTTTGAACGCTACGGAGCGAGCACGTACCGCTGCGCGACGGAAACACTCTCAGCCCTAAAGTCCAGGGGCGGGGCGGCTCGAATTCCGCCATCCCGTAACGTGGCGGTGGGCCGCGTGTGGGAGAAGCAAGGAGGAGCTCGATGGGCTGGTCTGCTCGCGGTGCGGTGCTCGGGGTTGGCATCGTGATTCTGAGTGCGTGCGGTGCCGACAGCGATCCTGCCGGGGACGGTTCGAGTTCGGTCTCGGTCAGGGGGTGCAACCCTCAGAGCCCTCTGGTCCCCGCCTGGACGGCGGAGTCGTGCGGTGGTCAGGTTGTCGACCAGCTCTTCTCCAAGCTGGTGCGATACCACCCGGAGACCGCCGAGCCGGTGAACGAGATCGCGGCATCCATCGAGTCGGACGACAACCAGACGTGGGTCGTCACGCTCGAAGAGGGCTGGACCTTTCACAACGGCGAGGCCATTACCGCGCATAGTTTCGTCGACGCGTGGAATTGGGCGGCCTACGCACCCAATGGTGCGGTGAACTCTCGGTTCTTTCAGGCTATCGAAGGATATGACGAACTACAGCCCAGCGACCTGGACGAGGATGAATTCTCCGGCGGCGAGATAACGCCAGATATGGTCCGCGAAGAAGAAATGTCTGGGTTACAGGTGGACGACGACATGAAGTTTACTGTCACCCTCTCCCAACCGGAGTCGTCATTTCCGTTAAGGCTCGGTTACGTGGCGTACGCGCCGCTACCGGAAGAATTCTTTGCCGATCCGGAAGCATACGGAGATGCGCCAGTCGGCTCCGGGCCGTTCCAATTCGCCGAATGGGTACCTGGTGCGGAGATCCGGCTCGAAGCCTACCCGGGATATCAAGGAGCGGGCCGGCCGCAAATCGACGAAGTGATCTTCAGGATCTATCAGGACGACACGGCGGCGTACGGCGATCTGCAGGCCGACAATCTCGACATCATGCCGCACTTGCCGTCTTCGGCGTTGGCGGACGACGCCTACCGCAGCGACCTCGGTGATCGTTTCGTGGAGCGGGAGGCGCTGGTTGTCAGCAAGGTGACATTCGCGCCGGAGTCGGTCGATCCCGCCCTGGCGGATCCGCGTCTGCGGCAGGCCATTTCGATGGCCATTGACCGGGATGCCATCATCGACAACATTTTTCACGGCACCCGCGAGCCCGCCACCGGTTGGGTGTCGCCCGGAGTCGAAGGTTACGAGCCGGACGTGTGCGGAGAGTACTGCACCTTCCAGCCCGACCGCGCGCGTGAGTTGCTGGAAGAGGCCGGAGGCTACTCGGACACCTTGACGCTGACGTACAACGCCGACGGCGAGAACAGGCCATGGGTCGACGCCACCTGCAACAGCATCCACAACACGCTCGGCATCGAGTGTGTCGGAGTGCCCGTAGCCGATTTCGGCACCTTCCGGACGAAGATCCAAGCGCGCGAGATCGGCGGGATATTCCGGAATGTCTGGCAAGCGGACTATCCGAGCATCGAGAGTTTTCTCGGCCCGGTCTATTCGACCGGTGCGCCTTCCAACGACGGCGACTTCAGCGACCCGGAGTTCGACGAGCTCATCGGCGAGGCGGCATCGATGCAGGGCGACGACGCGATCGACCGGTACAACGCCGCGGAGTCATTACTGTCTTCGGGAATGCCGTCCATACCGCTGTGGTACGCGAGCACCGTCGCCGGCTATTCGACACGTGTGGACCACGTCGAGATCACCCCGTTCCAGAGCGTCGACCTGCTCAACGTGACGCTCAGGTAGCCGGGCGTCACGATGCCTATGGCCGCTGTCAGAGGTCGCCGGAACTCGTGCCGGTCCGCGGGCAGCGGACGATAGAACCGGATCGCTGTCGATATGGGCCGGTACATCCTCAAACGACTGCTGCAGTTCGTGCCCGTGATGATCGGGACGACGTTTCTCATCTACACGATGATGTGGTCGTTGCCAGGCGACCCGTTGGCTGGACGGTGCGGCTCCACGCCGTGCCCGCAGAGTTACATCGACCGGATGACCGAGGCCTACAACCTGGCGGATCCGCTGATCCTGCAGTACCTGAACTATATGGCCGGGCTGCTCTCCGGTGATTTCGGAACGACGTTCGCAGGAGTGCCGATCGCGGACGAGCTGTGGCAGCGGTTTCCGGTCACCTTCCAGCTTGCCGCGTTGGCGGTGCTGGTAGAGATCGTGATCGGGGTCGTCGCGGGCATCGTCGCCGCGTTGCGTCCAGGCGGTCTGCTCGACAACCTCGTCCTGGTGAGCACCCTGTTCGTGATGTCGATACCGGTCTTCGTGGCCGGCCTGCTGGCGCAGGCGATCTTCGGCGTGCAGCTCGGCTGGGCTCCCGTGACGTCCGACGGCAGCCTGGGGTCGCTGATTCTGCCGGCATTCGTCCTGGGCAGCTTGTCGCTGGCGTTCGTGGCGAGGCTGATGCGGTCCAGCCTGATCGAGAACATGCACTCCGAGCACGTGCGCACGGCGGTGGCCAAAGGGCTGTCGAGGCGACGAGTGGTATTGGCCCACGGCGTGCGGAACTCGCTGATCCCCGTGGTGACGCTGGCTGGGGCCGACTTCGGCAGTTTGCTCGGCGGCGCCGTTGTCGTCGAGATGATTTTCAACATCAACGGCGTCGGTGACCTGCTCCTGCGCAGCATCCGCGGCGGCGAGATCGGCACCGTGACGGCGGCGGTGACCATACTCGTGCTGGCGTTCCTCCTGGTCAACCTCGTGATCGACCTGCTGTATCCGCTGCTCGACCCGAGGATCCGCCTTGGCTAGGCGGCTGGGCCGGACGCCCGATCCGCCGAGCCAGCGGCACGGCACGGTCGCCGCTACCGGAGACGGCGTCACGGTGGACCGGGCCCCGATGTGGCGTGCTCTGCGGACCAGTCCGGTCTTCTATCCGGCCGCCGCAGTGATCCTGGTCTTTGCGCTGATGGCGGCGGCTCCCGGGCTGTTCACCACGCGGGATCCCGGATACTGTGTCCTGGAGTTTTCCCGGCGAGGGCCGGGCGACGGCGCGTACTTCGGCTACAACCTCCAGGGTTGCGATCTGTACGCCCGGACCATCTACGGAGCCCGCGCATCGCTTGTGGTGGGGTTCTGCGCCACGGCAGCCGCAGTGATCGTCGGCGGAACGATCGGGCTGCTCGCAGGCTATTTCGGCGGATGGGCCGATGCGATCCTGTCCCGGCTCACCGACCTGTTCTTCGGTATCCCGCTCTTGCTCGGCGCTCTGGTGGTACTCGTCGCCTTTCCGTCCGACCCTCGCACGGCGGCGTGGCAGACCACGGGCAAGGTTGTGCTCGCGCTAGCCGTCCTGGGGTGGACCACCGTCGCCCGGATCATGCGAGCGGCCACGATCCAGCTCAGCCGGGCCGACTACGTACTCGCTGCTCGTTCGCTGGGGGCGGGGCATTGCCGTGTCCTGCTGCGCCACATCTTGCCGAACGCCGTCACTCCAGTACTGGTGTGGGCCACCATCGCCGTCGGGACGTTCATCGCTGTCGAGGCGACGCTGTCCTTCATCGGCATCGGCCTCCAACCGCCGGTGGTGTCATGGGGAACGGAGATCGGCGAGGCACAGGCGTTCATCCGGCAGTCGCCGCACATGCTGTTGTTTCCGAGCGCGTTCTTGTCGCTCACCGTGTTGTCGTTCGTTCTGCTGGGCGATGCCGTGCGCGGGGCGCTCGATCCGCGGTCCCGGCGCTGATAAACGGCTCCGACACATGGAATCTCTCCTCGCCCAGCAGTATCGGTCGGAGAGAGGCTTCGCCGTCGGCCTTCCTCGCTGATGCCCGCCGCAGCTCGTCGGGGTTCAGGAACAGGCTCTAAGTTGCCGGGGCCGCTACGAGGCCGCACGCCCAGAAGAGGGATCGTGGCGTGTTGACGGATGTGGGGCTACGTGTAGTCAACACGCCACGAGTCTTTGGCTCCCCTCGAAAGGTGTGACCAGGCGGACGTGGACGATGGTCTTCGCGGACGCCCGGCCCGATCACGTCACGACGGTAGCGTGCGCCGCGTTGCAAGCCCGTTGCGGTGCAGATCACCAGGGAACCCGAACGTGTCCTGCAGACCTCCGACGGCGGCTTCGACCTCGGCGCGGCGGCGTGACCCGTTGGGCAGGCGCTCGAGGCACGCCTGCCACACCTCGAGATCGTCCCGGCCAGGGACTGAACGGGCGTAGCGGAGCAGCACGTCCACGCCGGCATATCGCAGCAATGCCTGACGTAGCCATTCGTGCAGGTGATCGCGGTGCTCGGCGACGCCGGGCGCTTCAGACCGGGGAAGGGCGGGACCACGGTAAAGGTCCAGGGCGCGACGGTACGCACCCCGCTGCAGACTCTCCGCGACATCAGCGGCATCGGTCTTCAGCTCAACGTTCAGCCGGTACGGCGACGTAGGCGCGACGAGTGTCGGCCAGGCCTTGCGCAGCCGGGACACCTCGGCGCGGACAGTGACCTCAGCGGCGTCTTGTTCGTACATCTTCCAGGCCAGCTCGCCGGCCGACAGCCCATCCGGGTGAACCGCGAGAAGGAGGAGTAGCTCGGTGTGCCGCAGGCTGAGCTCGGCGCTTTGGCCGTTCACCGTCAGCTGCCCGCGGTCCCGGCCCAGGATGCGTAGGTAGGCCGCGGGGCCCCGCCGGGCCTGACGCACCGGGCGTGCCCGTTCGGTTCGCTTTAGCCGAAGTTCGGCCTCGACAGCGGCGATGACCGATCTGATCAGCAGCGCGGATTGGGGAGATGCGACCTCGTCGTGCCCGGTGATGTCGACATACCCGCAGATCTCGCCGGTGGCCGGGTCTCGGAGCGGGGCTGCCGTACAGCTCCATGCGTGTACTGGTTGCGCGAAGTGTTCGCTGCCGAAGATCTGCACGAGCGCGCCGAGCTCGTGCGCGGTGCCGAGCGCATTGGTGCCGGTGAGCCCTTCTGTCCAGACCGAGCCGCTCACCGCGTGTATTGCCTCGGCTTTACGCAGCAGATGGTTGTCTCCTTCGATCCAGAGGACCCGGGCGTCGTTGTCGGCCAGCGCGACGATGACGCCGGCGTCGGTCGCCGGCTCGACGAGAAGACGTTGCAGGATCGGGATGGCGGCCCGCAGCGGGTTCGCGCGGAGAGTCTCGGCGACCTCGTCGCTGTCCAGGAGCACGGGAGCGGCTTTGGTCTCTGGGTTGACGCGGTACTTCATGGAGCGTTCCCACGAATCGCGGATCAGTGGCCGCAACCACGTCGGCGCCGTCGCCGAACTGAGAAACGACTCGCGAGCGCGCGCCGTGCTGCGCCAACGGCGGCGTGCGTCGACGCCGGGCGGCAGCGCCAGCGCAGCTGCGATGCCATCTCCGTACCGCGGTCTACCCATCGATCGATCGTCCCCTCGACATCCGGCTCGCGTTGTATGAACCCACCATGCACATCTGCGTGCCCTGCGCTCAGGCGACCAGGAACGGCTGTCGCCAGCTGTACTCCGTACAAGAGTAATGTCCGCCGTCGGGACCCTGGTCTTGCGCCGGACCCGTCCGAGCCCGGCGGGCGATGGCGTGTTTGTCGGAGCGCGTGACTATCGTTGCGGTCATGGTCGAAAACGATGCTCAGCGCCGCATTCTCCTGGTCCATGCTCACCCTGATGACGAGACCATCGGCACCGGCGCCACGATGGCTCGTTATGTGGCCGAAGGGGCCCGCGTCACGCTGGTCACGTGTACCAGAGGCGAGCAGGGCGAAATCCTGGTGCCGGAGCTCGAGCATCTCGCGCCGGAGCGCGAGGACGGTCTCGGCGAGCACCGGATCAAGGAGTTGGAAGCGGCTATGGCCGAGCTCGGTGTCACCGATTTCCGTTTTCTGGGCGGCGCCGGCCGCTACCGGGACTCCGGTATGGCATGGGATGAGCACGGCCGTCGCGCCGTCGCACCGGACGACGTCCGTCCGGACAGTTTCTGGATGGCTGACCTTCGAGAGGCTGCCGATCACCTGGTCGAGGTGATTCGCGAGGTCCGGCCTCAAGTGGTCGTGACCTATGACGAGAACGGAGGTTACGGGCATCCCGATCACATTCAAGCGCACCGGGTCACCACCTACGCTTTTGTTCTGGCAGGTGTTGCCAGCTATCGCCCGGATCTCGGCGCGCCGTGGAGTCCGGCCAAGATGTACTGGACCGCTATGCCGCGCAGTGTCATTCAGCATGCCATCGAACGCATGAAAGAACACCCGGACAATCCTTTCCGCGGCGTTGAATCCGCTGATGAGATGGGATTCGTGGTGGACGACGCCGACATCACGGCCGCGGTCGACGGCCGGGCGTGGCTGGCGCAGAAGGCCGCCGCCATGAGGGCCCATCCCACTCAGATCGACGTGAGTGGTCCGTTCTTCGCGTTGTCGGACAAGGTCGGCCACGAGATGTGGGGTACGGAGCACTATCGCTTGGTGTGCGGCACGGCTGGTCCTGCCGATCCCGCGACGGGCTACGAGCCCGACCTCTTCGCCGGTCTTGGGATATGACGGGACGGCTGCGGGTGGCCTCGAGACCGGTGTCGAACGGGGTGGGTGGTGGCTAGTTTCGAGGCGTCCCGGGTCGGCAGGGCCGCGCGGCTGCTGCTGGTCGCGGCGCTTGGGGGTCTGGCGGTCATCGTCGCGGTGACGGGTGCGTTCCTTCATCGGTGGGCCAGTCCGGCCGGCCTCGCACTGGCGCTCGGTGCGGTGTTTGGGATCTCCGTCTTTGCCCGGTACGCTGCTCGTACCCGGTGGGGGATTGCTTGGGTGGGACTCGCTTGGCTTGCGCCGATACTGGTGCTCGCCCAGCCGAGGTCGGCGGGGGATGTTGTGATCGCCGGTGACGCGGCCGGGCTCACCTTGTTGTTCGGCGGGGCTATGGCGGTATCGGTGGCTCTCGGAATGGGAGCAGGTCGCCCGCAGGGCGACAAAGTGGTCAGAATTGAAGAGAACAATTCGACATATGTCGAGTAAGATGCGCGAGGCGGATGGACTATCCGTCCACATGCTGAACAGGTCGACTGTTAGGTATATGCCCTAGTGACCGACAAACACGTACCTTTGACTAACTCGTCCGAAGACAAAAGTAGCACGAGCACGCGGGGCGTCACCGAAGGAGCGCACGACTCCTCCGAGGAAGCTTCGTCCGGGCTCTCCGGCAACGCAGCGACGGCTGGCGGCACGGACTCAGCGGCCGATGGCTCGGCAGCGGAACCGGAAGACGTCGGGTCCTCCGGCGAGGCCGGTACGGCGGATGTGGCCGGAGACAATGCCGGGGCTGAGAGCTCACCGGACGGCACCGCCGACGGCGGCACGCCCGAGGGGTCGGTAGCGGGCGGTGCCGAGGCGGCTAAGGCCGGCTCTGGCTCGGCTGGATCCGCTGCCGATGACGCCCCCACGAACGGTAAGGCACCGGATACCAAAGCTGTGGCCGCGGACTCCGGTACTGAAGCGCCGAGCCAGGCCACGAGGATCGCCGCCCTGGACATCAGTAAGCCCGCACCGTCAACTCAGGACGCCGGTACGCCCGGAGATGCCGACGCGACGCAAGAACTCGCTGTGCCCCAGTCAGCGAAGCCGCCGCCGCCCGCTCAACAGCCGCCGGGTACGCCGCCTGCCGGCGCGCCGCCGGAAGAGCCCGCTACGGCTGCTGGATCATCAGGACGTGGTCGCAAGGCCGCGATCATCGCGGGCGCGGTCGTGGTCACGATTGGCGTGCTGTACGGCGTCACCTACCTCATCGCAGGCAACAAGCTCGCCAGCAATGCGACGGTGGCGGGCATCGAGGTCGGCGGGCTCACCACCACCGAGGCGCGGGAGCGGTTGGAAGCCGAACTGCCGGCCGTGGTGGACGAGCCAATCCATATACATGTCGGCGACACCGAATCGATGTACGACATCGTTCCCTCGGAAGCCGGCCTGGACATCGACATTCCAGGCACCCTGGCCGCCGTTCCCGGCGGCAGTGCCAATCCTGTCTCGCTGGTGCAAGCGTTGTTCGGCGGTGACGAGGTGACGCCCAGGCCCGCGGTGGACGAAGACGAGTTGCGCGGCGCCCTGGACGCGATCGCGGAGCAGGCCGACACATCCCCGGTCAATGCCGCTGTCGGGTTCAACGACGGCGAGGTCGTCACGAGTGATCCGGTCATCGGTACCGAACTCGACATCGACGGCGCTGTGGAGTTGATCTCGGCCGCCTTCTTCGGCAGTGACGCCCGGGAGTTGCCGATCGGCGAGCTGACGGTGCCGGTCGACAAGATCGAGCCCAAAGTCGACGAGGCGGAACTCGAACGCGCGGTCGCGGAGTTCGCCGAGCCGGCCATGTCTGGTCCCGTGACAATCGTCGCGGGTGACGAGAGCGTCGATCTGCCGACCGAGATGATCGGGGAGGTGCTCTCGCTGTCTCCCAACGAGAACGGAACGCTCCAGCCCGAGATCGACGGCTCGGCGCTGGCGGATCTGGCCAGCGACGAACTCGCCCAGATCGGCCGGGACGGCAAGGACGCCACTATCCGTATCCGAAACGGCGCTCCTGAGGTTGTGCCGGCGCAGGTGGGCAAGGGGGTAGACACCGACTCGCTCGGTGACGTGGTGCTCCTGGCGCTGACCGAGGAAGGCACCGACCGCAGGGCAGAGGTCGAGCTGATCGAAACGGAGCCGGAGTTGACCACGCAGGACGCCGAAGAGCTGGGCGTCAAAGAGGTCGTGGCCGAGTTCACCACTCAGTTCCCGGGCGCGCAGTACCGTGACGTCAACATCGGCCGCGCCGCGGAGTTGATCAACAATACGTTCTTACGTCCCGGCGACGAGTTCAGCATGAACGAGACCGTCGGGGAGCGCACCGAAGCCAACGGCTTCACGTCCGGCATCATCATCAACCAGGGCCGCCTCGAAGACGCGATGGGCGGTGGAGTGTCCCAGGTCGCCACCACCACCTACCATGCGGCGGCGCTGGCCGGACTGGAGGACGTCGAGCACTGGCCGCATTCGATCTACTTCGACCGGTACCCGCTCGGGCACGAGGCAACCGTGGCCTGGGGATCGAAGGACCTGCGTTTCAAGAACGACACCCCGTATGGTGTCTTGCTCGAAACGCGGTTCAGTGCCAGCGGTGGAAGCGGCCAAGGCAGTATCACCGTGCGGATCTGGAGCACCGAGTACTACGACGTCGAGTTGTCCACCTCGGAGCGGAGCAACTTCACCTCGCCGCAAACCATCTACGACACAAGCTCCAACTGTTCCGCGCAGGGCGGCAGCCAAGGCTTCACCGTGACGGCTTACCGGCAGGTGCGCACCCTCGACGGTGAACTGGTGAAGGACGAAGCAAACCCGTGGACGTACAACCCCAACCACCGGGTGGTGTGTGGCCCGGATCCCGACGACGACTAGGCGGTGGTGAGGGCCGCGGGGGAGAGCCCATTCTCGCCCGCGTCTCGCTCGTACCTCGCTCGCCGATGCCCGTCCGCACCCTGAACGGGGTCTCCCGCCACAGCCCTCGCGTCACTCGTTGCGGCTCTCGGTGGGGTGGAGCAAGGTAGCCGATGCCCGTCCGCACCCTGAATGGGGCAGCCCACCACAGACCTCCATGGTGCCCGTCACCTTGTCGTGTGGTGGGCGTTCTGGCGGTAGTGGTAGCTGTGGTGGTCGCCGAAACCGAGCTTGCGGTAGGTGGCTTGGGCGACGGTGTTGATCTCCTCGACCTGAAGGTAGGCGTCTGACGCGTCGTGGTTGGCCGCCCATTCGGCCAAGCCGGCGACGATATGACTGCCGAGGCCACGGCGGCGTGCGTGCGGCGCTACCTCCACGGCGGTGACGCCGAGCCAGCGGCGGCCGCTGGGCGCGTCGGTCACGGCGCCCCGAGCGATGGCGACTCGTTGCCCGCCGTCGTCCACTGACGCGAAGCCCACGGTGTCAGCATTGGTGAGTACGTCGATGCCATGGGGAGGGAGATCGCCGCCGCGGTAGTGGTAGCTGCCGAGCCAGGCGTCGTCGGGGCGGGGATCGACCCGTACCGCGGGCAGTTCCGCCTTCGTTCCGCGGCGAACGTCGTCGACCGGCGCGGTCATGACGATCACGTCGGCATCATGGGACCAGCCACGAGCGTCGAGAGCATGCCCCAGGGCGCCAGCCAGCCGGTCGGGGATCTGGAAGGTAGGGGCGAGGGCACGATCCCGGTACCACTGCTCCACGGCCGCGATGGCGTCGTCCAGAGGCTGTCCCGGGTCGCCGAGCGGCAAGCAGGAGTTCGCCCGGCGGGTGAATCCGCCGGCGGCTCGGAGTATCCAGCCCTCGATGTGATGAATCTCAAGCCCTTGCCAGCCCTGCGCGGCCGCGGCTTCGAGATCACGGATGTCGCGATTGGTGACCGGCCGGGCCGGTATCGCCTTGATGGCGATGACGTCGGGCTCGGCAATGGTCACTGGTGTGTCGTCGGGCTCGGCGCGGTCTCGGCGCACTCGAAGTACGCCATCTGCCCAGGTCTCGAGGATGCCGAGGACGTCGGTCGCGGAATGTGTGTCGTTGTGCAGGCGATACCGCACCACGACACGCCGCCCCAGCAGGCGGGCCCGGCCCTCCTCCAGGTGGTGCTGTCTCATAGGCTGACCTTCGTTGCATAGGTGTGGGGGTGCAACGTGATACTAGGGGTTGAACGGCGCTCAAATCGCGCCACGACCTGTCTGGAGGAGACCCGCCGTGACATACGTCATCGCGCAGCCGTGCGTGGATCTCAAAGACCTGGGGTGCGTTGAGGAGTGCCCGGTCGACTGCATCTACGAGGGCGAGCGGATGCTTTACATCCACCCCGACGAATGCGTCGACTGCGGTGCGTGTGAACCGGTCTGCCCGGTCGAAGCGATCTTCTACGAAGATGACCTTCCTGAACAGTGGAAGGACTATTACCAGGCCAACGTCGAGTTCTTCGACGACCTCGGTTCCCCGGGTGGTGCGGCCAAACTCGGCGCCATCGACAAAGACCACGCGTTTGTGGCCGCTTTGCCGCCGCAGGAGACTGGGGAGCACTGACCGACGTCTCGTCGGCCTCGATCCCCATGGCGACAATGAGAGGTGTGAGCCTGCCCGCATTCCCGTGGGACGCATTGGTTCCGTATCGGGAACGGGCAGCTGCCCACGCCGGTGGCCTGGTCGACCTATCTGTCGGTACGCCGGTTGATCCGACGCCTCAGGTGGTCCGTGATGCTCTAGCCACGGCAGCTGACGCGCCGGGATACCCGACCACTCTCGGTTCTCCGGCGCTTCGCGAGGCGGTCGCGGCATGGTTCGAGCGCCGCTTCGGTATCGGAGCCCTCGATCCCGAGACGAACATTCTGCCCGCGATCGGGTCCAAGGAACTGATCGCCTGGATGCCGACACTCCTCGGGCTTGGGGCCGGCGACGTCGTCGTGCACCCGGAGCTGGCTTATCCCACCTACGACATCAGCGCCCGGCTGGCCGGGGCTGAGCCGGTCGCGGCGGATTCCACCGTGGCGCTGGGACCTGGGCGGCCTGCTCTGCTCTGGCTGAACTCGCCCGCCAACCCGCACGGCCGGATCCTGCCCGCCGAGCATCTGGCCAAGATGGTCACCTGGGCGCGTGAGCGCGGTGTAGTGATCGCGGCCGACGAGTGTTACATCGAATTCGGATGGGACGCTGTGCCGGTGTCGGTGCTCCATCCCGACGTCAACGGTGGTTCGCTCGAAGGCATCGTGGCCGTGCATTCGCTGTCCAAGCGGTCCAACCTCGCTGGTTACCGGGCAGGTTTCGCGGCGGGGGATCCCGTTGTGATCAAGGCTCTGCTGGCCGTGCGGAAACACGCCGGAATGATGATGCCGGCGCCCGTCCAGGCTGCCACGGTGGCCGCGTTGAACGACGACTCCCACGTCGACGAGCAACTGGCGCGCTACCGTGGCCGCCGGGCCGTTCTCCGGGACGCGCTGGAGTGGGCCGGGTTCCGCATCGATCATTCCGAAGGGTCGCTCTACCTGTGGGCTTCGCGCGGCGAGCCATGCTGGCAGACGGTTGAATGGCTGTCCCAGCGGGGAATTCTGGTAGCCCCGGGCGACTTCTACGGGCCCGGCGGGCGGGAGCACGTGCGGGTGGCGCTGACGGCCACCGACGAACGAGTCGCCGCCGCGGCCGAACGCCTGGCTGGATGATCACTTAGTACGCCCGGCAGGTGGAGTCTCTCCTCGCCCGCGGCTCGTTCGTACCTCACTCGCCGATGCCCGACCGCACCATGGAGAGACTCCACCTGCCGGACCTTTCTGATCATCAGGTCAGGGGGTTAGGGCGCGGGCTGTCTCGGCATCGGGGCCGATCCCGAGGGTGATCGTGCCGGCGTCGCAGGCGATGACGCCGGTCTGGTCGCCGCCGCTGAACACGGCATCGCCGCCGTCGTCGGAGCGGGTGCTGTCCGGGAAAGCGGCCGCGTAGTAGTCGATCACCGTGCCGCACAGGTCCGGCCCCTCGGTGTGCTCGGTGAGCGCCAGGGCCACGGCGGTGTCGCCGTCCCGGTCCCACATCGCGACCTCGCCGCCGGCCCAGGCTCGGACCAGTTCCTTCGGGTCGGTGAGCGCGGCCGCCGGATCACCGCCGGGTGCTTCGAGAAGGAACAGCAGATCGGCGGCGCCGAAAGTGTCGGTGTAGATCTGGTTCCAGCCGCCGGGAGCGTCGGGCATGCGCACACCGGCAGCTTCCTCACCGGCTCGGTAGCGGTCCGGGAAGAGGATCTGCGCACTGGTGACGGGAAGGTCGACGTAGGTGTGGTCGACGGCGTCCCAGCCGCCGTCGAGGAAGACATCGCAGGTGAAGGTCATGCCCTCGATGTACGGGAACTCGAGGTTGCGGCGGACGAAGTGCGGCATCTGGTCCAGGGCCGCCTGCGACTGCGCGCTCTCGGCTTCCAGCGCCAGGAGTTCGGTCATGGGCAGATGCTCGGAGATGAACATCTGACCGTAAAGTGTGGCGTCGCCTTCGATGGCGTTCAACGCGGCGTAGGCGGCGTCCGAGCCGTCCGTCTCGGCAAGTTCCGCGGTGTCCGGCAAGCCGAAGATCTGGTCGGCGAGAGCGTGCACCATCTCGTGCGCGGTGATGTACGCCCCGAGCCCGTCCATCTCCTCGGAGCCTATGACGAGCTCCCCGGTGTCCGGATTGTAGAAGCCGCCGACGCCCGCATCGAGAGCGTCGAGCTGGGCCTGGGCGAGGTCGATCCCGGGCTCGAGCGCGCCGATGGTGGACAGCAGCCTGCCGTCGAGTTCGGCTTGGTCCCGGTCGAGTTCGGCCTCGGTGAGTTCGACGGCGCGCCGCTGAACTTCCTCGACCGTCACGAACTCGATGGACAGCTCACCGTCAACGGCGAGTCCGCGCTCTTCTTCGAGAATGTCGCGTACTGCCTGGACCTGTGTCTCGATGTCGGCGTCCGGAATCGAGCCGTCGCCACCGAGGTCCATCCCCAGGCCGCCGGGTGACAAGCATTCGAAGAGGATCGGGTCGATGTCACCGAAGTCTCCGCCTAGGAGGTCGCCCAGGCCGCCGAGGTCGCCGCCGAGCAGATCGCCGAGACCGTCCAGATCACCGAAGAGGTCTCCGAGATCGCCGAGGTCGCCGCCGAGCAGGTCCCCGAGGCCGCCGAGCGGATCGCTGCTGCTGGACTCTGCTTCGGCGAGCTGCGCGCGGACCGACTCGAGGTCGTCTTCGAGACTGCTGATCTGCCGGTCCATGAGCACATAGACCGTCCCGGACAGAAGGAGTCCCAAACCGGCCGCCAACGCGGTGGCGACTTTCCAGCCAGCCTGGCCGGCGCCGGGCCGGGGCTGGTGCGGCGCGGCGGGGTGCTCGTCGGCAGAAGGCTGTCCGGGTGGCGGCGGTGGCGGCGGCGGTGTCTGGCTCATCGTTCACCCACAATATCCGAGCGTAGACCTGCCAGAAACGTGGTGATCGCGGCGGCGATACCCGTGGGGTCGTCGTCGTGAATCCAGTGCCCGCAGCCGCCGAACTCCTGATAGTGGGTGTGCGGCCGGCGCTTGATCATGTCGTGTGCGTGTTCCGTGCTGAGCACGTTGCTGCCGGTGCCGTGGAGCAGAAGCGTGGGACACGCGACCGACATCCAGTCCGGCCAGCGGTCACCCAGTAGGAGCTCCTGGGATAGCAGCATCTCGTCCGGATCGAAGGCGAGCCCCCACCCGTCCGGGTAGCGGATCGCGCTCTCGAGGAAGTACGACGCGTCCGGGATTCCTTCGGCTTCGATCGCACGGCCGAGCTCACGCAGGGTCGCGGCCCGGAGCGGCCAGCCACGAGTGTCGAGTAGCGGTGGCTCCACCACGGCGGGGCCTTCCTCGACGATCAGCGCACGGACGAGTTCCGGATGCCACGCGGCGACCTGATAGGCCGTCACGCCGCCCATCGAATGCCCGAGAACGATGGCCGGAGTGAGCCCGGAGGAGCGGATGAAGCCGGCGACGTCCTCGACGTAGGCCTCGCGGGTGTATGGTCCTCCGCGTGGTGCGTGCCCATGCCCGCGCTGATCAACGGCGACCACACGTGCTCGGCCACGCAACGCGGCAGCAAGACCGGCGAAGGTGCGGGCGCTGCCGAAATGGCCGTGGAGGGCAAGGATCGTGGGTCCGTCTCCGCCGTAATCGGTGTGCGGCAGCATGGTTACGAAGAACCTGCCACGACGTCGATGTGCACATGGTCGAGATGCCTGAGCGTGACGTTCTCGGTATTCCCGGACGGATGCTCGTAGGCTCGCCAGCCTTCGCCGGAGCGGCGGGCGGTCCAGATCATGTCGTCGTAGATGACTGTGGCGATGCCGAGCCGGTGGGCATGGGCCACCGCCCAGTGGGCGATGGCCCAGCCGCGGCGGTTCACGTCGGTGTCGTCGTGTGGCCGGAGCATGACGTCGATGGCCCGGCCGTCGTAGTGGGCCGACCCGTCGATGTGGCCGGAGTCCACTCCTCCGGGAGCGAAGCCGCCCATGTCGAGCTCGCCGAACACGTCGCGGAGACCGTCATGTACGGCGCGCGCCCGCGGCGTGAGTCCGTCGTCGCCCATCTCCTGAACCGTGAGCTCGTCGAACGCCTCCATCCGGAACTGACAGTGGAAAGACGCCGGCGAGTGCCCGGTCAGTGCCGACGCGAGCGCCCTGGCATTGTCCTCGTGCTTGGCGTAGGCGTCCGGGAAAGCGCTGCGCTGAACTTCTTGGGCGGCGACGGTGATCTCCATCTCGCGGTACCCGTCGACGCGTACTAGCGCGTCGTAGAAAGCGCCGGTCGAGTACAGCGGGTCCTGGACCTCTTCCTCGGTGCCCCAACCTTGGGACGGGCGCTGCTGGAACAGGCCCAGGGAGTCGCGGTCGCCGTAGTCGATGTTGTACAGCGTGGACTCCTGGTAGGCCGTCGCCAGCGCGATGGTGGCCGCGCGTGCGGGTAGTCCCCGCGCCACCGCGATCGCCGTGATCGTGGCCGCGTGTTCGGCTTGCTGCAGATCTACTTCGGTCCGGTGTTCACCGACGATGGCCTCGCACTTCTCACGCGGTCCGAACACCTCGGGTGTTCCGTCGAGCCGCCAGATGAGCAACGCGGCCAGGCCGAGACCGAGCGCGGTCAGCACCGTGAGGGTCAGCAAGAGGCGGGCGGTCCGGCGCACGTGAGTGTCCCCGGCGGCCTAGTTCGCGTGCAGCGCGGCGTTCAGGCCGCCCCAGTCTCCGGAGCGCGCAAGCGCCTCGATGGTCCCCGTGACGCTGTTTCGGCGGTACAGCAGGCCCTGCTGGCCGCTGAGCTCGCGCGCTTTGACGACCCGGCTGTCCGGCAGGCTGACCTTGGTGCCCGCGGTGATGTAGCAGCCCGCCTCGACGATGCAGCCGTCGCCCAGCGAGATGCCCACTCCGGCGTTCGCGCCCAGCAGGCACCCCTTGCCGATCGAGATCATCTCGGTGCCTCCACCGGACAGGGTGCCCATGATGGATGCTCCGCCGCCGATGTCCGAACCGTCGTCGACCACCACTCCCGCGGAGATCCGGCCTTCGACCATGGACGCGCCGAGGGTGCCGGCGTTGAAATTGACGAAGCCTTCGTGCATCACGGTGGTGCCGGGTGCGAGATGTGCGCCCAGACGGACGCGGTCGGCATCAGCGATACGAACCCCGGTCGGCACCACGTAGTCGACCATGCGGGGGAACTTGTCGACGCCGTACACCGTCACGCCGCCACGCCGCCGCAGGTTCAGCCTGGCGGTCTCGAAGTCTTCGACGGCGCACGGACCGTGGTTGGTCCACACGACGTTCGCCAGCGTCCCGAAAAGACCTTCCAGGTTCAGTTCTCGCGGCCGGACGAGCCGGTGCGACAGCAGATGCAGCCGCAGGTATGCGTCAGCGCCATCAGACGGCGGTTTGTCCAGGTCAATCGCGGTGCGGACAACTCGCTGCCGGACCCGGCGGTCGGAGTCGTCCCCCTCGAGACTCCGGAGGTCGATGAGGGGATCGGAACCCATAGGCGGTTTGCCCAGAGCGGGCGACGGGTACCAAACATCCAGGATTGTGCCGTCATGGGTTGTGGTTGTGAGTCCGAAACCCCAGGCGAGACGTTCGTCGGGCATACACCCCAGCCTAGTCGGATAGGCGGCGCCACCGTTGCCGTGGGTAGCGGCGTACCAAGGTGGCCGGCCTTTTCGACGTCGGCGCTTGTGTCAGGCAAACGCCGTCCAAGGTTGGGCGGAGGGAGTAGGAATGCGTATGAGACTCAGCTCGCGTACCCGACGGATGACAGCAGGAGCTTTTGGTGCGGCCGCATTGTTGGTCGCACCGTTCATGTCCGGGGCGGCTATATCGGCCGACGACGCCGAGCCGACCGGGCCGCTGGCCAGTGAGATGGCCGGCTTGCTCGAACTCCAGCCGGGCGGTGTGCAGGTATCGGACAACGCGATGGCATGGGATGACGGCGCCACGGTCGTGGTCTGGCCGGACCCTGGTGAGAAACGGGCGCCCTCGGGGTTGGGCAGCAACGTGCGCACCGACGTCGTGGAGCACCTGGGGCTGGAGGGCTCCAATTCGGCAGACTTCTCGCCCATGGGTGTCTACACGTCGTGCCCATCGGCCTACTACTGCTTCTACACGAGCTCGAACTACGACGGCACGCGTTACCAGTTCTCCAGCACCTGCTCCGGCTACGCATCGAGCTGGGGCTTCAACAACCAGACATCCTCCTGGGTCAACCGCTCCGGCAGCCGGAAGATCATCTATACCTATGTCAGCAACGGTGGCAGTCTGCTGTGGCACCAGCCGCACCCGGGCCAGAGCTCATACGTCGGGTCGAGCAACAACAACCGGATGAGCTACTGGCGCTGCTCACACACCTGATGCAGGTTGTCCCATGATCAAGTCTCATTGTGCGGGGCCGCAGACGACGAGCGAGACAGGGCGATCGTGGAGGCGACCGCAGCAGCTACCCAGACCAGCGGCCCTGACAGTCCGCCGACCGGATCGACGTGGCCGGGAACGACCATGAACGCCACGAACGCCGTGTCGATCACGCCGAGTGTGAGCAGGTTGAGCCAGTAGCCGAAGCGGTCGTTCACCCGGTTGAGGACCAGTCCGACCGCGATCGCCTGCGCGCCGAACACCGAAGCACACACGAAGAACATCAGGCTCTCGGACTCCAGCTCGCCCGACGGCAGGCCGCCGCTGAGCGCGCGGGCCACCATGGAGACCCCCAGGCCCAGGTGGAGCATGCCCCACAGGACATAAGCGGTCGCGCCTGCGAGGGCCCAGCGGCACGGGCGGACAGGGGCGATCTGAGCGGCAGTATAATTCACGGGGTGAATAATACGCGACGTGAAACAAGTGGGTCGAACGGCCGGACGCGAGCCGAGGAGGCCGCGCTACGGGCGACCCGCCGCCTGCACGCGGCTACCGAGGCGCTGTTCGACGCCGCCGCCGAGCAATACGGCATCAACCGTAACGACCTGCGCTGTCTGGAGATCCTCGAACGCGAGGGCCCGACCCGGCCCAGTTCACTCGCCGAAACCAGCGGCTTGAGCCCCGCCGCCATCACCAAGATCCTCGACCGGCTCGAACGAGCCGGTTACATCACCCGCACCGAGGGCCCCGACCGACGCGCCCGCACGATCGCCACCTCCGACCGCCACCGCCGCAGGCGCCGCGAGATCTGGGAACCGGTGGCCGAGGCGGCCACAGCCGCCCTGGCTGGGAGAGACTCCGAACAGATCGAGGCCCTGACCGAACTCCTCGACGATCTGGCCGAAGCCAACGGGGAAAGCGCCCGCCGCCTACGCGGCGCCTGACACGAGCTCTCCGGTCGGCGGGGATCGGTCAGTGGAACAGCGTGTAGTCGATGACGGCGGGCGCAGCGACATCGACGTGCGCGACGTCCCCGGTGAGCACCTGTTCGTAGCCGAGGATGTGGCCGTCGTCCGGGTCGATCAGCAGGATGAACCGGAGCGGCCAGCCAGAGTCGGTGCTGTTGGTCGCGATCGCGACGGCCTCGCGCCCGGCGCGGTCCGTGGTCTGACCCAGAGTGACGACATCGGCCCGCTCGGCCAGCAGTTCCAGCAGTCCGGCTTGGACCTCACCGCTGGGAACCTGTTCATTGCGGAGCTGGTGAATGGCGAGGAACAAGGCGCCGGTGTCGTGTCGCGCGTCGGGCTGCTCGGTCGCGAGCGTCTCCTGCAGCAGTGCTGGCTCCGTGGGTAGGTCCGCCGGATAGGTCAGGTGATACTGCCCGGGCGGCAGGATCTCGTCCCTGAGCACCGCGCCGTGCGGGCCGGGCCGGCCTTCGTCGTCCCACGCCCGGCGGTACGCGTCGTTGGGGAACTGCGGCTCACCGCCGACCTCGCGGACCGACACGCTGCCGTCGTCGAGACGGGTCATCTCCCGCTGAACCGGGATGATCGCGGTGGTCACTGTGGTGGTGGCCGGGCTGGCTGGGCCCTCTTGGCCGGCCGCGCCTTCGGTATCGGCGCCCGCGCCCTCGTCGCCGGCCGCGGCGTTGCCGCCGTCGGCGGTGATCGCGAGAGACCAGCGTTCGGTGCGGATCGTGTCGTCACCGCTCGTGGACGGCGTGCCCGCCGCCCGCCCGGCGAGGTCGCGGAGCACGTCGGCAGCGGGTTCCCCGGTGCTGGTCTCGTGGCCCACCAGCGTGGGTGTGGCGGCATGTGCGACGCCCGCATCCGGGCGCAACACCCCGGCCAGGCCCAACGACACGACCATCAGGACGACCGCGGTGGCGGTGGCCAGCCCCAGGCGAATGACAGGGAGGCTGGGACGTTTCCGCGGCCGCCGGCTCCGGTTTCCCCGGAGTTCGGCCTCGTGCGTCTCACGCACCACCGATTCGAGCAGGCGGCGCACAGCGTGTTCACGATCAGGAGGAAAGCCGTCCGGCGGCGACTCGAACGAGTTGAGCCGAAGCATCGTCGAACTCATGCCTTACGTTGCCTCCCTAGGTGGCCTGGCGGATACCGCCGGTCGCGGATGTGCCCGGCCGTTGTGAGAGTTCTCCATCAGCCGGCGCAGATGTTCGTGCGCCCGGGCGAGTCTGGAGCGGGCTGTCCCCACCGGAATGCCGAGTGCGATGGCAGCCTCGGCGGTGGTGCGCTCGCCCCAGACACACAGCGCCAGGACTTCTTGCTCACGGTGTGGCAACCGCCGAAAGACCTGCAGGATTTCTTTCATCTGCTTCTCGGTCTCGGCGCGTGCGGCCTGGCTGGCCCCTTGATCACTTTCGATGACCGCTGGTGGCAGCTTGGCGAGAAGCTTGCGATGCCGGCGTACCGCTCGCGTGCTGTGCCGGGCCACGTGTGAGGCGATGCCCAGCAGCCAGGGTACGAGAGTCCCGGGCTTGCCGTTGGGCTCATGCCGGCGGCGCCACGCCTCCAGGAACACGACGGTGGTGAGGTCTTCGGCGGTGTGCCAGCTGGCTGTGAGGCGGAAACAGAATGAGTACACGGTGCCGGCGTGCCGGGTGAACAGATCGCCGAAAGCGGCGGGATCGCCTAGACGCGCACGCGTCCACAGCTGCTCGTCGCTGGGATCGTGCGCGGTCATCCCGTGCTCGACCACACTCATCGATAGTAATGTCCCATTCTTTCCTATCAGATGCCAGCCGTACGCGGAGCCGACAGACCTCGGGTGAGGAACTCCGCAGCTGGTCAGGTGAGTGCCGGGCGCGTCAGTCGCGTTCGCCGATGGGGGCTCCGGTCCACGTCCAGCCGTTGGCTTGAACCCGGCCCGGCAGCCTGATCCGGCCGTGCGCCCACAGCAGGACCTGCCAGGGGTCGTCGTCGGCGATCGCGGTGCGGGGGAACAACCGGGCGAGAACTCTGCTGGCCAGGCCGGGCTCGACGTGGAATGACACCCCGAGGCCGTGCGCGACGTCGTTGCCGTGGACGAGAAGCTCGGCCACACCCATCGCGGCGAAGCCTTCGGGATCTGCCATCCCGCTGGGATGATAAGCGCGGACATCCTCGGGTGTGCTGCGGCAGACCGCCGCCAGCAAGCCGGCGGCGACCCGCACCACCCGCAGCAGACCCGCGGGCGAGGCCGACTCCTTCACCCGCACCACGAAAGGGACGTAGTCCGTCTCGGCCCGGTCGGCGAGCTGGCCGGTGTAACTGATCAGGCAATCGCACACGTGCGCCAGCGTGGCCCAGCACGACCAGCTGAGCCCGCCCGCGGACAGAGACCAATCGGCTTCAACGCTGCCGGCCAGTGCGTCGATGACAATTGTGCCCGCAAGCTCGACGTCCTCGGGCGTTACTGGTGCTGGATCAAGGCGCATTCCGGTAGTCAACCAGAACGCCGCTCCCGCGTGAATGTCAGCGGCGGCAGAGCTTAGGGTGGCCGGGTGAGCACACGATTGGACCTGGACCTCCCGGTTTCCGAGCTGACCGCGGTGATCTGTGACATCGCCTCCGTCAGTGGTGACGAACAAGTGCTCGCCGATGCCGTCGAGCGAGCGCTGCGTGAGTGCCCGCACCTCGAGGTCGACCGCGAGGGCGACACCGTGCTCGCCCGGACCATGACGGCCCCGCACAACGCCGGCGCGGTCATAGTCGCCGGTCATCTCGACACCGTGCCGGTCGCGGGCAATCTTCCGGTGACCCGTGACGGCGAGTTCTTGTGGGGCCGTGGCACCGTCGACATGAAAGGCGGCGTCGCCGTCATGTTGCGACTGGCCGCCCATATCCCCGAGCCTCGCCGGGACGTCACCTATGTGTTCTACGACAACGAAGAGGTGGCGGCGGACCTCAACGGCCTGGGCCGGATCAGCCGGAACCGCCCTGAGTTGCTTCGAGGCGACTTCGCGGTGCTGATGGAGCCCACAGCGGCAGCGGTCGAAGGCGGATGCAACGGAACCCTGCGCGTTGAAGTCACCGTCCGGGGCACTGCTGCACACAGCGCCCGGTGGTGGAAGGGCAGCAATGCCATCCACGACGTCGCGCCGGTCCTCGAACGGCTCCGGGCATACGTCCCCGCCGAGGTCGAGGTCGACGGCCTGGTCTACCGCGAGGGCCTCAACGCGGTCGGTATCGAAGGCGGCATCGCCGGCAATGTCATACCGGACCGATGTGTGGTGGCGGTGAACTACCGCTTCGCACCGGACAAGTCCGAACAGCAGGCGCTGGCCCATGTCAGTGAGGTGTTCGAAGGCTTCGAGCTGAAGCTGGCCGACACCGCACCCGCCGCCAGGCCGGGCCTCGGCGAGCCCGCGGCTGCCGCGTTCGTCGAGGCCGTCGGCGGCGATGTGCGAGCCAAAGAAGGCTGGACCGACGTCGCCCGCTTCTCCGCGCTCGGGATTCCCGCGGTCAACTACGGACCCGGGGACCCGTTGCTCGCGCATGCCGACGACGAACGGGTCGATCTCAGAGAGATCCGGGTGTGCGAGGAACGGATGCGTGCGTGGCTGGCCGGGTGATCCCCGCTAATCTGGCGGCGTGAACCACAACGAAAAGCCAGAACGGCCGGGCGAGCGGCACCACGGTCCGGTGACGCTCCGCGGAGCCCAGGTACAGCCCGGCACCACTGATCAGCGGCTGCTCGACAGCCGGGGACCAGGTGATTGGGTACACACTGATCCGTGGCGCGTGTTGCGCATTCAGTCCGAGTTCGTCGAAGGATTCAGCGCGCTCGCTGAGCTCGGCCCCGCGATCAGCGTTTTCGGATCGGCTCGCACGCCGACGGACGACCCGTTCTATCAGTCGGCGGTAGAGCTGGGCGAACGGCTGGTGGGCGCTGGCTTCGGGGTGATCACCGGTGGCGGCCCGGGAATCATGGAAGCGGCCAACAAAGGCGCGAGTCAGGCCGGCGGCGTGTCGGTCGGTCTTGGAATCGAGCTGCCTTTCGAGCAAGGCCTCAACGAGTACGTCGACCTCGGTATCGACTTCCGCTACTTCTTCGCGCGAAAGACCATGTTCGTCAAGTACGCCCAGGGTTTCGTCGTGTTCCCGGGTGGGTTCGGCACGCTCGACGAGCTCTTCGAGTCGCTCACCCTGGTCCAGACCGGCAAGGTCACCACCTTCCCGATCGTGCTGGTCGGCACGTCGTACTGGAGCGGGCTCATGGATTGGCTACGCGGGACGCTGGCCGCCGAGAAGAAGATCTCCTCGGCCGATCTCGAGCTGGTCACCCTGACCGACGATCTCGACGAGGTGCTCGACGTGCTGAACCGCGCGGGCGAGACCCGCCGGGCCCAGGAACGCGAGGCCGTCGCGAGAACCCCGGG
This sequence comes from Phytoactinopolyspora mesophila, assembly GCF_010122465.1. Classification (NCBI taxonomy): domain Bacteria; kingdom Bacillati; phylum Actinomycetota; class Actinomycetes; order Jiangellales; family Jiangellaceae; genus Phytoactinopolyspora; species Phytoactinopolyspora mesophila. The sequence goes on along the minus strand of NZ_WLZY01000008.1, from coordinate 256,774 downwards.
AGCGGCCGAGTAAAGCCCACCCTCCCGGTCCGGGAGGCTAGCGCGCTGAGCCCGCGGTCGCGTCGACGACCACCGTCGCCGTCAGTGAGTGGCCGGTTCCCAAGCCCCGCTGTTCGTCCATCTCGGCCTGTAGCAGGTCAGCGGCCAGGGCAGCTGGGTCGTCGCCGGCTACCTCACCCGTGGCCGGAACCGCCTCCTCGAGGAGCTTGTTCCATCGTGCGGCCAGCACGTGAAAGAAGCCGAGGATCTCGTCGGGCGCTCCCACCGTCGGCGGATCGAAGGCGAGATCGGCGGGGGCAACCGTCGACGATCCGCGGGCCAGGTCGTTGACGAGTGTCCGGTAGGGCGGAATCGAGGGGTTGAACGCCCGGGTGGCGGTATGCCGGCCCACGAGGATGGAGCGATCGGTGAAACTCACGTCGACGCGCGGCACGGCCGCGCGCTGGGCCGCCTCGGCGATCGCCGAGTTCAGGGCCGGCCGATCGTAGAACGTCATCGGTTGTTCGAGACGCTCGCTGGTGTCCTCGAGAAACGTCATCGCGTAGTTCCACCGGCTGGTGTCCCAGTTCGGGGTCCACTCGATGGAGTACCGCCCGAGGACGTCTACGACGATCACGGCGCGACGGCCGGCGTCGACGATCCGCGTCATCATTGCGCTCAGTACGGTGATCATTTCATCCGGCGTCAGATGCGAGTACGGAACACCGCAGGAGAGATACAGGTCGATATCGCCGGGCGGTAGGTCGTCGCGCATGTCGCCGGCGCGGAAGGTCGTGCCCGGAACGTCGTGCAGGGTGGCAGCGGTCTCCACCATGTCCGGATCGGCATCCAGCCCGGTGTATTCGAGCTGACGCCCGGCGATCACCGGTGTGAGGTCGCCATGGGGCTGGGTCAGTAACGCGAGGCCGTCGCCGAGCCCGCAGCCGAGGTCGAGAACCCGCAGTGCCTGCCCCGCCGGGAGCCGGAGGTGATCGACGGCCTCGGCGAAGACACGATGGGACACCACCTCCTCCATCAGCGTCTTGACGGGATCACGTCGCCGTGGTGACAGGTAATGTGCGCGCGCCTCGCGGTAGCGAATCGTGTCTCTGGTCACACGGGGACCCTTTCAATGCCGCAGCGATGGAGTGGGAGAACAGCGAGGATGCCTCACTGTTTCACCAGATAACGTAGCAACAGGGTGTTTCCCTCTGCGAGCAGCGACGTGAGTTCCAACGCCGCTGGTTCGATTCCGGCACCGACAGCGATCCGGTCGGCAGCGCCGGATACCAGAAGCGGGGAGACGGTCAGTCGTAGCTCGTCCACCATCCCGGCGGCCAGCAGTGAGCCGAACAGACGCGGGCCGCCTTCGCAGTCGATGCGGCCGAGCCCGCGCTTCACCAGATGGTCGACGGCGCCGGCCACGTCCACCGTGTCGGTTCCGGCTACGACCACCTCGGCGCCGGCCGCGGTCCACGCGTCGCGAATCGACTTCGGTGCGGCGGAACACGTCAGCACTAGGGTCGGCACCGCCGCTTCGGTGATCACCGGTGCGTCGGGCGGTAGGGAGCGGCCCGTCGTCACCACAGCGATCGGCGGGATCTCGCTCAGCCCGTGGCGGCGCCGACGCTCGGCGGTCTTCTCGTCCGGATGCACACCCCGGAACACCTCGATGGTCGCGGTGCCGGCGCCGAGAAGCACCACGTCGGCGAGATCGCTACCGAGCTGGTAAACCTGCCGATCCGCGGGATTGGACAGGCCGGCGGAACGGCCGTCGATCTCGACGGCGCCGTCAGCGCTGGACACGTAGTTGACCGCGAGCCACTTCGGGTCGGCCGGATACCGGTAGAGCTGCTCGAGTTCGAGGTCGTCGACGACGCGGGTGCCGGTCAGAGGCCAGATGTAGTGCATCAGTCCAGCCACCGCTCGGGTCGCGCCGGCGGCCGAGTGCCATTGATGCTGGCCACCATCTCTACCGTGTGCCGGGTCTCGCGTACCTGGTGGGCGCGGAACATCGAGGCCCCCGCCTGCGCCGCGAGCGCCGTGGCCGCGAGGGTCCCGACAACACGATCGTCGAGCGGCACGTCGAGCGTCTCGCTGACGAAGTTCTTGTTGGATATCGCGATCAGGACTGGCCAACCGGTCTCGACCAGCGAGTCCACCCGGCGCAGTACCGCCAGGCTGTGCAGGGTGTGCTTCGTGAAATCGATGGCGGGATCGATCAGGATGCCCTCTCGCGGCACGCCGCGGGCCGCGGCCTTCTCCGCCAGTGCTGCGGTGTCTTCCACCACCGCTGCCACGACGTCGTCGTACTCGGGCCGCACCGGATCGGTGCGGGGGGGCAAACCGTCGGTGTGTGCGCACACGTAGCCGGCTCCGTACTGCGCGGCGACGTCCAGCATGGCGGGATCGGCGGCCGCCCACGTGTCGTTGAGAAGATCCGCACCGGCCCGGCAGGCGCGATCAGCGACCTCGTGACGGTAGGTGTCGACACTGATGACCAGATCAGGGTAAGTCTCGCGGGTCCATTCGAGAGTCGGCAGGATCCGGCCGATCTCCTCGTCGACGCTGACCTCCGGACCCGGACTGGCCGGGACCCCGCCGATGTCGACGACGTCGGCGCCGTCGGCGACGGCCTGGGCGATCGCCTCGCGGGCCAGCTGCTCGTCGAACGTGGCGCCGTGATCGTAGAACGAGTCGGGCGTCCGGTTGACAATAGCCATGATCAACGCCCGGTCCCGGACGAGGTGTCGGCCACGGAACACGAGGTCGACGCGCCCGGACGCTACTGAATTCACACGTGCCACCCTTCACATCGGCGTTGACGACGGCCCCGAGGACCATCGTCCTCAAGATACCGAACGGATGCGAACCCGCAGCTGAACCACGACACCGGATGCGAGCCCAGCGCATGCCACCGGCCTCGGCCCGGGTGCGGGCGACCACCCCTGGCATGTTCTCTGATGCGCACGTGGCACGATCTGCCTCATGTACGTCCTCTTCGCCGTGCTGATTGCCGCCGTGGTGTTCATGGTGGTCGCGCTCACCCTGGGCCGTGGCCAACTGCTGGAGGACGAGCCACCCGTCGTTGTCGGACCGGAGCTCGGCGAGCAGCCGCTCACCGCTGACGACCTGGCCGGCCTGCGCTTTGCCGTGGTGGCTCGGGGCTACCGGATGAACCAGGTGGACGACGTGCTGGCCCGGGTCCGGGCCGAACTCGCCGAGCGCGACGCGCGCATCGCCGAACTCGAGGATACGGTGCGACGCTGGGGTGCGCCGGAGATGGTGCGCCGTCCGCGGCCGGTGTGGGACGAGGACGGCTGAGGGGTTCAGCCGCCACGCGCGACGCAGTCGGCCAGGTGATCGTTGACCAGGCCCGCGGCCTGCATGGTGGCATAGGCGGTAGTGGGCCCGACGAACACGAAGCCACGCTTTTTGAGGGCTTTGGCCAGTGCCGTGGACTCCGGGGTGATAGCGGGCACGTCGGCCAGCGTGCGTGGTGCCGGGCGCCCGTCCGGCTCGGGCGCGAACGACCACACCAGGTGGTGCAGGGCGTCGCCGCCATCGGAGGCCTGCAACCGGAGCAACGCCCGGGCATTGGTCACCGCCGCGTGGATCTTGGCGCGGTTGCGCACTATCGAGGTGTCGGCCAGGAGCCGCTCGACGTCGGCCTCGTCGAACCGGGCCACCTCGGCGGGATCGAATCCGGCGAATGCGCGCCGGAATCCGGACCGCTTGCGCAGAATGGTCAGCCACGACAACCCTGACTGGAATCCTTCGAGAGTGAGCCGCTCATACAGCGCGGAGTCGCCGTGGACCGGGCGGCCCCATTCGTCGTCGTGATAGGCGATGTAGTCCGGTGTGCTCAACGCCCACGGGCAGCGCAGTTTGCCGTCGGGCCCGGGCCTGGCCTCGTTTTCCACGCTCACCGTCGTCTCATCGTCCGTCGAAGGTCGGCTTCTGCTTGGCCAGGAACGCTTCGACGGCGTTGCGGTGATCGTGTGTCTCTCCGGTGAGCTGCATCATCTCGGCCTCGTACTCGAGGGACTCATCCAGCGTGTGGGTGGCCGAACGGTTCAGGGCCCGCCGCAGCGCCGCATACGCCACCGTCGGCCCGGCCGCGAGCTGGACAGCCAGCTCCTGTGCCCGGCTCAGGACCTCGTCGGCGGCCACCACCTCGGTGGCCAGGCCGATCGCTTGCGCCTCGTCGGCCTTCACGGTACGGGGGAGAAGGAGGAGTTCGTGTGCCTTCGCCCAGCCCACCAGCCGGGGTAGCGTCCACGACGAACCCGTGTCACACGAGAGTCCGATACCGGCGAAGGCCAGGTTGAATCCGGCGGTATCGGCGACGATCCGAAGGTCACACGCGAACGCATACGAGGCACCGGCACCAGCGGCGACCCCGTTGACGGCGGCGATCACCGGTTTGGGCATGCTCATGAGTGTGCGTACCGTCGCGTTGTAGTGCTCCCGCACGGTGTCGCCGAGACCGGAGCCGCCCTCGCGCAGTTCGCCGGCATGTTCGACAAGGTCTTGTCCCACGCAGAAGGCACGGCCGGAGCCGGCGAGCACAACGGCGCGCACTCCGGGGTCGTCCGCGGCACGCCGGACGTGGTCGCGCAGCGCGACCTTGGTGGCCGTATCGAGGCTGTTCATGGCGTCGGGCCGATTGAAGGTGATGGTGGCGACGTCCTCGTCGATCTCATGGCTCACCGGATCGGTCACGGCATGGCTCCTCTCGTCGAGGCCCGCTCGGGCCTGTTTCGTGCCGCCCTCGTAGTTCGATCACTTCCCATCCTGCCTGGTGTTGTTCTCCTAGAGTTGACCGCGGTCTCCCCGCATCGGAGTTGATGCGGGATAATGACTGTGATCGTGACGTGCACGTGTCTCGTCTCCTGACAGAAAAGGAGATGTCGTGCACGCCTGACAGGAAGGAGTGCGCGGATGGCGGCGATGAAGCCGCGGACTGGCGACGGGCCGCTCGAGGTCACGAAGGAGGGGCGCGGCATAGTCATGCGTGTACCTCTAGAGGGCGGAGGTCGTCTCGTCGTCGAGATCTCGCTCGACGAGGCTCACGCGCTCAGCGATGCGCTGAAGGACGTCACCGGGTAGGACCAGGCCTGGATGCGGTCGCACCCGATGACATAGACAATTCCACGCGCCCCGTCCGGTGTGACTCACACCGGACGGGGCCGTACTGTGCCCTTTATGGGAGGCATTGTGCTGGACGAGAATCCCGTGCGGCCCACTGCGGTCGAAGTGGCTGCGGAAGGGCTCCTCGACGTTGCCGCGGAGGTTGTGGCGGTACCCGTCTGGCCCGCTGATACCGCTGCCGAGGCGGTCCAGGCACCTGCCTCGGGCGCGGATCCCGATGACGGCGCTGGCGGTTCCGGCCCGTGGATCGGACCGGGCGGGGCCGAGCTTGTCGACGCGCTCGGGCTCGATCCCCTGTGGCTGATGGAGCGTGAGAACGCATCGGGCAGGGCCGGCGAGATCGTGTCCATACCCATCTTTGATGAAGGTCGGGGAGCGAGCAGCGCCGACGGCGAGACAGACGTGACCCGGGTGCTGCTGGTCGGACTGGGGGACGGATCCCCGGCGTCGTATCGCAAGGCCGGGGCCGCGCTGGCCCGCGCGGTCCGTGGCGTGAACCGCCTGTCCACCACGGTCGCGGCCGGCGCTGAGGACGACTCATGCGTGCGGGCATTCGTCGAAGGCGTCGTACTGGCGACGTTCAGCCTCGGTACCTTTCGCAGCAAACCGGGCAAGCCGCCACTGATCACACTCGTGCTGGCGGGGCTCGGCGAACCAGCGTCCGAAACGGTCCGCAAGGCCACCACCGTGGCATCTGCCAGCTGGTACGCACGCGAGCTGGTGCATATGCCGTCCAACGTGAAAGACCCGGCCTGGCTGGCTGAGCGTGCCGAGGAGATCGGCCATGCCCATGGCATGGATGTGTACGTCCGGGACGAGAAGAAGCTGGCCGCCGAAGGTTTCGGTGGTCTGGTAGCCGTCGGCATGGGCTCCTCCCGGCCGCCGCGGCTGATCGCCCTGCGCTATGAGCCACCTGGCGCACCGGCTGACGTGCCGCATGTGGTGCTGGCCGGCAAGGGGATCACGTTCGACTCCGGCGGATTGTCCCTGAAGAAGTCCGATCCGATGGCCACCATGAAGACTGACATGTCCGGTGCCGCGGTGGTGATGGGTGTGCTCTCCGCGGTGCGCGAACTCGGCGTGGCGGTCCGGGTCACCGGGCTGGTCGCCGCGGCCGAGAACATGCCCGGACGTTCTGCCCAGCGTCCCAGCGACGTGATCATGCAGTACGACGGCACCACCGTGGAGGTGCTCAACACCGACGCCGAGGGCCGTCTGGTGCTGGCGGATGCGATCGCCTACGCCGTGGCCGAACTCGAACCGTCCGTCGTCGTCGACGTCGCCACCCTCACCGGCGCCGCGGCGACGGCACTCGGCCGGTCACACGCGGCGCTGTACTCCACCGACGACACCCTTGCCGACGACCTGCTCCGGGCCGGTGAGGAGTCAGGTGAACGGATGTGGCGGCTGCCGCTGGTCGACGATTACCGGCAGGCGCTGAAGTCGGAGGTCGCCGACATCGGGCACATCGATACGGCGAAGATGGGCGGCGGCTCCATCATCGGCGCGCTCTTCCTGGAGCGCTTTGCCAAAGACGTGCCCTGGGCACATCTGGACATCGCCGGTGTCGGCCGGGCGGATAAGAACCGGGCCGAGCTGGTGAAGGGCGGCACCGCATTCGGCGTCCGCGCCTTGCTGACCTGGCTCGAATCCCACCCGGCTAAATGATCATGTTTGGTGGGTTTTCTCGTGCGTCACCATGCCTGCAGGCCTTTTGACGCGCGAGCACTCCTGGTGAGGTACGTCGGCATTGGATGCCGACGGAACGACGACGTCGTGTCGATGACCAGGTAGCTGTCCCAATTGAGCACTCGGATGGAGCTGATTTCATGTATGGATTGACCGTGCGCTGGTCCCTGGCCGACGCGCCGGCCGGCGTCGATGACGAACTGCGCGAGTATGTTCACGGCACCTCTCTGGACCGTTTCACCGGCATGCCCGGGTTGAGGTTCAAGACCTGGCGTACCCGGCCGGGCGAATGGTTCGAGGGCACGTACGTGTTCGCTACGGCACAAGCGCGGGACGAGTTCGCAGCTGACTTCGCCGGGAAGGCCGCGGGTTCGCCAGGGTCGAAGATCATTGGCTCAGCGCCCATTCTGCAGGAATCGTTCGACGTCGTCGCTGTAGCTGAGGGCGGGGCCGGGTTCGCGGCGGGGCCCGGACCGGCGCCGGCCGGCTGAGGCTGGTGGACATGCCCAGGACTTCTCCTGCGTCAAGAGGCCTGCAGGCATCGTGACGCACGAGAAAACCCACCAAACATGATCATTTAGGTGGGCTCGAGGCGGACGATGACGGACTTCGAGGCAGGTGTGTTGCTGATGTCGGCGGTGTGGTCCAGCGGAACCAGCGCGTTGGTCTCCGGGTAGTAGGCGGCCGCGCAGCCGCGGGCCGTGGGGAACGAAACCACCCGGAACGCCGGTGCCCTTCGTTCGCCGTCACCCCATTCGCTGACCAGATCAACCGGGGTGCCGTCGGCGATGCCGAGCTCCTCGAGGTCGTCGTGGTTGACGAACACGACGCGCCGGCCGTTGTGAATGCCGCGGTAGCGGTCGTCGAGGCCGTAGATAGTGGTGTTGAACTGGTCGTGAGACCGGATGGTCTGCAGGATCAACCGGCCGGGCGGCAGCACCATCACGTCGAGATCGTTGACCGTGAACCGGGCCCGGGCGTCGGCGGTATTGAAGCGGCGTTCGTCGCGCGGCGGATGCGGCAGGACGAAGCCGCCAGGCGCGGCCACCCGTTGTTCGAAGTTCTCGAAGCCGGGCACCACCCTGGAGATCCGTTCGCGGATTTTCGAGTAGTCCGCGGTGAATTCCTCCCACGGTGTGGGGTCGTCGTTGCCAAGCACCCGTCTCGCCAGGCCGGAGACGATCGCTACCTCGCTGCGCAGTTCGCCCGACGCCGGAGGAAGCTTGCCCCGGGACGCATGCACCATCGACATGGAGTCTTCGACGGTCACGAACTGTTCGCGGCCGGTCTGGACGTCTCTCTCGGTCCGGCCGAGGCACGGCAAGATGAGCGAGCGACGCCCCGGAACGACGTGCGAGCGGTTCAGCTTGGTGGATACATGCACAGTCAGCGGCACTGATCGCAACGCGTTGGCGGTGCGTTCGCTGTCCGGGGTCGCGGCGGCGAAGTTGCCGCCGAGGGCCATGAATACCCGGATCCGGCCATCTATCATCGCGCGGATGGTGTTCACGGTGTCGTGGCCGTGTTCCCGCGGTGGTTCGAAACCGAACTCGGCGCCCAGCGCGTCCAGGAAGGCATCCGGCATCTTCTCCCAGATTCCCATGGTCCGGTCGCCCTGGACGTTGCTGTGGCCGCGAACCGGGCAGGCACCGGCGCCCGGGCGGCCGATGTTGCCGCGAAGGAGCAAGAAGTTGACGATCTCCCGGATGGTGGGGACCGAATTCTTGTGCTGAGTGAGGCCCATCGCCCAGCACACGATGACGCTTTTCGCGGAGATCACTTCGTCGACGAACGCGGAGATCTGGCGCGAGCTCAATCCGGTGGCGGCGACCACGTCGTTGGCATCCAATGCCCGCCAGCCGGCCGCTGCTGCTTCGAAGCCGCTGGTGTGCTCGGCGATGAATCGATGGTCCAGGACGTCACCGGTGCGCTCGTCGGACTCCACCAGGATCCGGTTGACGGCCTGGAAGAACGCTTGATCACCGCCGAGCCGGATCTGCAGGAAAAGGTCGGCGAGCGGCGTTCCTTTTCCAACGACGCCGCGCACCTTCTGTGGGTTCTTGAAGGCGCGCAGTCCGGTCTCCGGCAGTGGGTTGATGGCGACGATGCGTGCGCCGCGCCGCTTGGCCTCCTCCAGGGCAGTGAGCATACGTGGGTGATTGGTGCCAGGATTCTGCCCGACGACGACGATCAGCTCGGCGTGGTCGGTGATGTCGGTGAGTGAGACGCTGCCCTTGCCGATGCCGATGGTTTCGGATAGTGCCGCGCCGGACGACTCATGGCACATGTTGGAGCAGTCGGGCAGGTTGTTGGTACCGAGCTTGCGCGCGAACAGCTGATAGAGGAAGGCGGCTTCGTTGCTGGTGCGCCCGGAGGTGTAGAACGCCGCCTGGTCCGGGCTGTCGGTACCGGCGAGCTCGTCGGCGATGACGCCGAAGGCTTCATCCCAGGAGATCGGCCGGTAGTGATCGGAGTCGGTGTCGCGGAACATCGGGGTGCTCAGCCGCCCCTGCTGGCCGAGCCAGTAGTCGGTCTTGGTGGCGAGTTCACTGATGGGGTGGGTGGTGAAGAACTCCGGACCGACCCGGCGGGTGGTGGCTTCCTCGGCCACGGCCTTGGCGCCGTTCTCACAGAACTCGGCCAAGTGTGGCTTGTCAGGTTCCGGCCAGGCGCAGCCTGGGCAGTCGAAGCCGTCGTGCTGGTTGAGCACCCGCAAGGTCTGCCAGCCGCGCCTGGCGCCTGCCTGGTCGAGTACATCGCGCAGACCATGGACAACACCCGGTACTCCGGCAGCCGTGTGTTTGGGCGGCTGGACGAACAGCTGGGAGTCGTCGTAGTCGTGTTCCGGAGCGTCCTTGGTCATGCATCGACGGTACGGCTCCGTGGTGGCCTTTGACCAGTGACGCCCGGACCCCCTTGATCATTGGCACTTGGCCACCGATATCGGTGGCCAAGTGCCAATGATCAGCGGGAGTGGTAGACGCGGACCGAGACGATGTGGGCGCGTGGCGAGCCGTTCGTCGATTCGGCCACGACCCGCAGCGCATGGACCTCGGTGGCTTCGTCCATCCGATGGACACGGCGGCGCCGGCGGTTGTCCTGTTGGCGGGTCACGATCTGCCAGTCGCCGTCGCCCGTGGTGTCGATCTCGATGCGATAGTCGCGGATCAGGGTGGGGATGACGTCGAACGGTGTGCGCCAGTGGTGCAGATTGATCAGGTACTCGTCGACGTCGTCGTCGAAGACGATCTCCACCTGGTTCAGCGTCACCGGCTCCGGCCAGTCCAGCCGCAGCCACTCCGGGACACCGGCCAGGGGCTCGGACGCCCACATCTGCGGGCCGGCCCAGGGCCGGGCGAACCCGCCGATGGCCTTCTCCGGACGGCACGCGGCGGTCTCCGGGCGCACGCCGACGCACAGGTGCTGCCAGTCCCGCAGCTTCACCCAGTCCAGTAGCGGCTGCTCGAACTCGGCCTCGGGCGGTGCTGGCCGGTGCTCGAAGCTACGTATACCCGGCTCGGCGGTGCCACTGGTGAACAGGGTGATGTCCGGATTCGCCCGGACGATCACGAAGGCGTTCTGCGGCGACCCTGGTTGCCACGGCAGGTCCAGCCACGTCCATCGGGGCGGGCCTGGTTCGACCGTGACGCCGGCCTGGGCGACCCGTTTGTGTGGGACATAGTTCTGCTCGAGCCCGGTATCGAACACCTCGACCGTCAGGTCGGTGCGGGTGGCGGCCTCGACCAGCAGGCCGACCTGAGTCAGCTCGGGGTCGACGGGGACGATCACGCCGGCGTCCGTGGTCAGCGGCCGCGCCGTCGGGCCGGACGGTTCCGGCCGCACCGCGAGGTCGGTCAAGGCGCTCGACGCGGACATCCGGGCGTGGCGGGCCAGGTCGGCCGGGTCGTCGTTGCGTACCCCCAGGACCGAGGCGTCCTCGCGGAGCATGACCTGGTGGAGCCGGTCGAGGTGGTCGTGCGCCAGCTGGCGGGGTGTGACACCGGTGTCGAGCGCGACGGCGGCGGCGCTGCCGGCCGCCTGCCCCACAACCGCGCAGGTGGCCATCACCCTGGTGGTGCCGAACGCCACGTGTGAGGCGCTGATGTCACGCCCGGCGACCCACAGATTCTCGACGTTCACCGAGTACAGGGACCGCAACGGGATGTGGTAGACGCCGTTGGAGTGCCAGTGTTTAGAGCCGGCCTCGGTCGCGTAGACACCCTGCGGCGGGTGCAGGTCGATCGACCAGCCGCCGAAGGCGACCCGGTCCTCGAACGGCGTCTGGTTGAGGATGTCGTGCTGGGTGAGGGTGTAGTCGCCGACGAACCGGCGGTATTCCCGTTTGCCGGGCACGGTCCCGACCCACTCCAGCGTCATGGTGTCGGCGTCGAACTTTCCGGAGTTCTTGATGTAGTCCCAGACCCCGTAGATCACGGCCCACAGTTCGTCGCGGATGCGCTCGTTGTGCTGGACGATGTCGAGTTCGCCGCCCCACTCGATCCACCAGTACGCGCAGCCGTTGTCGCCGGAGCGGATGATGCGCCGCTCAGGGATGGGGGTCTTGGTGACGTCTATGGCGAACGACGGAGGCACGTATTTGACCGGGTGACCGGCGTCCTTGGTGTAGAACAGCAGAGTGCTGCCGAGGGTGATGTCGTCGGCGGTCTCCGGCGCCCACGGCTCGTCGTACTCCGCGCGGGCCTCTCGTCCGATGCGGTGCCGTGCGCCGGCCAGGTGTCCGACCAAGCCGTCGCCGGTGCAGTCGGCATAGGCCGGCGACTCGAACCGGATGCGCCGCTCCGAGCCCAGCATCCACCCGGTCACGGCGTCGATCCGGCGGTTGTCCGGGTCGCCGGAGGCTTCGACGTCATGCACGTCGGTGTTCAGGAAGAGCTGGATTCCGGGCTCGTTGCGGACCGCCTCGTGGACCACCATGTCCCAGTAGTAGGGGTTGCCGTCCGGGTTGCGGTACTGGTTCTCGACGTACAACTCGCCCATGATGCCGGTCTCGCGAGCGTAGCGCTGGCGCCCGTGCGCCGTCGCGCCGCAGACCCACACCCGCACCTCGCTCGAGGAGTTCCCACCTAGTACTGGCCGGTTGTTCACCAGCGCGACGCTTCGCCCAAGGCGGGCGGCGGCAATCGCCGCGCAGACTCCGGCGAGACCACCACCCACGACGGTCAGATCGGTTTGGACATACTCGTCCTGCATGGTTCGTTCCTATCGGTATGAGTTTTCGCCGTCGCGGACGCCACGATGCGGCGGCGACCACGGCGGAAGGAATGCTTGGAGGGCTAGAGGTTTAAAACCCGCGCGGGTTCTTAGTCGCTGAGCGCCTGTTCGACCGAGCGGCGGAAGCTGTGCAGCCACAACCGGATCGTGTCCGGGTCGGCGAGCTCGGTCCGTCCGGTCACCGAGAGCGCGACGGGCGGTTCGCCCGGCGCGTCCACGGTGATGGCGGAGGACATATGCCCGGGCTTCAGCCAGCCGTCCAGGATGAGGCACTCGTGTGCCAGCAGTTCGCGGCCGCGCGCGAGTGCCTCTTCCTCGGACTGTGGAGCCGGTGATTCCGGGCGTTCCCAGCCGTACTTCTTCCGGGACTCCCGGAGCAGCTCGAGAGCTTCGTTCTCCGGGAGTTCGAGCAGCAGCCGAAGGCCTGGCGCGGACAGATGCAGCGGCCAGCCGTCGGCGTTGAACAGGACCGGCTGATCCCCCCCACGCGTCCGTAGGAAGTAGATCACTTCACCACGCCACAGCACCGAGAGTGACACCGCGGCGCCCCGGGCAAGCCGGGCAGCGTCCTCCATCGCCTTGCGAGGACGGTGGGCGAGCCGGAACTGTGTGATCGCCGCCGCACCGAGCGACAGCACACCGAAGTCCGGAGCGAAGCTGCGGTAGCCGGTCTTGCGTGCGTAACCGGCCTCCGCGAGCGTCGACAGGATCCGGGACACCGAGCTCTGGTGCAGCCCGACCCGGCGGGCGATCTCGCTGGCCGAAACAGGTTCGTTGGACTCCACCAGAGCCTGGAGCACCGTGACCCCGTTGGCCAGCGCCTTGGCCGACGCGCCAGACCGCTCGGCTGCTGCTCTATTCGCCATCGAAGAAGTACTGCTCCGGGTTGGTGGGTGCCGGGGTCGGGTAGTCCCAGGCATTGGGCATCGCGTCGGGGACGTTGCGAAGCGCCGCGCTGACCACACCGTACTCCTCGGGCTGCAAGTTGATGCCCATCACCCAGAACTCTTCTTTGGCGATCTGGAGAATCTCGGTCATCGCCGTGGCTTGCTCGTCCGCATCAGTGGTGGCCTTGACCTGGTCGTAGAGCTCGAACTGGCGACGCACCGGCTCGGGCGGTTCCTCGCCGCTTTCGCCGCCGCTGGTGTACCACTCGGTCCAGGTGAACGCATAGGCGGCATTGCCGGCGCCCGTCGGCGCATAGAAACGGGGATTGAGGTAGATGTCGTTGAGGCCCCCGGAACCTTGCCATACGGCCGCGTCGTGATCGCCGGCCTCGGTCCTTTCCAGGAACAACGAGCGATCCATGCCGTTGACGCTGGTGTCGACCCCCACCGCCTTCCAGTAGCCCTCGATGAGGTTCAGCGTGCCCGGGTAGTCGGGCCAGATCCCGGTGGCGAACTCGATCAGAATCCGCAGCCGGTCGCCGTTCGGCAGCAGGCGGTACCCGGAGCCGTCTTTCTCGGGCAGGACACTGTCCAGGTACTCGTTGGCCAGGTCGACGTCGTATTCGGTGTACTGCTTGGCGAGCTTTTCGTCGAACAGCGGCGACTCCGGTCGCGGTGCGCATTGCCATGGCTCACCTTGCCGCTGGTAGACGGCGGTGATGATCTCTTCTCGGTTGATGGCGTGAGACAGCCCGATCCGGAAGTCCTTGTTGCGGAAGACCTCGCGGACCGCCTCGTCCTTGTGGCTGAGGTTCAGGCACAACGCCATCGTGTTCATGTTGGCCGGGATGGCGTCGAAGAACCGGAAGCCACCCGACTCGCGGTCGGCGGCCAGGATCGGCCGGTTTTCCAGGCTGTTGACCGGACGTAGCTGCAGATCGATGTCACCGGACACGACCCGCAACAGGATGACCTCGTCGTCCTGGATGATGTCGTAGGTGACCCGGTCGATGTAGGGGAGCTGGTTTCCCTCGGGATCGGTTTTGAAGTAGTAGGGGTTGCGTTCGAGCCGGACCTGGTTGCCCTCCCCGACCGGATCGATGATGATCCACGGGTTGAGCGTCGGCAGGTCGGAGTTCGACCAGATGTCGGTCTTGTCCAGGAACAGTTGGACCCAGTCCGCGGCCCCCTCGGCGTCGACGAGCTCGTCGATGTCCGGGTTGAAATCCGCGTGGTATTGCTCGAGTACGTGCTTGGGCAGGCTGACCAGCGTGGTGCCGGCGTTTGAGCTGTGCACCCGGGCCTGGTTGGGCAGGAACAGGCCCTCCGGGTCGTCGAAGATGAAGGTCACGGTGTAGTCGTCGATCTTCTCGGCCCGGACCGGATTTCCGGCGCCGCTCGGGTACAGCTCGTCGTTGTTGAGCACGTCGTTGCGGGCGAAGACGAGATCGTCAGCGGTGAACGGCTCGCCGTCGGACCATTTCATGCCCTCGCGCAGCCGGAAGGTGAACTCGCGGTCGTCCGGGCTGACCTCGAAACTCTCCGCGATGTTCGGGATGACGGCGAGGTCCCAGTCGGGAGTCCAGCGCACGAGGCCTTCGTAGCCGACGACGCGGAACATCTGGATGGCCTCGGCCGGGCCGAGGATCGCGCTGGTCAGGTTCCCGCCGTACCGGCCGATCTCCTCTACCGGGTCGACGACGAGCGGGTTCATCGGGATTCGCTCGGCCAGCGGGGGCAGTTCACCTGCCTCGACTCTCTTCGCCAGCATTGGCGATTCTCCGCTTGGGCTCGGGCCGGGACCCGAGTCGTCTCCTCCGTTTCGTGGTTCGGGGTCGAGGTTGCATCCAACGAGCAGGTAAGCACTCACGGCGCCACTTCCGGCCGCGAGGAATCGTCTGCGTGACAGGTGTCCGGTCACGAGTGTCCTCCGTTCGCCGATTTGAAACTGCCTATTGACTCTCGATTTCGTGCATGCTCTGATCTGAACATGCCTCCTACGCATAGTCAAGGTCGAAAGATGCGCGACTCGCTTGGAGTAATCGTCGTCGCTGGCGTGATGCTGGCGGCGTCGTCCGCCCTGGCGAACGGACACCAAGCCCAAAAGAACGCGGGGCCAACCGATCAGAGCGGCAGCGCGACGGTGACCTTCACCCTCGCCGCACCGCCCGACATGCCGGCAGAAGAGGGTCTGGTGCGGGCCGAGCTCATCTGCGGCGGCCAACCGGCTGCGACGGCTGAGCTCGACACCTCGGACCACCCGTCGGTGACCATGCCGCTGGAGTCCCTGGCGAGTGACTGCCAGGTCAGCGCTTCATGGCAGGCAGTAGACGGACTCACCCACGAGGCCACCGTCGAGGTGTCGGAAGGCGGTGACGCGATCGAGCGGTGGCGCCGCTATACGGCCGACGGCGAGACCACCACCCGAGAGTTCCACGTTCCCACTGGCGACGCGCCCCAGGACCTGAGCGTCGACGTGACCGTCGGCGCGGTACCGGATGGCGAGGTCGGCACCGCGTTGAGGGTCATGACGTTCAACATCTGGCTCGGCGGAACCCTGGACCCGGCGCAAGGCGCCGGAATGGGCGAACAGAACCTCGACGAATTGCTGGAGTTCGTCCGGCACGAAGACCCCGACGTGTTGTTCCTGGTCGAGACCTACGGTGCCGGGGCAGACATCGAGGCAGCCCTGAACCGGAACCGGAATGACGGTCGCGAGTTCACCGGCGTCCAGATCACCCGCGAGCCGGGCCAGGCTCCGGACCGGGACAACCTCTGGCTGTACACCTGGTTGCCGGTCGAGGAGGTGTACGAGCGCATCTCCGGTGGTGGCGTCTCGTCCTTCCACTTCGGTGGCGCGCGCCTCGGCTTGCCGGACGGCGGGCATGTCCATGCCTTCTCCACCTGGCTGCATCACCAGGACAACGCCCGTACACACGCCAACCGGGCCGCCTTCGAAGAGACGCTCGGATTGTGCCGGCATCACACCGACGACGAGGTCATCGGCACCGACGAGCGTAACCGGGTGCGGATGGCCACTACCGTGCTCGAGGACCGGCTGACGACTTATGTCGGCGACGACGACGCTCCCATCATCATCGGCGGCGACCTGAACACGCTCTCGCATCTGGACTGGAGCGAGCGCTTCGCACCCGTCTTCGGTCACGGCGGCCTGGTACTCGACTGGCCGGTGACCCGGATGTTCACCGAGGCCGGTTTCACTGACACGTATCGGTGGGCGTATCCCGACGCCGGCCGTTACCCCGGTTCGACCATGGACCCCGCCCGTGGCCAGATCTTCGCTCCCGGCCGTATCGACTACGTCTTCACTCGCGGTGACGACGTGCGGGTCCTGGACTCGGCGACGCTCACCGAGCGGCTGCCGGAGCAGCAAGGCTCCGCACTCGACGATCGGTTCCCGTTCTACTCTGATCACGCCGCCGTCGTGACCGACCTCGTCATTCGTGGTTCCGGCACAGCCTCGGCCGGCAACCGGGAGCCGCTGTCCGAAGACGCGGCCGATCCTCATGCCAGCTGGCCGGACGAGCCGAGCGGCCATGCCATTCCGGCCGGGCAGCTGAGCGCCACGGCTTCCACCGAGGCCGAGCATCGCGGGGCGGAGCGCGCCGTCGACGGCGACATTCGCACCCACTGGCACTCGGATGCCGCCGTCGAGCTGCCGCACGAGATCACCATCGACATGGAGCGGGTACGCCGGTTGTCAGCGCTGCGCTACCAGCCGCGGTACGACAGCGCGATCGGCACCATCCTCCGGGCAACGGTGCAGGCCAGCCGCGACGGCACGGACTTCACCGACGTCGCCGAGGTGGAGTGGGACCGCACCAGGCTGCCCAAGGACGTCGACCTCGACGGCGTTACCGCGCGGTACCTGCGGCTGCAGATCGAGCACAGCAGCGGCGGCGATCTTTCGTCGGCCGCGCAGCTGATCCCTTATGAGAAACAGCGCACCGGCCCGCCGGCGTGGGTGCCACAGCCGCCGTCGTCAGGTGACGATCAGGACGTCGTCGTCACCACGCAGACCGTTCACGCGGACTGCGCCAAGGCCTACACCGAGAGCGGAACGTGGATCTCCAGCAATCTCACCGGCTACGACGGCTCGCTGACCCGCTACAGCAACACGGCGGGTTCGACGGCGACCTGGGTGCCGGAACTGCCCACCGGCGGTGAATACGAGGTCGCCGTGTGGTGGCCGGACCATGCCACCACAACGCGTTCGGCGCACTACTCGGTCGAACACGCCGACGGCTCAGCCGACGTCACGATCGATCCGGTCGACGGCATGGGTGATTGGTACGCCCTCGGGCAGTGGACGTTCGATGCCGGCACCGGCGGCGGCGTGACACTCACGGTCGGGTCGGGCTATCACCGCGCCGACGCATTGCGGTTCCGGCTGGTCGAGGAGCGCACGACATCCGGAGACGCCGACTAGAACCGTCACCGAACACGCGGTGCCGCGGCGCTGAACCGCTGCGGCACCGTGTGTCCATGAACCCAGCGAGAGGAGAGCCGACGAGTGCTGGGGTATATCGCACGCCGGATTCTCGTGATGATCCCGACGTTGTTCGTGATCTCGATTATCTCGTTCGCGATCATCCAGCTGCCCCCGGGCGACTACCTCACGACGGTGGTCGCCCAGATGGAGGCAGAGGGCGGGGAGATCGACTCCGCCCAGCTGGCTGCGCTGCGAGAACGATACGGGCTGGGGCAATCGTTCATCAGTCAGTACTACACGTGGATCACCAACATCGTGTTCGGGCTGGACTTCGGCCATTCCTTCGACTGGAACCGGCCCGTCTCGGCGCTGATCGGCAACCGGCTGGCGCTGACGGTGGGTCTGTCGGTCGCCACGATCTTGTTCATCTGGATCGTGGCGTTCCCGATCGGTGTCTACTCCGCCCTGCGGCAGCACTCGGTTGGTGACTATGCCTTCACGATGATCGGCTTCATCGGGCTCGCCGTCCCGAACTTCATGATCGCGCTCGTGCTGATGTGGGTGGGCTTGCGGTACTTCGGCCAGAGCCCCGGTGGCATCGTCTCACCTGAGTACGCCGACTCGGCTTGGAACCTCGGGAAGATACTCGACGTGCTGGGCCATCTGTGGGTCCCGATCGTGGTGTGGGGCACGGCCGGCACGGCGGGGTTGATCCGGATCCTGCGGAACAATCTGCTCGACGAGCTCCGTAAGCCCTACGTAGTGGCGGCCCGGGCCCGGGGCCTGCCGGAGAAACGGCTGACGGTGAAGTATCCGCTGCGGGTGGCGCTGAACCCGTTCTTCTCCACGATCGGCTGGATCCTGGCGTCGCTGATCGGTGCCGACGCCATTGTCTCGAGGGTGCTCAACCTGGACACGACCGGACCGCTTCTGCTCCGGGCGTTGATGGCCCAGGACATGTATCTCGCGGGCTCGCTCATCCTGATCAGCGCCGTGCTGGTGGTAATCGGCACGCTGGTCTCCGACCTGTTGCTCGGGTGGCTCGACCCCCGTGTCCGGCTGCGGTACGGCCGGTAGTTGGGAGTAGCTGGACATGACACAGCAGCATGTTGACGAACACGACCCGTCGGATGACGGCTCCGGCCCGGCTGCCTTCGATCGCAAGATCTCCGACGAACCGGAGATCTCCGTCGCCCCCCAGTGGAAGCTGGTGTGGTGGACCTTCAAACGGCACCGGCTCGCCGTCGTCGGCGGGATCGTCACCATCTTCATTTACCTGGTGGCGATCTTCGCCGGATTTCTCGCGCCGTACTCGAGTTCGCATTTCGACTCCGAGTACACGTACGCACCGCCGCAACGGCTGCAGTTCGTCGATGACGGCGAATGGGGTCTGCACGTGCACGGCTACGTCGCCGAGCAGGACCCGGACACGCTGGGCCTGACCTGGGAGATCGACGAATCCCAGAAGGTTCCGGTCGGGCTTTTCGTGCGTGGTGAGGAATACAAGATCCTCGGGCTGATCACCTGGGACCGGCATCTGATCGGACCCAAAGACCCGGACGGTCCGCCGATGTACCTCCTCGGCGCCGACGCGCTGGGGCACGACATGCTCTCCCGGATCATCCATGCCACGGCGGTCTCGATGTCGATCGGCTTGGTCGGTGTGGTCTTGAGCTTCCTGCTCGGGATCACCCTCGGCGGAATCTCCGGCTACTTCGGCGGCTGGGTGGACAACATCATTCAGCGGATCATCGAATTCGTCGTCTCCATCCCCACCATCCCGTTGTGGATGGGTTTGATGGCCGCGATCCCACCCCATTGGGGGTCGTTGCAGCGGTACTTCGCGCTGACGGTGATCCTCTCCTTGATCAGCTGGGCCGCGCTGGGGCGGGAAGTGCGCGGGAAGTTCTTCGCGCTGCGGCAAGAGGAGTTCGTGATGGCCGCGACGGTCGATGGCGCCAGCCAGCCACGGATCATCTTCCGGCACATGTTGCCGTCGTTCACCAGCCACATCATCGCCAACATGTCGCTGGCGATCCCGGCGATGATCCTCGCGGAGACGGCGCTGTCGTTCATCGGAATCGGCCTGCAGTCGCCCACCGTGAGCTGGGGCGTGCTCCTCGAGGAAGCGCAGAGCATCCGGGTGATCGAGACCGCGCCGTGGATGATGCTGCCCGGCATCGCCGTGATCGTGGCGGTGCTGTCGCTGAACTTCTTCGGCGACGGCCTGCGCGATGCGGCCGACCCATACAAGCACTAGAAACTGCCAGGGAGATTTGATGGATGCCTCGAACCGATCCTTGGCCACTGCCGTCGCCGACCCGGAGCTGTCGCGGTTGCCGATGGGGGAGCCGCTGCTGCGGATCGAAGGGCTTCAGACCCACTTCTTCACGAACGAGGGGGTGGTGAAGGCGGTCGACGGCATGAACCTCACCGTGCCGAACGGCAAGACGGTGTGTGTCGTGGGCGAGTCAGGCTGCGGAAAGTCGATTACCGCCCGATCCGTGCTGCAGCTGGTGGACCGCCCCGGGCGGATCGTCGGCGGGCAGATCCAATGGCGCCCGGACCGGCGGGAGTGGACGGATCTGGCGGCGCTGGACCCGGCCGGTGAAGAGATCCGGCGAGTCCGTGGCGGCGAGATCGGCATGGTCTTTCAGGAGTCGATGGCCTCGTTGTCGCCGATGTACCCGGTCGGAGCGCAGCTGGCTGAAACGCTGCAGCTGCACCGTGGACTCACCAAGGCCGAGGCTCGTGAGAAGGGCATCGAACTCCTGCGCTGGGTAGGTATCCCGCAGGCGGAGAAGCGGTTCGACAGCTATTCGTTCCAGATGTCCGGTGGCATGTGCCAGCGGGTGATGATCGCGATCGCGTTGTCGTGTGATCCGGCTCTGCTGATCGCCGACGAGCCCACGACCGCTCTGGATGTGACGACCCAGGCCAGAATCATCGACCTGCTGAAGAACCTGCAGGAGCAGAACGGTATGGCGATGGTGTTCATCACCCACGACCTCGGTGTGGTGGCCGAGATCGCCGACGAGGTCACCGTGATGTATCTGGGCAAGGTCGCCGAACACGGCTCGGTGGAGCAGATCTTCTCCGATCCGAAACACCCGTACACCAAGTCGTTGCTCCGTTCGATTCCCACGATGCGCGGCGTGCGGGGCGGATCGGCAGCCGTGAGCGCGGGCCGGGAACGGCTGAAAGCGATCCGGGGTATGGTGCCGCACCCACAGAATCGGCCGGCCGGATGCCCGTTCCACACCCGGTGCGACTGGGCCATGCCAGGGGTGTGCGACACCGAGGAGCCTCCGCTCATCCAGTTCGGCGAGGCCGGGCACCGGGCGCACTGCCATTTGTACTCAGTCCCGGACGCGCTGGCTGGCGGGGGAGGTCTGGACACGCCGCACGCTGGCCCCGACGCGGTCAACCGTGGCGGCCACGGATCCGATGACGTGGCTCGCCGCGCGGTCGCGGCGCCGGCGGCGCCGGTGGTGGAAGAGACAGCACCTGGCCCTGACTCTGCTACCGCCGCTGCTCCGCTGCTCGAGGTCAAAGACCTGCGTCTGTACTTCCCGGTGAAGTCCGGGCTGCTCCAGCGGACCCGTGGCTTCGTCCGTGCCGTCGACGGCGTCGACCTCAGTATCCGGCCCGGTGAGACGCTGGGCCTCGTCGGCGAGTCCGGATGCGGCAAGACCACGCTCGGCCGCTGCATCGCGCGGCTGCTGGAGCCGACGTCGGGGCATATCCACTACCGGCGCGAAGACGGTGAAAGGGTTGACCTGGCCGGCATCCGACGCCGGGATCTGCACCAGTACCGCCGGGAAATCCGGGTGATCTTCCAGGATCCGCACTCGTCGTTGAATCCGCGGATGACGCTGGGCCAGATCATCGGTGAGCCATTGCGGGTGAACCGGCTGGCGGAGGGGTCGGAGCGGGAGGACCGGGTGGCTCAGATGCTGTCCCGTGTCGGCCTCCGGCCGGAGTACATCCGGCGTTATCCGCACGCGTTCTCCGGCGGAGAGCGGCAGCGCATCAATATCGCCCGGGCGTTGATCACCAGGCCGCGCCTGGTCATCGCCGACGAGGCCGTGTCCGCGCTCGACGTCTCCGTGCGCGCGCAGATCCTCAATCTGCTGCTCGACCTGCAGGCCGAGTTCGATCTCACGTACTTGTTCGTCTCTCACGACTTGTCTGTGGTCGAGCACATCTGTGACCGGGTCACCGTGATGTACCTGGGCAAGGTGGTCGAGGCCGCCGACACCGTGGATCTCTACCGGCAGCCGCACCACCCGTATTCCGAGGCCCTGATGCGGGCGGTGCCCCTGCCTGATCCGCGGCTCCGGAACCAGCGGCAGGCGCCTGAGGTTTCAGACGATCTGCCTGATCCGACCAATCCGCCGCCGGGTTGCCCGTTCCATACCCGCTGTCCGCACCGGCGGGATGACAGCTGTGTAAGCACAGTTCCTGAACTGCGGCGTACTGGCTCTGGCCGGCTCACGAGCTGCCATCACACGGAGTCGTTCAACCTGACCGGCGTGGTCTGAACAAGGGCCGGCACGCGGCGGACGAGTCAGGAGCGCACCACTTGAGTGCGGCTCATGTGAAGCGGACCTCCTCATGTGGGCATTTCTGCGCACAGTTTGGCGAAATCGCGCCAAACTGGTTTCTCGGCGGCATATAGTCACGCACACACATGCAGAATCGTGGCAAGATGATCATGGGCGGTGATGCGGCTCGCGAGTGAAGTGGCTGGCCCCTGGGAAAGGTCAATTCGCTGAACGAGTGAGAGCCGAACTATAACTTCATATTGAGTGAACCCTCGGATATGACCACAAGACTGGCGGAGCGGTCGGAACTAGGCAAAGGTGGGTCAATGGGGCGGATGACGACTCGGCAGCCAGTTCTTCGATTGAGGGCAGGGCGAGCCGCGCAGCGGCCGGACACCCTGGCCATCGAAGAACCGCTGATCGTGCGTGTCGGCGGAGAGAACGTGACCCTGACCATGCGTACACCTGGTCAGGACTTTGATCTCGTTGCGGGATGGCTGGTGAGTGAGGGCGTCGTAGCCGCGCCCGCCGACATTGTCGCGATGCGAATGTGCCAGGATGAAGAGAACACCGTAGAGGTGCGGCTGGCGCCCGACGTCGCTCCGCCGCGTCCGCGCGCGTTTGCCACGACGAGCGCATGTGGGGTGTGTGGCGCGGACAGCGTCGAGGCGGTGCGTACCTCTCTGCGCTGGCCGATACTGGGTGATGACGCGAGGTTCGATGTGGGAGTGTTATCGGCGCTTCCTGACCTCCTGCGTTCGGAGCAGAAGATATTCGACCGTACCGGCGGTCTGCATGCGGCGGGACTATTCACGTCCACCGGAGAATGCTTGGTGGTTCGCGAAGATGTGGGGCGGCACAATGCCGTTGACAAGGTGGTCGGTTCGGCTTTGCGCGGTGGGCGATTGCCATTGGCCGGTCACGTACTGCAGGTGAGCGGACGGGCGTCGTTCGAATTGGTGCACAAGGCCGCGGTCGCCGGAATCCCGGTCATCGCGGCGGTCTCCGCCCCGTCCAGTCTCGCCGTGGATCTCGCCGCCGAGTGCGGGCTGACCCTACTCGGCTTTGTCCGCGGCGGCGGAATGAATGTCTACACACACCAGGAACGGGTCCGCGTGGGGCCATTTCCGCGGCAGCGGAACGTGTCTTAGGTCGCGGCAGCGGAACGTGTCTTAGGTCGCGGCAGCGGAACGTGTCATAGGTCGCGGCAGCGGAGGCTCCATGATCATTGTGCTCGTTTAGGCGCTATGGCACCTAAACGAGCACAATGATCATGAAATCGCGCGATAGATCTCGACCGTCCTGGCGGCGACGCCGGCCCAGCCGAACTCGGCGACGGCGCGACGACGCCCGGCGCGGCCCATCCGTGCGGCCAGGTCCGGATTGGTGGTCAGCCGGGTGATCGCGGCCGTGAGGCCGGCCTCGTAGCCGGCGGTGTCGGCGTCGTCGTAGTGGACCAGGAGGCCGGTGACGCCGTCGTCCACCACTTCCGGAATGCCGCCCACATCGCTGGCGACGACGGCGGTCTCGCAGGCCATCGCCTCGAGGTTGACGATGCCCAGCGGTTCGTAGACCGACGGACAGCAGAACACGGTGGCATGAGTGAGGACCTGGCGGACGTCCTCGCGGGGAAGCATTTCGCTGACGAGCACGATGCCGGTGCGTTCGGCTCGCAGCCGGGTCACGAGTTCGTCGGTCTCGCTGGCGAGCTCAGGTGTGTCGGCTGCGCCGGCCAGCAGTACTAGCTGCACGTCGGCGGGTAGCCGGAGGGCGGCGCGTAGCAAATGCGGGACGCCCTTCTGTCTGGTGATGCGTCCGACGAACGTGACGTACGGCCGGGTGGGATCGATGCCGAGGCGTTCCAGCACATCGGTTTCCGGAGCTGGCCGGTAGAAGTCCGTATCGATCCCGTTGTGGATGACGTGGACGCGGTCCGGATCGACGGCCGGGTACGCGTCGAGCACGTCGGCGCGCATCCCGTGACTCACGGCGATGACGGCGTCGGCGGACTCATAGGAGCTGCGCTCGATCCAGGAGGACAACCGGTACCCGCCGCCCAGCTGCTCAGCCTTCCAGGGCCGCCGGGGTTCCAGCGAGTGCGCGGTGACGACGTGGGGCACGTCGTACAGCATCTGTGCCAGCTGGCCGGCGGCGTTGGCGTACCAGGTGTGTGAGTGCACGATGTCCAGGCCATCGAGGTTCCCCGCCATGGCGACGTCGGCGCTGAGCACTCGTAAGGCCGGATTGGCCGTCGTGAGCCTGGTGTCTTCTTCGTCGTAGGTTCGCGCGCCCTCGCGGGCCTGACCCAGTGCGTGGACCTCGATCTCGGTGCCGGGCTGTTCCCGGAGGTGCCGGACGAGAAAGTCCACGTGCACACCGGCGCCGCCGTAGACGTAGGGCGGGTACTCGCGGGTGAGGATTCCAACGCGCATGCCCCGCAGCGTATCGGCGAATGCCCGGCGCACGCTTCGGCGGGCAACACGTTGCCCGCATGGAGAGGGACCGGGGGTTGGGCAAAACGGCGGATGGCCGTAGGGTGCCGTCATGTCGAAGCGGCCGCATGTTCTGGGGATTGTCCTTGCTGGCGGTGAAGGCAAGCGCCTCATGCCGCTGACGGCGGATCGGGCCAAGCCCGCCGTGCCGTTCGGTGGCAGTTACCGCCTGATCGATTTTGTCTTGTCCAATCTGGTCAACGGCGAGGTCGACCGCATCTGCGTGCTGACGCAGTACAAGTCCCACTCGCTCGACCGGCACATCTCCGTGACGTGGCGGATGAGCACCATCCTCGGTCAGTACGTCACTCCCGTGCCGGCGCAGCAGCGGTTGGGCCCTCGTTGGTATCAGGGCAGTGCCGATGCCATCCACCAGTCGCTGAACCTGATCTATGACGAGCGCCCCGAGTACGTCGTCGTCTTCGGCGCCGACCACGTCTACCGGATGGATCCGCGGCAGATGCTTGAGGCCCACATCGACAGCGGGATGGACGCCACGGTGGCCGGCATCCGGGTCGCGCGCTCGGGGGCTAGTGCCTTCGGCATCATCCAGACGCCGGACGGCCGCCGGATCGAGGCATTCCTGGAAAAGCCCGCGGATCCGCCGGCGCTGCCGGATGACCCGGATCGTTGTCTCGCGTCGATGGGCAACTATGTGTTCACCACCGAAGCCCTGCTCGAGGCGTTGAAAGCCGACGCGCAGAGTCCGGCGTCGGCACACGACATGGGCGGCGACATCGTTCCGTTGATGGTCGAGAAGGGGTCGGCGGGTGTCTACGATTTCGCCGACAACGACGTGCCGGGAAGCACCGACCGCGACCGCGGGTACTGGCGCGACGTGGGGACACTGGACGCCTATCACGAGTCGCACATGGATCTTGTGTCCGTCATGCCGGTGTTCAACCTGTACAACCGTGAGTGGCCGATCTTGACCGGTCATCCGCAGCTTCCGGGCGCCAAGTTCGTCGAGGGTGGACACGCCCGGGAGTCGATCGTGGCGCCGGGCTGCATCTTGTCCGGATGCCTGGTCGACCACTCGGTGCTGGCGCCCGGTGCGTTCATCATGGAAGGCGCGGCCGTGTCGCGGTCGGTGTTGCTCGACGAGGTGCGGGTGGGAGCCCGCGCGACGGTCCGGGATGCGATTCTCGACAAGAATGTCGTGGTTCGCGACGGCGCCACCGTAGGTGTGGACAAAGACGCCGACCGGGCACGTGGCTACACCGTCAGCGCCGGCGGGATCACCGCCGTGGGTAAGGGCGTCGTCGTCGAGTGACACCGATGATCATGAACACTAAGTGACGGATATGGTCATCAAGTGTTCATGATCATGGGCGTTTGACGGCTACGAGGAGGCCGTCGCTGGTCGGCAGCAGCGACGGGATGAGTGCGTCGTGCTCGCTGACCACACGGCCGAGCTCGCGGACGGCGAGAGTCTCCGGATCCCGTTGCGCGGGGTCGGCGACCCGGTTGTGCCACAAAGCGTTGTCGAATGCCACGAGCCCACCGGGACGGATCAGCCGCACCGACTGCTCGAGGTAATCGACGTACTCTGTCTTGTCCGCGTCACAGAACACGAGGTCGTACGCGCCGTCGGTGAGGCGGGGCAGCACCTCGAGAGCCGATCCGGAGATCAGGCGGGTCCGGTTCGGTGCGATTCCGGCTTCGGAGAAGGCCTCGCGGGCCAGACGCTGGTGCTCAGACTCGATGTCGACACTGGTCAGCACCCCGTCAGAGCGCATTCCACCCAGCAGGTACAGCGCGGACACGCCGGCACCGGTTCCGATCTCCACCACTGTCCGGGCTTCGACGGCGGCTGCCAGCAGGCGCAGGACCGATCCGCTGCCGGCGCCGATGGGAACAGCGCCGACCTCGGCGGCGCGCTGCCGGGCGCGGACCACCGCGGAGTCCTCCTGGAGATAGGCCTCGGTGTACGCCCAGGAGTCGGGCGTCGGCGGTGTGATGTCGCCGGTAGAGATGACGGCCTCCTCGGAAGCGATTAGTACACCGGTTGCGGGTAGGTGCCCTGGTCGAAGCGTGATGTTTCAGTCGAAGCTTAGAGCATGGCGGGCTGGAAGTGGATCGTGCGCGGTTTCACGATGCCGGATCCGGAACCCAGACACCCCGCGGCGCGTTGGCACCATAGATACGCGTATCGATTGGCCAGGAAAGGGGGCAATGAGTCACCATGACGTTATTGCTCACGCGCCTGGTCGAAGGAGGTAAGCCGGTGGCGGATGTTGAGGCGTGGACTCCACCGAGCTGGGAGGAGATCGTTCGCCAGCATTCCGCGCGGGTATATCGATTGGCCTTCCGGCTTACCGGCAACGCCCACGACGCGGAAGACCTCACCCAGGACGTCTTCGTCCGGGTCTTCAGATCACTGTCCTCGTATACGCCTGGAACGTTCGAGGGCTGGCTGCACCGGATCACGACGAATCTCTTTCTGGACTCCGTACGCCGCAAGCAGCGCATCCGGTTCGATGCGCTGGGCGACGACGCCGGTGAACGCCTGCACGGCCGTGAGCCGACTCCGGAGCGGGTGCTCACCGACCGGATGCTGGAGGCTGACATCCAGGCGGCCCTGGACGCGATGGCACCTGACTTCCGGGTAGCGGTGGTCCTGTGTGATATCGAAGGCCTCTCCTACGAAGAGATCGCCGCCACGCTCGACATCAAGCTGGGCACGGTCCGTAGCAGGATCCACCGCGGGCGCGCTCAGCTGCGCGCGGCGCTGGAGCATCGTGCGCCGGACGATGCGCGGGCACTGGACACGGGGGTGGGACACGATTCGCCGGGGGACCTGAATGGTTCCGGGGAGCAAGCATGAAACACCTCGACGACAGAGTAAGTGACCTCGTCGACGACCGCCTCGATCATGAGGAGCGCGACCGCGCGCTGGCCCATCTGGCTAGCTGCCATCACTGTCGCGAAGCCGTCGACCTGGAGCGTTACGCGAAGGGCGTGATGACGTCACTTCCCGACGCCGAGATGCCCGAGCAGCTCATGAGCAAACTCGTCGCGCTGGCGGAGCCGGCTGGCCTGTTGCCGCGCGACGACGTACCCGCGGATGCCCAGATACACGTGGCGCCGTGGGGGCCGGACCGGTCCATGCGCCCCGGGGCGGCGCACCGACACTCGTCCGGAACCGGGCACGAACATCGCCACTCTCGCACCAAGTTCGTCGACAAGCATCGTCGTGGCGTCAGGGCAGCGGCCGGAGGAATGGTCTCCACCGGCGCTCTGCTAGTGCTGCTCGCTTCGCTGGGCGCACCGGCCAACACCAGCCGGGACCAGACGCCGGCCACGGTGGTGCCGCCGATGGAAGAGTTCACTCTGGAACACGCCCGCTCCACCGGCGGGTTGCCGTTCAGCGAACCGGCGTCGATCATCGTGCCGGCATTGCGCAGTATCGACGACGGCGTCAGCTCCACTCCAGGGTTGGGGACCCCCGGTGCCGGCACACACGGATTCGGCACGTCGGGCTTCGGGTCGGGGCCGGCCACCAGCGGTGGTGGGTTGGCGGGAAATGACGCCAGCACATCCGGGGACGGCCGGTGACAGACAGCACGAAGGCAGCGGGTGACTACCGAGCGTCGCGACCGTTCTCGGGGCTCGGGCTGCTCACCGCACCAGTGCTGCTGGGCGCGCTGATCCTGCTGGTGTATCCGGCGACGTCGGCGGCGGCGCCGGATAGTCTCGCCGGTACCGACGACCCCCAAGCGGTGGAGCTGCTGACCCGTTCCGCCAATGCACCGAACTACACGTCGTACGAGGGCACCCAGTATGTGTCGGCATGGTCGACGCTGGCCAAGAGCGGCGCCTCCAAGAGCGCGGTGGTTCAGGTGCGCCATCAGGCTGCCGGCGCCACCGAGATCAGCTTGCAGGACACCCAGACCTCCATTCTGCAGGGGCATTCCGGTACCACCTGGCTGGCTGACAGCGGCGGCCCGGTCGATCTGCTGATCGGGTCATACGACGTCCGGATGGCCGGCGAAGGCCAGGTTGCCGGACGTCAGGCCGACGTTGTCGAGGCGCTGCGGCCCGACGGCTCGGTGGCGGCCAGGCTATGGCTCGACCGCCGGACCACGTTGTCCTTGCGGAGAGAAGCCTTCACCCCGGACGGGCATCTGCTCAGCGCCAGCGCGTTCGTCGAGATCTCCCTGGCCGAGGTGCCACCGTGCTGCCTGCGAAGCGGGATGGATGCGGTGGGCTTGTCGTCCACCCAGGTGCACGACCAATCGATGCTCCGCTGGGACGACATCGAACAGCTGCGCAAGGAGGGCTATCACTGCCCGGAGACTCTGGCCGGCAGCTTCGTCCTCTACGAGGCCCGGCACCTCGGCGAAGCCGTCCAGTTGAGCTATTCCGATGGGGTCATGACGGTGTCGGTCTTCGAACAGCCTGGCCGCCTCGACCCAGAACAGCTGCACACCTACACCGCACACGAGGTCGGCGAGGGCACGGTTTATGCCATCCCTGGGCCGCCGGCGCGGTTCACGTGGTCGTCGAACGGTCGGGTGATCACCGTGGTGGCCGATGCGCCGCTCGAGGTGGTCGACGACATCCTGGACACCTTGCCGCCGGATCGCCCGCTGCCTGAGGAAGACAGCGGGCTCTTGGCTCGGGTCGGCCGCGGCGCGCAGAAGGTCGGCTCCTGGCTCAATCCGTTCGGCTGATTCCGAGGTGTCGTTTCGTCCCGGAAGATTCGGCTGAATCCTCGACTGCGTTCATGACGCCGCTCGGACCCGACCCCGTATGATTGGTCCTTGTGAAGGGCGGATGGTCCACTCCCGACGACGCGGCGCCGGGCGGCTCGGCAGCCGCTTCGCAGCGCCGCCGGGAGCCGTGGGCCGGCGGCGAATGGACATTCGTCACCCCCGGGCAGCCGGCGTCCGCAGCAGCACAACCGGGCGAGGAAGCGTCGGCGCGATCCAGGTCTGCTTCCGCGCGTTCCCGCGGGTGGCAGCCCCCGCAGGCCAACTCGATCCTCGATGACGCCCGTGACCACTCGTGGGCAGGTGTGAACAGCACGGCGGCTACATACGCCGATCCGTACTCGCTGCCGGACGGCAGCCTCGTCGCGCCTCGGCAACGAACCACGCGCCGGCGCTGGCCGTTCGCGGTCGGTGTGACCGTCATGGCGTTGTTGGCGGGTGTCGTCGGGGGTGCGGTCGGCGCCCAGTTCGTCGAGACGAATGGCGGGCCCACTGAGACCGTGACCGTGATCGGCTCCGACCCGGCGAATGTCCGGGAGCGGCCCAGCACGTCCACGGCAGGAGTGGCCAGCACGGTGCTTCCCAGCGTGGTGTCCATCGCCGCTGCGGACGGGCACGGCTCCGGCTTCATCATCTCAGACGACGGCTACGTGCTCACCAACAACCACGTCGTCGCGGCCGGTACCAGCGTGAGTGGCGGAGCCATCGAGATCGAGTTGTTCGACGGCCGCCAGTTCGACGCCGACATCATCGGCAACAGCCCTAGCTACGACCTCGCTGTCCTGCGGATCGATGCCGACGAGTTGCAGCCGGTGATACTCGGCGAATCGTCGTCGGTGGCGGTGGGTGACCCGGTGATCGCCATCGGCAGTCCGCTCGGTCTGGACAGCACGGTCACCAGCGGGATCGTCTCTGCGCTGGACCGCCCTGTCACGGCCGGTGAGCGATCGGACCAGTCCTACATCAACGCGCTGCAAACCGACGCCGCTATCAACCCGGGCAACTCCGGAGGCCCGCTCGTGGACGCTGCGGGGCGCGTGGTGGGGGTCAATTCCGCGATCGCCACGCTCGGCTTCAGCTCTGAGGTAGGCAGCATCGGCCTTGGGTTCGCCATTCCGATCGATCAGGCCCGCCGGACGGCCGAACAGCTCATCAGCAACGGTGAGGCGGTATATCCGATCATCGGTGCGCTGCTGGAGAACGGCCACACCGGACCTGGCGCTCGGGTGGCGCCGGACGACGACGAACAGCCCGGCATCACGCCGGGCGGCCCAGCTGACGAAGCCGGTATCAGGCCGGGAGACGTCATCACCGCGCTCGACGGCGAGGCGGTCCGAGGGCCGGGCGAGCTCATCGTGATGCTGCGGGCCCGCGAACCGGGTCAGGATGTCGTGCTCACCATCGAACGCGACGGTAATTCTCGCGATGTTTCGGTGACCCTCGGCTCTGCAGTGGGTTGACCATAGACGTACCCTGGTTGCACGGGCCGGCACTAGCGAGGTGAGCGACATCGGTATAGGCGAGATCGCTGTGATTCTGGTTGTGGCTCTGATTGTCTTCGGTCCCGACCGGCTGCCCACCATGATCAAACAGGCGTCTGCATTCATCAATGACCTCCGCAAGATGGTCACGAGCGCCCGTCGCGACCTCACGGAGAGTGTCAGTGATCTGGGGATCGACGAGAACGACCTCAAGACGCTGACGGATCTGCGCAACCCGAAGTCCTACCTTCGCCAGAAGGTGCTCGAAGGGGTGGACCCGAGCGAGCTGGGTCTCGACGAGTTCGAGGACCTCGGTGAACGCCTCGAGCTCCCCAACAAGAAGAAACAGCCGCGGGCGACCAACGGGGCCGCGAAGCGGAAGCCGGCCACCAACGGCGCGAGCAACCGGGCGGGCAGCACGCGCGCCAGCACGCCGGGTGCCGGTACCTCACACAGCGGTGCCGCCCGAACCACCGCCTCGCGCGGTCCTCAGGGCTCCGTCGCCGGCAGTTCGTCCGAGCCGGCCGACGCCGCGGCCAGTACGGCCGAAGGTGCGGCTACCGCGAAGACCACGCCGACCGGCGCCCGCTTCGACCCCGATACCACCTGATCAGCTGGGGCTGAGGCTCAGGGACATGCCGGCGAGTCCGCGTTCGCGGTGCGAGAGCCGGCGGGCGATCTCGCGTAGCGCCACCGATGCGGGCGCGTCCGGTTCCTTCAAAACGAACGGCTGACCCACGTCTCCGCTCTCGCGCAACCCCATGTCGATCGGCACCTCGCCGAGCAGCGGAACGTTGGCGCCCAGCCGCCGGCTCAGACCGTCAGCCACCTGTTGCCCGCCGCCGGAGCCGAACAGCTCGAGCCGGTGCTCCGGCCCGCAGTGGGGGCAGGGCAGGTACGACATGTTCTCGATGACGCCGTTGACCTGCTGGTGGGTCTGCAGGGCGATGGAGCCGGCTCGTTCGGCGACCTCGGCCGCCGCGAGCTGTGGAGTGGTGACGACGACGATCTCCGCGTTCGGCATGAGCTGCGCCAGGGAGATGGCGACGTCGCCGGTGCCGGGCGGCAGATCGAGCAAGAGGACGTCGAGATCGCCCCAGTAGACGTCGGTGAGGAACTGCTGCAGCGCACGATGCAGCATGGGGCCCCGCCACGCCACCGGGGTATCGCGGTCGGGCTTGAACATCTCCGTGGAGATGAGCTTCACCTGATGCGCTGGGATCGGCATGATCATGTTGTCGACGACGGTGGGGCGCGCTCCCTCCGCCCCGAGCATGCGGGGCGCGGAATGTCCGTAGATGTCGGCGTCGATCAGTCCGACGGTGACGCCGTCGGCGGCCATTGCCGCGGCGAGGTTGGCGGTGATCGACGACTTGCCGACGCCGCCTTTGCCGGACGCCACGGCGTAGACGCGGGTGAGCGAGTCCGGCTGGGTGAACGGGATCTCTTTCTCCGGGCGCCCGCCGCGCAGCTGTGCGGACAGTGCCTTGCGCTGTTCTTCGGACATGACGTCAAGGGCGACATCGACGCTGGTGACACCATCCAGCGCCATAACCGCGGCCGTGACGTCGCGGGTGATGGTGTCGCGTAGCGGGCATCCCGCGATGGTCAGATAGACCTCGACCCGCACGGTGCCGTCCGCGCCGACATCAACGGATTTGACCATGCCGAGCTCAGTGATGGGGCGTTTGATCTCGGGGTCCTTGACGCCCGAGAGCGCCTCGTGGACGTGCTCGGCAGTGGGCAGCGAAGTCATACCCCCGATGCTACGCGCCACAGGTCGTTGCGCCCCATCTCGCCGGTGCGAGGTTCACCACCCGCCCGCGTCGACCTGCCCACAGGCATCCACCCACCGACCCTGCGCGGTCCGCCCCACCCACTCTGCCCGGTCCGCCCCACCCACTCTGCCCAGTCCGCCCCACCCACTCTGCCCGGTCCGCCCCACCCACTCTGCCCGGTCCGCCCCACCCACCCGTTGTCCCACCCACCCGTTGTCCCACCCACCCCCCCATCGGTGATCGTCAGTGGGTTGTGGTTGTTGTGGACAGGACAAATCACACCAAATTGCGCCAGAGAGCAGCCACAACCCACTGACGATCACCGAAGGGGTTGGGTGAGAAGGGGGTGGGTGAGAAGGGGTTGGGTGGGCGGGAAAGGGGCGGTCGGTGGGTGTGTCGGTGGGTTGGAGGAGATGTGGGCTAGGGGGTATAGCGGCGCGGGGCGAAGCTCCGGGCGGAGGGCAGGTGGCGGAGCTGGACGATGAGCATCCCCAAGGCGGCGACGGCGAGGCCGGCGATCTGCCGGACGCCGAGCGACTCGTCCAGGAAGATCCAGGCCAGGATCGCGATCTGGATCAGCATGGTCTGGTTGACGATGCTGGACTCGGTCGCGCTCAAGGTGCGCAGAGTCAGGTTCCACAGAGTGAAAGCGAAGGCCGTGTTCACGACGGCCAGCCAGCCCACAATGGCCCAGCTGCTCGCGCTCAGCGTCGGCAAGCCTTGGGTGGCCACCCCGCTCACCAGCAACACCACTGAGCCGATTCCCATGCTGACGACGGTGACAACAAGCGGGCTGAGCGCGCCGCCCCGATTGGCGGAGCGGCCCAGCACGGCCGCGGCGGCATTGGCTATGAGCCCCACGACGGCGATGCCGATGCCGACCAGCTGCTGGGCGGGGAAGTCGACGGGGTAGAGGAACAGGGCAGCGCCGACCAGGTACATGGCTACACCGACCCACTGCATGGCGCGTGGGGTCTCGGCGAGAAACGCGATCCCGAGCAGGGCAACGACGACGGGGGTGAAGCTGAGCAGCAGGCTCGTGGTCGTGGCCGGCAGCCGGTCGAGGGCCAGGAACTGGGCGCCCTGCGTCGCGGTGTACATGACCAGGCCAAGGGCCACGAGCCGGACCCAGTCGCGCCGTCCGAGCACCCGGATCTGATCCAGGTGACGAGCACGGAGGACGAACGGCAGCAGGCACAGGAATGCCAGTACATAGCGCAGCCCGGCGAAGGTCAGTGCGGGGATCTCCTCGAGGCCGGTCTTGATCAGGACCCAGGAGGTCGACCATAGGAAGGTGACCAGCAGGCCTTGCAGGATCGCGGTGACGTGTGAGGGGGCGTGGTGCGGTACCAAAGGCACGGAAGCAGACAACGGACGGACACCTTTCGAGTGAGTAGCGGGCACGCTGTTACGCGCGTCCACGTCTCCCCTCGAGGCTTTTGTCCTAGTAAGGTGCGGGCCGTCTGCTGGAGTGCCCTCCTTGTGGGGCGGTGTGCGCCGGAGCCGGCGCCACAGCGGGCACTCACAACATGTCGGCTTTCTGCGGCGCTCGGACCAGGCCGGCTCGCCATACGCGAGCCGCGGAACCCTAGCCGCCCTCCTGCAGACGACATCTACCGTATCGCGAGGCCGCGAGCTGGGTCACAACCCGCCCGCTGTCCGGCCGAATGCGGCCAGCAGGCGCGTTTGAGCGTCGCCCTCGCTCCACTCGGAGGGCCGAGGTCCGACGACGCCGAATTTCCGGTAGAGCGACTCCCGGGCTGCGAACCACGTCGCACATGCCTGGACGAGGTCCGCCGGTAGCTCCACATCCCCGCC
Organism: Phytoactinopolyspora mesophila; assembly: GCF_010122465.1. NCBI lineage: Bacteria > Bacillati > Actinomycetota > Actinomycetes > Jiangellales > Jiangellaceae > Phytoactinopolyspora > Phytoactinopolyspora mesophila. The sequence goes on along the minus strand of NZ_WLZY01000008.1, from coordinate 222,549 downwards.
GGTCGCCTGTGCGAGATCCCATGCGTGCACAAGATGGTCAGCGAACAGCTGCATCAGGTATTCGGCGGCGTGTTCGCGACCGTACGACAGGTGCACGGTCCGCGACGCCGCCCCTGGCTCGTTGACGGCGTCCCTGGCCACGGCGAGGGCGGACGTCCAGCTGCCCACCGGGTCTGCGCCCAGCTGGTCGCCGTCGAACGCATCGCCCACTTCGGCCATGGTCCGGCCCGACAGGAGCGGCGGCACCCAGAGGTCTTCCACCGTCACGTGGTTGACCAGTTGGCGGACGTCCCACTCTGTGCACGGCGTGGGCGCGTCCCACTGGTCCGCGCCCACGCCGTGCACTCGGGCATCAAAGAGGTCACATGCCCGAAGGTAGAGCCCGCGTGCCTCACTCAACTCGTTCGTCGATCACGTCGAGGTTCCGGAAGATCGGGGGACCGTCGCACAGGCCGGCGATCTTCGTGGCGAACTGATGAGTGGCCGGAAGCTCGTTGTTTCGCTGAGCATGCTCATAGGAGTCCCATTGGACGACGGCCAGATACGTGTGCGGACGGTCCCGGTCGACACCCAGGAACCCTATGCTGCGCGGACGGACGCCTTCGGTTCCTTCCATCCACTCGCGTTCGAGTTCCTCGACCGCGTCGCGTTGTTGTGTCGTGTACTCGATGATCTGTGCGAACTTCATGTGTCTCCCTCGGGACCCAACCGCACCGCGGTAGTCGCGGCGGGGCTTCAAAGACGAGATTCAGCGGCGTCTAGGCAGCACAGCCGCAACGGACTGTCCGGGCACCGCTGCCAGCCGTGGCGGTTCTGTCCCGTTTCGAATCCCCCCAGAACGTTGAACGCCACGGCCGGTCAGCCTTAGAGCCGTTCACATACAGGCTCTCTTGCCCCCTGCGGTACTGTTGCGGCAAACGGTCAAGAAGCGGTCAGGATGGGGTAAAGGCCGAGATCTGGCGGTGGACGTGGGGGTTCCGCGGGTTATCGATCTGCGGGTGCTAGGGCCGCTCGATGTGCGGTCCGAGGGCCAACCTGTGGCTGTCCCGGGTTCCAAACCACGCAGTTTGCTGATCATGCTCGGACTGAACGCCGGGCGGGTCGTCGCCGGTGATTATCTGCGGGCCCTGCTGTGGGGTGACGATATACCGCGCACGGTGCACAAGGCCCTGCAGACGCATATCTCCACGTTGCGTCGCGTACTGGGCGAGGACGCCATCTTGACCCGCGGCGCGGGCTGGAGCTTGGCCGTCGCCACCACGGACGCCGTCGCCTTCGACGCGGCGTCTCGTGCTGGCCGGCACGCCCTCGAAGAAGGCGACCTGCCGGATGCCGTCGCACGTCTCACCGAAGCCCTCGAGCTGTGGCGAGGAGTACCCGAACTACCTGAGACACCTCGTGGCGAGGCGGAGACCATCCGCTGGGCTGAGACCCGCGAGGCTGTGGCGGACGACCGAGCGGACGCGCTGCTGGCCAGCGGGTACGCAGCTGAGTTGATCGGGGAACTCGAGGCAGCCGTCGCAGAGTCTCCGTTGCGGGAGCACCGGTGGGCGCAGCTGTGCCTGGCGTTGTACCGGGCGGGCCGCCAGGCTGACGCGCTGGGAGCGTACCAGCGGGCCCGAGCCGTACTGATTGACGAACTCGGTGTCGAGCCGGGGCCGGACCTGCGCCGGCTGGAAACGGCCATGCTCGCCCACGACGAGGAACTCGACGTGACCATGGTGCGAACGGCTACGGCCCGGCCGGCCGTCACCCAGGCGCTCGCCGGTCACGGCTCGTTGAGCAGCCTGTCGCCTCGCACGACGTTCGTGGGCCGCCGAGAGGAACTGGCGCGGCTCGACCAGCTGCTGCGCAGGCATCGGTTGGTGACCGTCGTGGGTCCGGGCGGGGCTGGGAAGACCCGCCTTGCGATCTCGGCCATCGACGGCGCGTCGGCGCCGTTCCCGGGTGGTGTGTATATCGTCGACCTCGCCACGTGCGAGGACCTGATGGTCGAGGCGGTGGCGGCGGCCATGGGCATCGTCGAACAGCCCGGCCGGCCGCTCGAGAGAGCCATCTACGAGAGCCTGGGCACCCGCAGCGCGATTCTGTTCCTGGACAACTGCGACCGTCTTGTGGAGGAAGTCTGCTCGTTCGCCGACCAGCTGATTGCCGCGTGCCCGCATGTTGTCGTCCTTGCCACAAGCAGAGAGCGGCTGGGAGCTCCAGGGGAACGCGTGTTCAGTGTGCCTCCCCTGTCCATGGTGGGGGCCGACTCGGGCGGGCCGAAGGGATCCGATGCCGAGACTCTCTTCCTCGACCGGGCCCGGTCCGTGGATCCTGATTTCAACGCCGACCCGGACCTGATCGCCGAGGTGTGTGCGCGATGCGATGGGTTACCGCTCGCGATCGAGCTGGCTGCGGCGCGTGGCCCTTCGTTGGGGATCGACGGTCTGCTGGCCGGTCTGGACGACCGAATGCGGCTGCTAGTTGGTGCGCGCGGCGCGGCCGGGCGTCATCGTTCGTTGCGAGCAGTGCTCGACTGGAGTCACGATCTTCTCGGCCCGGCCGAACAGGCCGTCTTCCGCCGGCTGGGGATCTTCGCCGGTGGATTCGACCTGCCGGCCATCGCCGAGGTGGCGGGGGACCACATGGCATCGTCCAGCGACCTGATCGACGTCGTCGGGCGCCTGACCGACAAGCACCTGCTCAGTCATGACAACGGACCGGCGCGCAGCCGCTGGCGGATGCTGGAGGTCGTGCGTAGTTACGCCCGCGACCAGCTGGTGACCTGCGGCGAGTACCCCACCGTGTGGGAGCGTTACCTGCGATGGGCGAGTGCGAGCGCGGCCGAGCTCGGGCATCGACTCGATGCCGGCGAGCCGTGGAGGGAGGAATTCGACGCCTCATCGGCGGATCTGCGAGCCGCCTTGAGCGGGGCCGACATCGACGTGGCCGCTGCGCACGAGACCGGATCGGCGCCGGTTGGCGAAACGCGCGAGCAGCGGCTGACGCTAGCGACGTCACTGGCTCGTCTCGACGCCCGCCGAGGTGCGTTTACGCTGGCCCAGTCCGCGTACGAGGAAGTCGTCTCGATGGCCCGCGCCACCGGCGACGCGAATCAGCTCGCTTCCGCGGCGCTCGGGGCTTCGATGGCCGGCATGCTCTTTGGGGTGACCCAGCCCGGGCGGGTCGCCTTGCTGGAGGAAGCGCTCAGCATGCACGGCACGGAGGCCACCGGCACTCGTGCCCGGCTGCTCGCCCGGCTGGCGACCGAGCTCTATTGGTCCGCCGACCGGAAGCGGAGCCTCGATCTGGCCGACGACGCCGTCGCGGTCGCGGGTGAGGCCGGCGACGACGGTGCGCGGGCGCACGCCCTGTACGCCCGGCTCTACGTCAGCCGCAGCCCGCACAACACCGTCGAGCGGCTTGAACTCGCCGAGGAGATCATGACCTTGTCCCAGCGCGCCGGGGAGAGTCAGCTCGAACTGGCCGGCCTGGCCGCGCAGGTGGTCGGGCAGCTGGAGCTGGGAGAGCTCGTGGCGATGGACGCCGATGTCACCGAGCTGAGCGACGCGGCGCGACGCCTCCACCACCCCGAGTTCCAGTGGTACGCGGCGGTGTACCGGTTGGTCCGTGCCCTGTTGGCAGGGCGGTTCGACGAAGCCGACCAACTTGTGTCGGACACGATGGCCTCCGGGCGGCACGTGCCCGAGTTCTCCGTCGATCTGTTCTTCGCCGAAGCGATCACGGACCTTCGAACGCTGGATGAGTCGGGCCTGCGGCATCGCGGCCAGCGGCTTGCGGAGATGGCCCGCCGCTACCCGGGGGTGGTGGTGTGGCGGTGTCTGGCTGTGCTGGACGAAGTCGCCGTGGGCCGTCGCCGGGCTGCTGGAGAGCATGTCCGGGCACTGGTGAAGATGCTGGTGGATCAGCCGTTGCGAGATGGGCATTGGCTGGTTGCCGGATGTTTGCTGGCCGAGGCTGTGGTGCGGCTGCCGGACACCGGACTGGCGCCGACGCTGGATGCGGCGTTGCGTCCGTACCGGGAGAGCTTCGCCGTCGCTGGCCGGGTGGCGGCTTTCCGTGGCGCCGTCTCCCATGCGACCGGTCTGCTCAGTCTCGCCGCGGGAAACACCGATCAAGCGGTGGCGGATCTCGAGCTTGCCGCGCGGCGACATCGGCAGATGGAGGCGAACCCGTTCCTCATCCGGACGCTCGGGGCTTTGGCGACCGCCTACGAGACCCGGGCGGAGCCCAACGACGATGTACTCGCGACTGCCGTGCGGCAGCAGATGACCGAGATGGCAGAGCGTTGTCATCCGACAGGCTCACAGGTGTGTCCATAACGAATTGGTCGCGGTCGACGAACATTTGTGGCGGTATGTTTACTCGTTGTTCGCGCCCGAGTAGCGTTCGCGGCCCTGAGGGGCGAAAGCCTGAGTGTGGTGAGTCCGGTGTCGCCGGTGCTTCCTTGCCGCGTGCTGGGCCGACGTCGGCGCAGGTGGGAGCCTGGCGGGCAGGGAAACACCGGCTACGCGGGCGTCTCGGCGGGACACCGCCACCGGTGTGGACTCGTGACTCGTGGACGTCGGATTCACCAGTGCAGTGCCATTCGCCGGTGTTCGCCCCGGCATCGAACATATTGTGTAATGGCTCATCTCGACCTCGTCGCAAGGAGTGCTTGTCTATGAAGATCACGAAATGGCTCGCGGTGTTCGCCGCGGTCGCCTTGGTGGCCGCTTGTGGTGGTGATGACAACGGCAACGGTGACGACGCCGGCGCCACGACGGACGACAATGGCGAGGCAGAAGCCGGAGCGGACTGGCCGGACGAGATCGTCCTGGTGTTCACCCCTTCGCGGGAGGCCCAGCAACTCGTCGACGACGCCGGACCGCTGGCAGAGATGATCGAAGAACGTGTCGACATCTCCGTGGACCCGTTCGTGGCCACCGACTACGCGGGCGTGATCGTGGCCCTCGAAGCCGGGCAGGCGGGCATCGCGGGTGGGCTGGGTCCGCAGCAGATGGTGCAGGCCGAGGCACAGGCCGGCGCCGATCTGATCCTTCAGTCGGAACGGTTCGGCGACGTCCAGTACGTCACCCAGTGGTTCACCAACGACCCCGACACCTATTGCGAGACCGACCCCGTCGACGTCGACGGCTTCTTGTTCTGCAACGGCGTCGAAGACGCGACCGGTCCCGGCGACGGCCCGATCGGGGAGGCCGCCATCGCGCAGGTCGAGGGCGAGCCGGTCGCGTTCGTCGACCAGGGCTCCGCTTCTGGGCACCTGGTGCCGTCATTGCAGCTGTTCGAGGCCGGCATCGACCCGCAGACCGGCGTCGAGGCGATCTTCGCCGGTGGTCACGACAACGCGGTCCTCGCGGTGTACCGGGGCGACGCCGCGGTGGGTGTCTCCTTCAACGACGCTCGCGGTGAGGTCGTTGACCAGTTCGAGGACGTCGGCGAGGAAGTTGTCGTCTTCGCCTGGTCGCCGCCGATCCCGAACGACGGTTTCGCCGTGGCGGGCGATCTGCCGGAGGACTTGAAGGAAGCCTTGGCCGACGCGCTGATCGACATCGCGGCCACCGACGAGGGGCACCAGCTGCTGAACGACCTGTACAACATCGACGACCTCGTGCCGGTCGACTCGGCAGCATACGATCCCATCCGGACTCTGGTGTCCGAACTCGGCGAATTGCTGGAAAACTGACGGATAGCGTTCCTCGCCCGGTGATCGTGAGCCGCTTGAAGCCGCTCGCGGTCACCGGGTGCCATGGGTGACACGAGTCGAGACCGCAGAGGTGCAGGCATGATCCGGTTCGAGCAGGCGACCGTGACCTATCCGGGCGGGGTGACAGCCCTCGACGGCATCGATCTCGAGATCGCCGACGGCGAGTTCGTGGTGATCGTCGGGCTGTCGGGCGCAGGTAAGTCGACATTGATCCGCACGGTGAACGGCCTCGTGCCGCCCACCGGCGGTGCGGTCCACGTCGGCGACCGCGAGGTCGGTCAGCTCTCCAAGCGGCAGCTGCGCTCGCTACGTGCCGACGTCGGGATGATCTTCCAGCATTTCAACCTGGTCAATCGCACCACGGTGCTGAACAACGTGCTCATGGGCCGGCTGAACCGGGTGCCTGGCTGGCGATCCATGCTCGGCATGTGGGGCGCCGAGGAGATCGAGGTCGCCATGCAGGCACTCGAGGTCGTCGAGATCGTCGACAAAGCCTACGTGCGGGCATCGAACCTCTCCGGCGGGCAGCAACAGCGGGTGGGCATCGCCAGAGCACTCGCGCAGCAGCCCACTGTGTTGCTGGCCGACGAGCCCGTCGCCTCGCTCGACCCGCCCACGTCGCACTCCGTCATGCGTTACCTGCAGAAGATCAACCGCGAGATGGGCATCACCACACTGGTGAACCTGCACTTCCTCGATCTGGCTCGCGAGTACGCCGACCGCGTCATCGGATTGCGCGGTGGCCGGCTGGTATTCGACGGCCCCGGGGCCGAAGCCGACGAGAAGGTCTTCGAGCAGATCTACGGTCGTAGCCTCACCGCCGACGACGTCCTCGAGGCCGAGGCCGCCCTGTGAGCCAGACCGATCCCCACCCCACCGGGGGAACGGCGTCCAGTACCACCGCGCCCGTCGAGCGGCCGAAGAAGCCGCGGCCGAGCTTGTTCATGGCCGGCGGGTTCGTCGTGCTGGTCGCCTTGACCATCGCCACCGGCGCCGACTGGCGATACGGCGTGGGCTTCTCCATCACCGACATCTGGGACGGGCTGACCCGTCCCAACGCGCCCATGCGCGGGCTCGGTGAGATCGACTTCGCAGCGTTGACCGGGGCGCGGGCCCGGGACGGGTTCCTCGAGACCCTGCTGATGGCGCTGGTGAGCACCATCAGCGGGGCGCTGGTGGCGTTGCCGCTGGCGTTGTTCAACTCCAAACTCGGCGCGCCCAACCGGGTCGCCTATGCCGCGATCAAACTGTTCAACAACATCATCCGGTCCATTCCGGACCTGTTGTGGGCGCTGCTGTTCGTCGCCGCCGTCGGCATCGGTGCGCTGCCGGGCATGCTCGCCCTGTTCTTCTTCTCGATCGGTGTCGTCACGAAGCTGACGTCGGACACGATCGACGGGATCAATCACGGACCGGTTGAGGCGGCCCGAGCAAGCGGAGCGTCACACGTGCAGATGCTCCGGACCGCGGTACTTCCGCAGGTCCTGCCCGCCTACACGTCGTTCTCGATGTACTGCTTCGAGCTGAACCTGCGCGCTTCGGCGGTCCTGGGATTTGTCGGCGCCGGCGGGATCGGCTCCGTTATCGACTTCTACCGCAGCCACGGCCAGTGGGACCGGGTCTGGGGTGTGGTCGTGGGCTTCCTCATCGTGGTGATCGTCGTGGAAAGGATCTCGATGGCGTTGCGGAGGCGGTTGCTGTGAGCCGGACACGCACCCAGACGGCCAGCGAAGCCCGCTTCGAGCGCGCGGTACGCCCGGAGAAGCCGTTCAACTGGTTCCGGCTGATCGTCACCGTCGCGGTGGTCGGTGGTTTCCTTGGCGCGGCCGTCAGCGTGGACGCCCGGTGGGACCGGTTGCCGGATGCCCCCGGTGAGTTGTGGAACATCGCCCGGTTGATGTTCACCGACCTCGATCTCGCCGACCTGCCACAGGCGCTGGAGTCCATGTGGGAGTCGGTGGCGATCGCCTGGCTGGGCACCATGATCGCGGCGGTGCTGTCATTCCCGCTGGCCTTCCTGGCGGCGCAGAACATCTCCGGGCGGGGCAGCGTCGTTGTCACCCGCCAGCTGCTGAACATCCCGCGGGCCATCCCGGAGATCATCTTCGCGGTGGCGTTGATCCCGATCTTCGGCCTCGGTCCGCTTGCGGGGACCATCGCCATCGGGTTGAGCTCCACCGGAACCATCGGCAAACTGTCCGCCGAGATCATCGAGGGGTGCGACCGTGGCCCGGTCGAGGCCGCCGACGCGGCAGGCGGATCGAAGGCGCAGCGAGTGCGCTGGGCCGTCATCCCACAGGTCATGCCTGAGATCATTGCGTTCTGGCTGTACCGCTTCGAGATCAATATCCGCGCCTCGGCGGTGCTGGGTGTGGTGGGTGCCGGTGGCATCGGGACGATGCTGCAGCAGAACATCGAGTTCCGGAACTGGGGCACCGCGGGCATGGCGCTGATCGTGGTGGTTCTCGTGACCATCCTGATCGACACCATTTCCGGTGCGGTGCGCCGCCGGATCATCCGTGGTCCCAAGTCCGGGCACGACAAGATCATCCTGGATCCGGAGAAAGTCATCCTGGCTCGCCCCTCTCGTTGATGATCGCCGCGTCACCGAGAGGACAAGGCCGGGATCTGCTGACGATCACCGAGGGTAGTGAGTGCGAGCCGCAGGTCAGGGGGCGCGCAGACGAAGCCGGGTGAGGTAGACGGCACCGAATCCGATCGCGCTGAGCGCCAGCAGCGCACCGATCCAGGCGACGCCGTGGTGTCGCCAGAGGATGTCGTCCGGTGCGTGCGGGACCAAGCCGGTGATATCGACCGTCGAGGCGGCCATCGCGTAGCCCCAGCGGCTGGGGGTCAGCCAGGACAGCTGGTCGACGAATGCTCGCCCGGTGATCTCGATCAACCCGCCACACAGCACCAGCTGGGTCATGACGACCACCACCAGCGGTGGCATGGTCTGCTCGGGCGTGGACACCAGCGAGGAGATCAGCAGCCCGAGGATCGCCGAGACAACGGCCGTCGATGCCAGTGCCACACCGAGTTCGAACGTGCCGGTGCCGATGATGACGCCGTCCTCGGGTCCCTCACGTACCGACAGGGTCAACGTCAGCAGGATGACCGCCTGGAGGACGGCGAAGAAGCCGAAGACGACGAGTTTCGAGCCGAGGTAGGCATCGGGTATCAGCCCGGCCGCTCGTTCGTGGCGGTAGATCCGCCGCTCGGCGACGAGGTCGCGCACGGTCGCGGCCATACCCATGAAGGCCGAACCGACCACCATGATGATCAGCAGCCGCATGGCCTCGGTGCTGCTCGGGCTCAGCGGGCGGCCGAGCCCGGTCTCGTTCGGGATGACGAATCCGAGGACCGCCAGCCCCACCGGTAGCGCCAGCATGAATACGGCGAACGGCCGGTCGGCGAAGATGAGCCGGAGCTGCCGCCGGCAGAGGACCCACATCTGCTGCCGGGTCCGGCGATCGTCGGCGGCGGCCTTGGGGCCTACCAGTTCAGGGCCCGGGGTTTGGTCCCGGCGCAGCAGCTTGGCCGGCAGCCGGCCGAGCCGCCGGGTCGGACCCTTGGCGATCGGGGTGGCGCTCTGCCTGGTTGCTGGCGCCGGCGCCGCACGGCCCGACGCCGGGCTCGGCCCGGGGGACAGGCGTGTCTGCGGCAGCGGCTTCGTGGCCTGCTGCCCCATGGACGCATCGGGCTGCGGCTGCGCTGACGGGCGGGACGCCGGGTCCTTGAGCATCTCGAAGATGTCGGCCCAGTCGGTGGTCCCGAAATGATCCTCGATCCCGTCCGGGGGACCGTAGTACTCGATGCGCCCACCGGGCAACATGATCAGCACGTCGTCGCAGATGTCGAGATGGGCGAGATCATGGGTGGTGACGACGACGAGCCGGCCGTCGTCGGCCAGCGTGCGCAGCCCGGTCATGATCTGGCGGACCAGCGCCGGGTCGAGACCGGATGTCGGTTCGTCGAGGATCAGCAGCGAGGGCCGGGTGATCAGCTCGAAGCCGATGGCCAGCCGGCGCTGCTGACCGCCGGAGAGTTGCTCGATCCTGGTGCCGCCGTGATCGGCGAGGCCGAGTTCTGCGAGCACGTCGCCGACCCGCTTCTTGCGTTCTTTGGCGGTGGTGTCGTGCGAGAGACGCAGCTCGGCGGTGTAGCGCAGCGCCCGGCGGGCAGTCAGCTGATCATGGGCAATCGTGTGCTGCGGGACCACGCCGATACGGCCGTGGATCTCCTCCTGATTATGGTGGGTGTCGAAGCCCTGATAGTGCACTGATCCGCGGGTGGGCTCGAGCTCGCCGTTGAGCAGACGGAGCAGCGTGGACTTGCCGGCCCCGGACGGGCCGATGACCGCTACCAGCCGTGACCCCGTGAGCTCGAGGTTGATGTTCTCGGTGAGTGTTGGTCCCTTGGGCAGCGTGTAGTGCAGGTCACGGACGACGAGCCCTCCGTCAGCCGGTGCGTCGGGCAGCGCGGTGAGACCATCCGGCCCGATGACGAACCGAGCCTTGCCGAAGGTGACGACGTCGTCCGGGTGCACGCGCGCCCGGTGCGTGACCAACTCGCCTCGGGCGAAAGTCTGGTGATGGCCGCTGAGGTCCTCGAGGTCGAAGCCGGCGCCGTTAGCGGTCAGCCGCGCGTGGTGGCGGGCAGTGAGAAGATCGTCGATGACGATGTCGTTGTCGGCAGCGCGGCCCACCCGGATGACGGCAGGGGCGCGGCCGTCCCGGGGTGGTTCGCCCGACTCAGGTACATGGCCTGCATAGAACTGGCTGGACGGGTCTTGGCTCGCGCCACCCACTATCTCCTCCGTGCTTCGATCGCTTGTGCCCCGTGTCCGCAGAGCGTTTCATGTGTAAACGGGCAGCGCGACCTCTGGTGACCGTGGATAAGCATAGGAGTTCTGAGCCGAGCATCGAGCCGCTGGAGGATCTACGGCGTTGACTACGTATTCTGAGATGGATGTCTCGCATCATGGACGGATGACGCCAGATCCTCCACTGGTCGCCGAGACTGGAGCGGTTCGGCGTGTGAAGGCGGGGCCTGTGGTGGACCTCGTAGATGAGGGAGGACGCAGATGAACACTCTGCGAGTGGCGCTCCTGGGCTGTGGCGTTGTCGGGTCGGAGGTCGCCCGGCAGCTGACGGAGCACTCCGCTGATCTGGCGGCCAGGGCCGGAGCACAGCTGGAGCTCGCCGGTGTGGCGGTTCGGCGGCTGGAACGTGACCGGTCAGCGACGGGAGTCGACCCCAGCCTGTTCACCACCGATGCGGCTGGACTCGTGAGCAGACCCGACGTCGACTTGGTGGTGGAAGTGGTCGGCGGGATCGAGCCGGCGCGGGGGCTGATCCTTGCTGCGATGGAGCGGGGCAAGTCCGTGGTCACGGCCAACAAGGCGCTGCTGGCCGACGACGGCCACGCACTGCATACCGCGGCCGACAAACACGGCGTCGACCTGTACTACGAGGCAGCGGTGGCCGGTGCCATCCCGTTGCTGCGCCCGTTGCGGGAATCCCTGGCCGGCGACCACGTCACCCGGGTTCTCGGCATCGTCAACGGGACCACCAACTACATCCTCGACCAGATGGATTCCAACGGCACCGGTTTCGCGGAGGCGCTGGAGGAGGCACAGGCGCTCGGCTATGCCGAGGCCGACCCCACCGCCGACGTCGAGGGGTTCGATGCCTCGGCAAAGGCTGCCATCCTGGCCGGTATCGCCTTCCACTCCCCAGTCACCTCGGCGGACGTGCACCGCGAAGGTATCGCCAACGTCACGTCGGCCGACGTCGCCAGCGCCCGGGCCATGGGGGCGGTCGTCAAGCTGCTCGCCATCTGCGAGCTGACCAACGGTGGTAGCACGGTCGGCGTGCGGGTGCACCCCGCGATGATCCCCCGGACACATCCGCTGGCCGGAGTCCGCGGCGCCTACAACGCCGTCTTCGTCGAAGCCGAGTACGCCGGTCAGTTGATGTTCTACGGTCCCGGCGCCGGAGGGGCGCCGACGGCCAGCGCCGTGCTGGGCGACCTCGTGACGGTGGCCCGCAATCGTGCCGGCGGCGTCGTGGGCCCGGGCGGGTCGTGGTACGCCGACCGTCCGGTGCGGCCCATGGGCGAGACGGTGACGCGCTATCACATCAGCCTCGGCGTGGACGACCGCGCGGGTGTGCTGGCGAACGTCGCCAACGTGTTCGCCAAACACGATGTATCGATCGAGACCGTCCGGCAGCGAGCTGAAGGCCCCACTGACGCCGAGCTGGTGGTGGTCACCCACAAGGCCACCGATCAGGCGCTCAGCGCAACGGTCGAGGACCTGAGCAGACTCGACACCGTGCGCGACGTCATGTCCGTCATGCGCGTCGAGGGTGAATAACCGGCGTCGTGAATAATGGGCCCCATGACTGGTGGAATGGTTGACGCCGTGGCCCGGACCCGGCTGTGGCGCGGTGTGATCGAGGAATACCGTGAACGGCTTCCGGTCACGCCGTCGACGCCTGTGGTCACGCTGCGGGAGGGCGGTACCCCGCTGGTGCCCTCGCCGTGGCTGTCCGAGCTGACCGGCTGCGAGGTCCACCTCAAGGTCGAGGGGGTCAACCCGACCGGTTCGTTCAAAGACCGGGGCATGACGGTCGCGATGTCCAAGGCCGCCGAAGAAGGCGCCGAGGCCGTCGTGTGTGCCTCCACCGGCAACACCAGCGCATCGATGTCGGCCTATGCCGTGCGGGCCGGTATGCGCCCCGTCGTCCTCGTGCCGGACGGCAAGATCGCCGGTCCCAAACTCGCCCAGGCCGTAGTGCACGGTGGCGTCATCGCCGCCGTGGACGGCAACTTCGACGACTGCCTCCGGTTGGCCCGTGAACTGGCCGATACCTACCCGGTAGCGCTGGTCAACTCGGTGAACCCGTACCGGCTGGCCGGTCAGAAGACCGCGGCCTTCGAGGTGGTCGACGATCTCGGCGATGCTCCGGACATCCACGTGCTGCCCGTCGGCAACGCCGGGAACATCTCCGCGTACTGGATGGGATACCGCGAGTACTCCGCGGACGGCCCCGCCACCCGGTTGCCTCGCATGTGGGGTTTCCAGGCGGCTGGAGCGGCGCCGCTGGTGCACGGGGTCCCGGTAGCCAATCCCGAGACGGTCGCCAGCGCGATCCGAATCGGCAATCCCGCATCGTGGGAGCTCGCCGTACAGGCGCGGGACAACTCCCAAGGGCTCATCGACGCGGTGACCGACGAGCAGATTCTTGCCGCGCAACAGGAGCTGTCCGGCCGGGAAGGGCTCTTCGTCGAGCCGGCGTCGGCGGCCGGGGTGGCCGGACTACTCGAGCGGGCCCGCGACGGCCGGCTCGACACCGGCCAGCTGATCGTCGTCACGGTGACCGGTCACGGGCTGAAGGACGTCGACACCGCCAGTGCGTTCTACGGCGAGATCCGGCCGTTCGCGATCGCCGCCGACGCGTCTGCGGCAGCCACCGCGCTTGGCCTGACCGGATGAACCGTTGAACTCCAGCACGCACTCGGTGCGGGTGCGGGTGCCGGCCACCAGTGCCAACCTCGGACCCGGTTTCGACACGTTCGGCCTGGCACTCGGCCGGTACGACACCATCGACGTCCGGGCCGAGTTCAGCGCGGGTGGCGGCCGGTACGAGGAAAGCTGGCCGCCGTCGCTCGCAGTGAGCATTGAGGGTGAAGCGGCGGCGGAAGTGCCCCGTGACGACTCCCACCTCGTGGTCCGCGCCATGGGTGCGTGCTTCGCCGAACTCGATGCCGCGCCTGTCCATTTGGAGCTGTCCTGCCGGAACACGCTGCCGCATGGCCGCGGCCTGGGATCGTCGGCCGGGGCCATCGTGGCCGGAATCCTCGCCGCGCGGGCACTGGCCGACGCCGCCGGAACCGATGGGGAAAGGCTCACCGACCACCAGGTGCTGGCGCTGGCGTCCCGGCTCGAAGGACACCCGGACAACGTCGCACCGTGCCTGGCCGGCGGGTTCACCATTGCCTGGACCAGCGAGTCCGGGGAGGTCCGTGTCGCCAGGACGGATGTGCACCCAGATATCCGGGCGGTGGTCTGTGTGCCGTCCGCCCCGGTGTCGACTGAAACGGCGCGAGGGTTGTTGCCGTCGTCGGTTCCACACCGCGACGCCGTGCACAATGCCGGGCGTGCCGCGTTGCTCGTCGAAGCGATGACACGCCGGCCTGAGCTGCTGTTCGACGCTACCGAGGACCGTCTGCACCAGGTGTACCGGGAGCCGGCAATGCCCGCCTCGATCGCCCTGATGGCCGGCCTTCGAGAGCGCGGCCTGCCTGCGATGGTGTCCGGCGCTGGGCCCACTGTTTTGGTTCTGACCAGCGAAGACGGGGTGGGGTTGGTGCGCCGTGAAGCGTCCGGCTGGGATGTGTGGGAGTTGCCGGTGGACGCCGAGGGCGCTACGTTCGAGTCTTCGCCTCCAAACGTCGTGCTCAACACGGGATGAAAGCGGCCCGGCACGTCTGGGTCAAATAGGCCATCACGTGCTACGCTCTTAACGCACCGACGCACTGCACGGTCGGTAACCATGGCGTAGCGGAATCTCTGCAGTAGGCCGTGGATCTGAAACCTCTTCCAGGGCTTGCATGCGCAATGTTCCGAAGCAGGGTTGACCACCAGTCGCATCGTGCACAATCACGTACTCGGGGGACATCCCCGAGGTGTTAGGCGCACCGGCCATCTTGTCGGTGCTGGCCCAGGGAAGGACCCTGAGTGACAAACACCGAGATCCCCGGCGTCTCCGAGGCGCTGGATTCCAACACGGCACCATCGACTGCCGGACCCGGCGCACCCGCGAAGCGGCAGCGCAACCGCGCTCCGGGTCTCGAGGGCATGGTGCTCGCCGAGCTTCAGCAGGTCGCCGGCCAGCTGGGCATCAAGGGCTCCGGAAGGATGCGCAAGGCGCAGCTGATCGACGCGATCAAGGCGACTCAGTCCGACGTTCCGGCGTCCAAGAGCGCTACCAACGCGCCTGCCAGCCAGTCTTCGCCGTCGGGTGAGACGTCGGCCGACGCCACCGAGAAGCCGGCCGCCGCCGAGAAGCCGGCCCGGCGAAGCTCGCGAAGGGCAAGCCGCCCTCAGGCCGCACCCGAGGCTTCGGCTGCGGACACCGCCGCTACCACCTCGGCGCCGGAGCGGGAGAAGAACGGCGAGCGCAACACTGGTGACGCTGCCCAGGACGTCGGCGCCCAGGCCGCCTCCACTCAGCAGGAAGCCCGCAAGGCCGAGCCGGCCCCGGGTGAGCAGGACGGCGACCGGCAGGACAACCGCCGCCGCGACAATCGCCGGCAGGACAGCCGCCGCGATGACCGGCAGGACAGCCGTCGTCAGGAGAGCCGTGACGGCGACCGGCAGGAGAACCGCCGGGACGATCGGCAGGACAGCCGCCGGGATGACCGGCAGGACAGCCGTCGTCAGGAGAGCCGTGACGGCGACCGGCAGGAGAACCGCCGGGACGATCGGCAGGACAGCCGCCGGGATGACCGGCAGGACAGCCGCCGGGATGACCGGCAGGACAACCGCCGTCAGGAGAACCGTGACGGCGACCGGCAGGAGAACCGTCGGGACGACCGGCGCAATGATCGCCAAGATGACGACGACGATCAAGGCGGGCGTGGACGCCGCCGACGCCGCGACCGGGGCCGCAGCAGCCGTGACCGCCGTAGCGGTGGCCGCGACCAGCGGATGGACGAGCCGCAGATCCAAGAGGACGATGTCCTGATCCCGGTCGCGGGCATCATCGACATCCTGGACAACTACGCGTTCGTGCGCACGTCGGGTTACCTGCCCGGCCCCAACGACGTCTATGTCTCGCTGGCGCTGGTCCGGCGCCACGGTTTGCGCAAGGGGGACGCCGTTACCGGTGCTGTCCGTCAGCCCCGCGAAGGCGAGAAGCAGCAGAAGTTCAACGCCCTCGTGCGGGTCGACACCGTCAACGGCGCCGATCCGGAAGCGGCCAAACAGCGCCCGGACTTCGCCCGCCTGGTGCCGTTGTACCCGCAGGACCGGCTCCGCCTCGAGACCGACGCGGGCAACATGTCTACCCGGGTCATCGACCTCGTCGCGCCGATCGGCAAGGGGCAGCGTGGTTTGATCGTCTCGCCGCCCAAGGCGGGTAAGACGCTCATCATGCAGGCCCTGGCCAACGCCGTCACCACCAACAACCCCGAGGCCCACCTCATGGTGGTGCTGGTCGACGAGCGCCCTGAAGAGGTCACCGACTTCCAGCGCTCGGTCAAGGGTGAGGTGATCGCCTCCACCTTCGACCGCCCGGCGGAAGACCACACCACGGTCGCCGAACTCGCGATCGAGCGCGCGAAGCGTCTGGTCGAGCTTGGCCACGACGTCGTCATCCTGCTGGACGGCATCACCCGGCTTGGCCGGGCCTACAACCTCGCCGCACCGGCGAGTGGCCGGATCCTGTCCGGTGGAGTCGACTCCGCGGCGCTGTACCCGCCCAAGAAGTTCTTCGGTGCCGCCCGCAACATCGAGAACGGCGGCTCGCTGACCATCTTGGCAACGGCGCTGATCGAGACCGGCTCCAAGATGGACGAGGTCATCTTCGAGGAGTTCAAGGGCACCGGCAACATGGAGATCCGGCTGCGCCGCGACCTCGCGGACAAGCGGATCTACCCTGCCATCGACGTCGACGCGTCGAGCACACGGCGCGAGGAGATCCTGGTCGGCAAGGAAGAGCTGGCCGTCATGTGGCAACTGCGCCGAGTGCTTTCAGCGCTTGACTCCCAGCAGGCGGTCGAGCTCATGCTGGACCGGCTGAAGAAGACCAAGAGCAACGCCGAGTTCCTCATGACGGTGCAGAAGACCATGCCGGCGCCCGGCGGAAACGGGTCGAAGGACGAGGACTGAGCCGAAGGTGAGGGCCGGTCGACGCCGTCCCGCCCGCGGATTCGCTCCTTTCGCGCGTTCTCCGCGATGTTCCTCGCAAGCTCGGATACGTCGCGGAGATCGCGGAGAGGGAGCTCACCGATGCCCGACCGAACCCTGACGGCGCCGACCGGCCCTCACCTTCTCCTTCTCTCGGCTTATCGCTCGTTTGGCCAGCGTGGCGTGGTCTGGAATAATCAATCGGTGGTCCCGGTTCAGGGGACAGATGGTGCCGGTTCACGGTTCAGCAGCGTGCTGTATCGACCCGGTGCACGCATACATCCAGGAGTGCATTGATGAAGAGCGAAATCCACCCGCAGTACGTGGAGACCACGGTTACCTGTACCTGCGGTCATACGTTCACCACGCGGAGCACAGCGGAGAACGGCAACATCCACGCCGACATCTGCTCCAACTGCCACCCGTTCTACACCGGTAAGCAGAAGATTCTCGACACCGGCGGGCGCGTTGCGCGGTTCCAGTCCCGTTACGGCAAGAAGTCAGACTCCAAATAGCTTCACTGATGGCGGGCGCACGCGATAGCCGCGTGCGCCCGCCATCGTCGTCTCATGACAGGATGATCCGTGGGCGGATATCTGCCCTCCTCATCCATGATCGTGTGCATGATCCGGTCGTTATAGCGACACATGCGTGCTCACGATCACGTCCGGTGAAGGCGTGGATTGGTCACGATCACCGGGGCTGGACCGAAGAGAGGACCCGACGATGTTCGAGGGTGTCAAGGCGCTCGAGGCTGAGTATGAGGAGCTCGAGCACAAGCTGGCCGACCCCTCGGTTCATGCTGATCAAGGGCAAGCCCGGCGGCTGGGCCGCCGCTATGCCGAGCTCACCGCCGTCGTTAAGACCTATCGGTTGTGGCAGCAGGTAGGCGACGACCGCCGGGCCGCGCGCGAGCTGGCCAACGACGATCCCACGTTCGGCGCTGAGGCGGACGAGCTCGCCGCTCGTGAGGAACAGCTCGCCGACGAACTGCGCATGCTTCTGCTGCCTCGTGATCCCAACGACGGCCGTGATGCGATTCTCGAGGTCAAGGCTGGTGCTGGGGGCGAGGAGTCGGCGCTGTTCGCCGGTGACCTGCTCCGCATGTATCTGCGCTTCGCGGAGCGTTCCGGCTGGAGCACCGAGATCATCGCCGCTGAAGAGTCTGATCTCGGCGGCTACCGGGACGTCTCCGTCGCGGTCAAAGCCCGTGGTGTGCCCGAACCGGGGATGGCTCCGTATGCGCGGCTGAAGTTCGAAGGCGGTGTCCACCGAGTACAGCGGGTGCCGGTCACCGAAAGCCAAGGCCGGATTCACACCTCCGCCGCCGGCGTTCTGGTGCTGCCCGAGGCAGACGACGACACCGAGGTCGAGATCAACGCCAACGATATCCGGATCGATGTGTTCCGTTCCTCCGGTCCCGGCGGGCAGAGCGTGAACACGACCGATTCGGCGGTGCGCATCACGCATCTGCCCAGCGGTATCGTCGTGTCTTGTCAAAATGAGAAGAGCCAGCTGCAGAACAAGGAACAGGCGATGCGGATGCTGCGTGCCCGGCTGCTGGCCGCCGCGCAAGAAGAGGCCGACAAAGAAGCCGCCGACGCCCGGCGCAGCCAGATCCGCACGGTGGACCGCTCCGAGCGAGTCCGCACCTACAACTTCCCGGAGAACCGGATCTCCGACCACCGTATCGGCTACAAGTCGCACAATCTCGACGCCGTGCTCGACGGTGACCTCGAAGCTGTGGTGCAGGCGCTGGTCGATGCCGATACAAATGCGCGAATCCCCGAGTCCGGCGAGTGAGCGCGCCGGCGCCCGCACTTCGATACCGAGAACTGAAAGAAGAAGCCCTTTGAGTCGATTCAAGGCACGTTCCTGGTATCGAAGAGGTGCAGCCGTCGCGCCGATGGGCAAGCCGTGACCGCGCTCGCCGAACAGGTGCGGCTCGCCGCTCAGCGGTTGGCCGAGGCGGGGGTGCCTTCGCCTCGCCACGACGCCGAGGTGCTGGCCGCCTACGTGCTGGGTATCGAACGCTCCGAACTGATCACGGCGCCGGAACCGCCGGCGTCGTTCGCCGAGGACTTCGGCCGGCTGGTCGAGCGCCGCGCCGCCCGCGAACCACTTCAACACGTGACCGGTGTGGCTCATTTTCGGTACCTGACCTTGCAGGTGGGGCCAGGGGTGTTCTCTCCGCGCCCGGAAACCGAGCTGACGGCCGGCGCGGCGGTCGACGCGGCGAAAGCCTTAGTACGTGCCGGTCGTGTGCCGGTCGTGGTGGACATGTTCGCCGGCTCCGGTGCCATCGCCATCTCCGTCGCGCGCGAGGTCCGGCCGTGTGTGGTGCACGCGGTCGAGTCCGATGACGACGCCGTGGAGTGGCTGCGGCGCAATGCTGCCGGAGCCTCAGTTGTTGTACATCGCGATGACGTCGGCGGCATCGTCGAACGGAGCATGTCGATGCTCATCGGATCCGTCGACGTGGTGGTCGCCAACCCGCCTTATGTGCCCACCGGGGCCGTGATCCGCGACCCGGAGGTGGCCGAGCACGATCCCGCCGTGGCTTTGTGGTCCGGACCGGACGGGCTGGACGCGATGCGAGTCCTCGAATCGGTGGCATACCGCCTGCTGCGCCCCGAAGGCGTTGTCATCGCCGAGCACGCGGATGAACAGGGCACGTCCGCTCCGGAGGTGTTCCGGTCCACGGGACGGTGGGCGGATGTGGCCGATCATCTCGACCTGAACAGGCGGCCTCGATTCCTGACGGCGACTCGTCGCTGAGCCGTTGCGGCCACTCACGCCGCGGGATTGGGTGTCGAACCTCACCCCAGGTGGGAACGGAGCCGCCCGAAGCGGTTAAATACGTGACGTGGCTTTGCTCTATGACTGCGCGGACGAGGCACGACGCAAGCGTGGGATCAATGTGGCGGTCCGGACGGTTAGAGCCGGGCGTCTCGTCGTCCTGCCCACCGACACGGTGTACGGGATCGGCGCCGACGCATTCTCCCCCGACGCCATCACCAAGCTGCTGGAGGCCAAGGGCCGCGGCCCGGACATGCCGGTCCCGGTGCTCGTCGGTACCGGCGAAGCATGGACGGGTGTGGCCGTTTCCAATGAGGCCGCCGAGGCGCTGGCAGCGGTGTTCTGGCCCGGCGCGCTGAGCTTGTTGTGCCGCGAGCAGCCCTCCTTGAGCTGGAACCTCGGAGACACGGGCGGCACTGTGGTGGTCCGCATGCCCGAACACGAGGTAGCGCTCGATTTGCTGCGCGAGACCGGTCCCATGGGGGTGAGCAGCGCCAACCTGTCGGGACAGCCTCCTGCCCGGACCGCGCAGGAGGCGCGTGACCAGCTGGGCAACTCGGTCGCGGTGTACCTCGAGGCCGGACTCACCAGTGCAGATGTTCCGTCCACCATTGTTGACGTCACCGGTGAGGTGCCTCGGGTGATCCGTGCCGGTGCGATCAGCCTCGAGCGGTTGCGCGAGGTAGTGCCCGAGATCCTGGCCCCCGAGGCCGACGGTGCTCCGGAGGCAGAGGCTGCCCCTGACGCCGCAGCCGACGCCGGGCAGACTGACCCCGCGGCCGGCGACACACCGGATACCAGCGCCGCGGAGGGGCCCGACGCAGGCGAGACCGCGGCAGAGGCGGCCGCGCGCAAAGCAGCCGAAGAGGCGGCCCGGGAGTGACGCCCCGCGCTCGGGCGACCGGATCAGCGAGTGCCCCGCACTCGAATAGAGTTGACCCAGGTGGAGGAAGACTGGAACCACTGGTGTCCCGCGAGGTGTCGGGTTTCCGGCCGCTGAAAGGCGCTGTTGTCCGGTGCGCGAGTATTTACTGACGTTCTTCGTCGCCGCGTCGATCACCTACCTGATGGTGGCGCTGTTCGGGCGGATCGCGCACTGGGTGGGAGCTATCCCGCCACCACGGGCGCGTGACGTGCACAAAGGCGTGGTCCCGCGGATGGGCGGCGTGGCCATGTTGCTCGGACTCCTGGGCGCCATGCTGGTGGCCAGCTATCTGCCCAGGATGCGTGACGTGTTCGTCGAGTCCACGGACGCGCAGGCGCTGATCACAGCGGCGATCGTCATCTGCCTGGTCGGGGTGGCCGACGACATCTGGGACCTGTCGGCGCTGGCGAAATTCGCCGGACAGATGCTCGCCGCGGGACTGCTCGTTGTCCAGGGTGTCGAGCTGTTGTGGCTGCCGTTGCCGAACGGCGTGTTCACCCTCGATCCCTCCCAGCGGGCTTTGCTGACGGTGCTGCTGGTGGTGGGTACCGCGAACGCGGTCAACTTCATCGACGGGCTGGACGGTCTGGCCGCCGGTGTGGTGGGCATCGGCGCGGCCGCGTTCTTCTCCTACACCTACCTGCTCGCTGTGGAGCAGGGCGACACCCGGATGACCACTCCGGCGCTGGTGGCGGTGGTGCTCATGGGGATGTGCGCGGGTTTCCTGCCTCATAACGTCTCGCCGGCCAAGATATTCATGGGCGACTCCGGGGCGATGCTCATCGGGCTGCTTCTGGCTGCCGGCTCCATCACCCTGACCGGCCGTTCAGCCAGTCAGGACGTGGACGAGTCGAGCTTCTTGCTGACCCTGCTGCCGTTGATCCTCCCGGCGGCGGTGATCGCGTTGCCGTTCCTCGACATGCTGCTGGCGATAGTGCGCCGCACCCGTGAGGGCCGTATGTTCAACTCACCGGACAAGAAACACCTGCATCACCGCTTGCTTGAGGTCGGCCATTCCGAAGGGCGGGCAGCGGCCATCATGTGGGTGTGGGCGGCCCTCGTCTCCGGTGGCGTCGTCGTCATCGCGCTCGTCGGCGGATGGACGACGTACGCCTTGCTCGGCGTGGCGATCCTGGTGCTGATCGCCTTCACCACCCGCCGCCCGCGGAGACTTCTGCAGAGGGACACGGCATTGCCGAGCGACTGAGGGCACCCGACATCAGCGACCACCGGCCGGGCCGGTTTAGGGCAAAAGCGGGATGACCACGTAGGCTCTGGACCCGTGTCTGATTCGACTCCACCCACCGCGGGTTCGCCGGCCGGCACGGAAGCCGCGGGAAAAGACGTGGCCGCCGCGGAGACAGCCGGCGTCCCCGGATCGCCCCACAAGCCCTCGTCGTTCGCGGGACCGATGCGCCGGGTGCTCGTCGTCGCGGGACTTGGTCTAGCCGTTCTGATGCCGGTGGCCACGGCCGCCGGCTGGCTGCTCGGTGGTTCTGAGGTCGGTTTCGGCATCTTGCTCGGGCTGGCGATTCCGGTGGCGTTCTTCGGCCTGACGGTTGTCACCGGTGTGCTCGCCGCCCGACTCGACAACGCCCCGTTCGTCGGCGTCGTCATGGCAGCGTGGTTCGTGAAGATGGTTGTGCTGATCGTCATCATGGCCTCCATCCGCGACGCCGAGTTCTTCCATCGCACGGCCTTCTTCCTGGCACTGGTTGTCGGTGTCGCAGGCTGGCTCGCTGCTGAAATGATCGTTTTGATGCGTAGCCGGATTCCTTACGTGGAGGTGCCCGGGGGTGTGTGACAGAGCAGTGGTTGTCACTTGGTATGGTCGGGGCGCCGCATGAGCAGCCGGACACATCTCCCGCAAGGTGGGGAGTCCGTTGTTTGGCATGTCATGGGTACCCTGCTCGCCGGGCCCGCACTCTACGGCCTGATCGGGTTCGGGGTGGACAAACTCACCGGTTGGTCCGCCGGGCTTCCCGTGGGCCTCGTCGTGGGTTTCGTCCTGTCGGGATACATCATCTATAAGCGATACGGCCGGGACGATGCGCCGGGCCCTGAAGCCAACGGAGACGATCCTGAGCGCGCTCATGCCGACGACTGACCTGATCGCTGAAGGCGAGGGGTTCCACACCCCGTCGCTGGTCGATTTCTTCCCGCCGGCCATCTTGTTCGAGGGAACGCCGTTCGAGTTCACCCGGGTCAACATGATCCAGGTGCTCATGACCGTGGCGATCGCCACGCTGTTCATCCTCGCTTTCCGGCGGCCGCAGGTGGTGCCTCGCGGGCTGCAGAACATCGGCGAACTCGCGGTCAACTTCGTCCAGACCTATGTCATCGACTCGATCATGGGGGAGAAAGGGCGCCGGTACCTTCCGTACCTGGTCACTCTGTTCTTCTTCATCCTTGCGCTGAACCTCGCCGGCATCGTGCCAGGGCTCAACCTGGCGGGTACCAGCGTGGTGGCGGTGCCGGCGATGCTCGCGGTGATCTCGTGGCTGGTGTTCAACATCGCCGGGATCCGTAAGCACGGGTTCGGCCAGTACATGAAGGTGAACCTGTTTCCGCCCGGCGTTCCGATACCGGTGTACATCCTCCTGACACCGATCGAGTTCCTCTCGACTTTCATCCTGCGCCCGATCACGCTGACCATCCGTCTCCTGGCCAACATGATGGCCGGACACCTGATGCTGGTGTTGTTCTTCGCCGGTGCCCATTACCTGCTGCTGGAAGCCGACTGGATTCTTCGGCCGCTCGGCTTGGGCGCAGCGGCGATGGGACTCGGCGTCACCGCATTCGAGATCCTCATCTCGGTGCTGCAGGCTTACATCTTCACTCTCCTGACCGCCTTGTACATCGCCGGTGCCGAGAGTGAAAGTCACTGACATGACGCTCGACGGCCGCAGCAACCGCTCGGTCGCCAAGTAGAAAGGGATAAGTAACGTGGAGCTTCTCGCTCAGGTTGAGGGCAACCTCGCTGTCATCGGCTACGGTCTGGCGACACTGGGACCGGGTATCGGTCTGGGTCTGCTGATCGGCAAGGCGCTCGAGGGTATGGCTCGCCAGCCCGAGGCCACCGCGGTGCTGCGAGTCAACATGTTCATCGGCATCGCGCTCGTCGAAGCGCTGGCGCTGCTGGGCATCATCGCCGGGTTCTTGTACTAGAGATGACTCGAGAAACGAATCCGCAGGCGGCGGAGGACGACGGTGTCCCCGAGGGCATCGATCTGTTCCTGCCTCCGTTTTATGACATCTTCTGGTCGGCGGTGTGTTTCGCGGTCCTGTTCTGGATCTTCTGGAAGTACGTCCTGCCCAAGATGAAGACCGCGCTCGACGCCCGGTCCGAGGGCATCGAGCAGAAGCTGGAACAGGCCGAGCGTGAGCGCAACGAGGCTCACGTGCTGCTCGAGCAGTACCGCGAGCAGCTGGCCGAGGCCAGATCCGATGCCGCACAGATCCGGGCCGAGGCCCAGGCAGAGCGGCAGTCGATCGTGACCGAGGCGCGGACCGAAGCTCAGGAGGCCGCCTCCGCGGTGGCCGAGCGGGCCGAGGTTCAGCTGTCGGCCGAGGCGGACCGGGTACGCAACGTGCTCGCCCGTGACGTCGGCCGGCTCGCTACCGACCTGGCGGAGAAGATCGTCGGCGAGACGCTGGACGAGCAGAAGGTCAGCGCCACTGTCGATCGCTTCATCGCCGACCTCGAATCCGTGGCGGCGGAAGAGCAGGAGACGCGCTGATGCTGGGTTCCAGCCGGACCTCGTTCGAAGCCGCTCGTACCGCACTCTCCGAGCGCGCGCCCTCCGACGCCGGGCTGTCGGGTGAGCTGCTGCAGGTGTCCAACGCGTTGGCAAGCGCGTCGGCACTGCGCAGCGCACTGTCCGATTCCGGCACTGAGACCGCCGCTCGGGTGGCGCTGGCCAGGTCTGTCTTCGATGGCAAGATCAGCAGCGCCGCGCTCGAGGTGGTCGTGGATGTGGCCGGACGGCGCTGGAACAGCAGCACTGATCTTGTCGACGCTGTCGAGGCACTTGGTTTCGAGGCCGGCTTGATCGCGGCCGAGCAGGCGGGCCGCCTCGACGATGTCGAGGACGAGCTGTTCCGGGTCGACCGACTCGTGGCCGGTGACGACGAGCTACGGCAGACGTTGTCGGATCCGTCGGTGGCTGCCGAGGCACGAGCCGACCTGCTGGATGGGCTCATCGGTGGCCAGGTGGATGAAACCACCGCCGGGTTCGTGCGGCAGCTGGTGACCAACCCGCGCGGGCGGCAGCTGAGTGAAGCGTTGGCCGCGTTGGTCGACCAGTCGGCCCGCCGTCGCGAGCACTTGCTGGCCAGAATCAAGGTTGCGGCCCCAATAAGCGCTGACCAGGAGCAACGTCTGGTGGCGGTCTTGGGCCGTATCTATAACCGGGACGTGGATCTGCAGATCGAAGTCGACCCGGACGTGCTGGGCGGAATCGTGGTCCGGGTCGGCGACGAGGTGATCGACGGAAGCGTCGCACAGCGGCTGGAGGACATCCGCCGCAAATTCGGCGTGTCGAGGTGACTTTGTCGGCGCTCAGGTGCCGTTCACACTGGTTTGAGACAGGACAACCCACCGGGTTCGAAGACGAAAGAGTAGGGACCAAAAGATGGCGGAGCTGACGATCCGGCCGGAAGAGATCCGGGACGCGATCGAGCGACACGTCCAGTCGTACGCGCCGGAGGCCTCTCGCGAAGAGGTCGGCCGGGTTGTGGACGCCGGCGACGGCATCGCTCACGTCGAAGGACTGCACTCGGCGATGGCCAACGAGCTGCTGGAGTTCGAGAACGGCACTCTTGGCCTCGCACTCAACCTCGAGATACGCGAGATCGGTGTCGTGGTGCTCGGTGAGTACCAAGGCATCGAAGAAGGACAGACGGTTCGCCGTACCGGTGAGGTCCTTTCGGTGCCGGTCGGCGACGGCTTCCTCGGCCGTACCGTCGACCCGCTGGGCAACCCGCTGGACGGGCTCGGCGAGATCGAGGCGGAAGGACGTCGTGCCCTCGAGCTCCAGGCACCGTCGGTCATCAACCGGCAGAGTGTCTCCGAGCCGTTGCAGACCGGTATCAAGGCGATCGACGCGATGACTCCGATCGGCCGGGGCCAGCGGCAGCTGATCATCGGTGACCGGCAGACCGGTAAGACCACGGTCGCCGTCGACACCATCCTCAACCAGGTCGACAACTGGAAGAGCGGCGACCCGAAGCAGCAGGTGCGCTGCATCTACGTCGCTACCGGCCAGAAGGGCTCGACCATCGCGGGTGTGCGTAAGCAGCTCGAAGAGTCTGGTGCGCTCGAGTACACGACCATCGTCGCCGCCCCCGCGTCTGACGCCGCCGGCTTCAAGTACCTGTCGCCCTACACCGGCTCGGCCATCGGCCAGCACTGGATGTACCAGGGCTACCACGTACTGATCGTCTTCGACGACCTCACCAAGCAGGCCGAGGCCTACCGCGCGATCTCGCTGCTGCTGCGGCGCCCGCCGGGCCGTGAAGCTTACCCAGGGGACGTGTTCTACCTGCACTCGCGCCTGCTGGAGCGCTGCGCGAAGCTCTCCGACAAACTCGGCGCCGGCTCGATGACCGGTCTGCCGATCATCGAGACGAAGGCCAACGACGTCTCCGCGTACATCCCCACGAACGTGATCTCGATCACCGACGGTCAGTGCTTCCTGGAATCGGATCTGTTCCACTCGGGTATCCGGCCGGCGGTCAACGTCGGTATCTCGGTGTCCCGCGTCGGTGGTGACGCACAGATCAAGGCCATGAAGAAGGTCTCGGGTACCCTGCGACTCGATCTGGCCCAGTACAACGAGCTGAAGGCGTTCGCCGCGTTCGCATCCGATCTGGACCCGGCCAGCCGTGCCCAGCTGGACCGAGGTGAGCGGGTCACTGAACTGCTGAAGCAGCCCCAAGGTGCGCCGGTGCCCGTCGAGCGTCAAGTGGCCTCCATCTGGGCTGCCACGACCGGGCGCCTCGACGAGGTTCCGGTCGAGGACATTCGCCGGTTCGAGGCCGAGTTCCTCGACTACCTGAGCCGTGAGCACTCCGCGGTGCTGGAATCGATTCGTTCCACAGGAAAGCTCTCCGACGACGACGCGTCGTTGCTCGAGCAGGCGATCGACACCTTCAAGCAGCAGTTCGTCACCGCGAGCGGTCAGCCCTTGATCAAGGACGAGCCGGTCGAGGCGATGGAAGAGGGCGAGGAAGACCAGGTCACGCTGCGTCGTCGGCGGCGCTCCGCCCAGGACGTGCAGCAGGTGGCCGGTCCCCAGGGCGAAACCGGGGCTCCCTCGCCGTGAGCCAACGACGTCCGGGCAGATTTGAGCCAACGGCGACATCGGACAACGAGAGGAGGTGCTGATCAGTGGGCGCAGAGCTTCGTGAGCTCAAGCGGCGGATTCGTTCCACCGAGTCCATGAAGAAGATCACCAAGGCGCAGGAATTGATCGCCGCCTCGCGGATCGTCAAGGCCCAGCAGCTGGCCGACGCGGCCAAGCCGTACAGCCAGGCGCTGGTGCGTGCGTTGGAGGCCGCCGCCGCGCGGTCGAATCTCGACCATCACCTGCTGGAGGGCGCCGGCACACCGCAACGCTCGGCGGTGCTGGTGGTCACCTCCGACCGTGGATTCGCCGGAGCGTACTCGGCCAACGTCATCCGGCAGGCTGAGGCGCTTACCGGCCTGCTGCACGAACAGGGCCAGGAAGTCCGCCCCTACGTGGTTGGGAAGAAGGGCGTCAACTGGTTCCGCTTCCGGGGCCGTGAGTTGTTCGGTGAGTACGTCGATTTCACCGGCAAGCCGACATACGCCCAGGCCCGTCAGATCGCGGACGACCTGCTCGATGCCATCAACACGCCTACCGAGGACGGCGGGGTCGACGAGATCCACGTGGTCTCCACTCACTTCAAGAACATGGTGAGCCAGGAGGTCCGGGCCCGGCGGCTGTTCCCGATCGTGGTGGAAGACGTGCCTGAGCCGTTACATCGTGTGGAGGCGGCCGGTGGACCAGAGCAGGCCGAGCCCGAAACCGCGGCTCCGGCGCCGAGTTCCCGGCCGGCCGACGACGAGGCGCTGCCGTTGTACGACTTCGAGCCCTCCGCGGAGGAGGTCCTCGACGCATTGCTCCCGTCCTATGCGGGTAATCTCGTGTATACGACGTTGCTCGACGCCGCGGCCTCCGAGTGGGCGGCGCGTCGTAGGGCCATGAAGGCGGCGACGGACAACGCAGGAGAGCTGCAAGAGAACTTGACTCGGCAGGCCAACTCGGCCCGTCAGGCCGAGATCACCCAAGAGATCAGCGAAATCGTCGGTGGCGCGAACGCGCTGGCGGCTGCAGGAAGTGAGTAGGAGATATGACTGCCACTGTTGAGGAGACCGCGGTCAAGACCGGTCGCGTGGTGCGGGTGATCGGGCCGACCGTCGACGTCGAATTCGGCGAAGGTCACATGCCGGAGATCTACAACGCGCTCACCACGAACATCGAGTTGTCCGAGGCATCGGGCGGCAACCGCACGCTCACCCTTGAGGTCGAGCAGCACATCGGCGACGGCCTGGTGCGGGCCATTTCGATGCAACCGACCGATGGGCTGGTTCGCGGCGCGACGGTCACGGACACCGGCACGGGAATCAGCGTGCCCGTCGGTGATGGTGTCAAGGGCCACGTGTTCAACGCCCTCGGCCAGCCGCTTGATGTCGACGAATCCGAGATCAAGGCGGATGACCGCTGGGTCATCCACCGCAAGCCGCCGCCATTCGATCAGCTCGAGGGCAGCACGCAGATGCTCGAGACCGGCATCAAGGTGCTTGATCTGCTCACCCCGTACATCCAGGGTGGAAAGATCGGCCTGTTCGGTGGTGCCGGTGTGGGCAAGACGGTGCTGATCCAGGAGATGATCACCCGAGTGGCCCGGAACTTCGGTGGTACGTCGGTCTTCGCCGGGGTCGGGGAACGTACCCGTGAGGGTAACGACCTCTGGGTCGAGATGGCCGAAGCCGACGTCCTGAAAGACACCGCGCTGGTCTTCGGTCAGATGGACGAGCCTCCGGGCACCCGGATGCGGGTGGCGTTGTCGGCGCTGACCATGGCGGAGTACTTCCGCGATGTGAAGAACCAGGACGTGCTGCTGTTCATCGACAACATCTTCCGGTTCACCCAGGCCGGCCAGGAGGTGTCCACCCTGCTGGGCCGGATGCCCTCGGCGGTGGGTTACCAGCCGACGCTGGCTGACGAGATGGGTGAGCTCCAGGAGCGCATCACCTCCACTCGGGGTCACTCCATCACCTCGATGCAGGCGATCTACGTTCCCGCGGACGACATCACCGACCCCGCGCCGCACACGGCCTTCGCTCACCTCGACGCGCGGACCGTGCTGTCGCGGCCCATTTCGCAGCTCGGCATCTACCCGGCGGTGGACCCGCTCGACTCGTCGAGCCGGATCCTCGACCCGCAGTACATCGGCGAGGAGCACTACCGGATCGCCAGCCGGGTGAAGGAGATCCTGCAGAAGTACAAGGATCTGCAGGACATCATCGCGATCATGGGTATCGACGAGCTGTCCGAAGAGGACAAGATCACGGTTAACCGGGCCCGCCGGTTGCAGCGGTTCCTGTCTCAGAACATGTTCGTCGCCGAGGCCTTCACCGGTCAGCCCGGTGTGTTCGTGCCGCTGTCGGAGACGCTCGAATCGTTCGACGCGATCTGCAAGGGCGAGTACGATCACCTGCCTGAGCAGGCGTTCAGCTACGTCGGCAACATCGAGGACGCGGAGAAGAAGGCCAACACCCTGGCCTCGTAGGACACGGGCAGGCTGGTCGACGAGAAGACCGGTCGAGGGAAGGAACTGGTGTGGCTGGAGAGCTCAACGTCGAGGTTGTGGCGGCTGACCGGAAGGTGTGGTCGGGAACGGCGAGCATCGTTGTCGCCAAGACAACCGAAGGCGAGATCGGCATCATGGCCGGGCACGAACCGGTGCTCGGCCTGCTGGTCACCGGCGCCGTCACGGTGCGCACAGAGTCCGGTGAGTCCATCGTCGCAGCGGTGGACCGGGGTTTTCTCTCGGTCTCCGAGGACCACGTCGCGGTGCTGGCCGAGGTGGCCCAGCTTGCGGACGAGATCGATGCGGCTAGTGTGGAAGAAGAACTTGCTGCTGTTGGCGAGGACCAGGCCGCTCAGCGTTGGGCCCGGGCTCGGCTCCAGGTAGCGGGAAACAGATAGGCCGGGAGAAGCACGACGAAGCACATCGGGGGTGATTGGTGGCACTGATCACGTGGGTGGCGGTGATACTCATCGCCCTTGCGGCGTTGGTGGCCGCCGCTCTGGTGGTGCTCTACTTGCGCCGTGGCGTTCTGCAGCGCGAGGGCGGGTTCGACATGTGCATGCGGGTCGGCAGCCAAGAAGGCTGGGCTGGCGGGTGGGTCTTCGGCATCGGGCGTTACCGCGGGGAATGCCTGGAATGGTTTCGTACCTTCAGTTTCTCGCCGCGGGCGAAACGCTCGGTACGCCGTGGGCAGCTCGCCGTCAGCGGGCGCCGGGCTCCGGATGCCGAGGAAGATTTCGAGCTGCCGGCCGGGCACGTGGTGCTGAGCTGTGCGGTTGGTCCGACGACCGTGGAGATATCGATGACGGAGCCGGCGTCCACGGCGTTCCTTGCCTGGCTCGAAGCGGCGCCGCCCGGGGGACACCTGGTCCGCTAGAGGGCGGGTGTCGGGGATCCGGCCGGGCGCCATCGACGACACTCGGATTCCTGGGATACCCGGGATGAGCCCGCTGAACAGGAGATACTGAGACGGTGGAGAGACTACGAGTCGTCGGCGGTGCGTCCTTGCGCGGCTCCGTCCATGTCAGCGGCGCCAAGAACAGCTCACTGAAGCTGATGGCCGCCACGTTGCTCGCCGAGGGGCGCAGCTCGTTGCTCGACGTGCCGGCGATCACCGATGTCGAATATATGTCCGAGCTGCTCAGCAGGCTGGGGGCGGAGGTCAGCCGGCAAGGCACCACGGTCACGGTGGACGTCCCGGAGAAGGTGGCTCACGAGGCCCCTTACGAACTAGTGCGAAGGCTGCGGGCTTCGATCTGCGTACTGGGGCCGCTGCTGGCCCGTTGCGGTGCTGCCGACGTGGCGCTGCCTGGCGGTGATGCGATCGGCTCCAGGGGCCTCGACATGCACATCGCCGGTTTGGAACGGCTGGGCGCTCATGTGGAGGTTCAGCACGGATACGTCGTAGCACGGGCGCCGGGTGGTCTCAAGGGCGCGATGATCGGACTCGACTTCCCGAGTGTCGGCGCTACTGAGAACATCCTGATGGCCGCCGTGCTGGCCGACGGCGAGACCGTGCTCGACAACGTCGCGCGTGAGCCGGAGATCATCGACATCTGCGAGATGCTGACCAACATGGGCGCCAAGATCGATGGCGCCGGGACCTCGACCCTGCGGGTTCAGGGCGTGGATCGGCTCCGGCCGGTTCAGCACACCACCGTTCCGGACCGGATCGTCGCCGGAACATGGGCGGTGGCCGCGTTGATGACTCGCGGCGATGTCACCGTCACCAACGGCCGGGCCGAGCATCTGGAACTTGTTCTGGACAAGCTGATGGCGGCCGGCGCGGTGGTGGAGACACACGGACAGGGCGGCTTCCGGGTGGCGATGTCCGGCCGTCCGCGCGCCATCGATGTCGTCACCTTGCCCTACCCGGGTTTCCCCACCGACCTGCAGCCGATGGTCGTGGCGCTGAACGCGCTTGCCGACGGCACTGCGATGATCACCGAGAACGTCTACGAGGCGCGATTCATGTTCGTCAACGAGCTGGCCCGCCTCGGTGCCGACGTCCGGATCGACGGTCATCATGCCGTGGTCCGGGGCCGGGAGACACTGTCCGGTGCCCCGGTGATCGCCACCGACATTCGAGCCGGTGCCGGGCTGGTGCTGGCCGGGCTGGTGGCAGAAGGCGAGACTCTGGTCTCGGCGGTGCACCACATCGACCGCGGGTATCCGGACTTCGTCGGTCAGCTCAACCAGCTCGGTGCCGATGTCACTCGCGAGCCTGATCCTGATCGGTTCGATGACTGATGGTTCCTGCTCACGAAACCAGCATGGGACCGGACCCACATGTCCAGCGGGACTGATCGAGCTGAGGTGACCGAGCCGCTGGACGAGGCTGCGCTGAAGTCCGAGGACGTCCTGGACCAACAATGGGAGGCCCGCGACCCCGGCACGTCCGCCGGCGAGCCGGCACCGGACGACGGTTCGCCTGGCGACAACACCCGGACCGGCGGGTGGCGTGGCTGGCTGGCGCCTGCCGGCCGGGTGCTGCCCAGCTGGATGACACCGGGGCGGATCGGATTCGCGCTCTATCTGGCCGTGCTGCTGTGGTATTGCCTGAATGTCGGTGTTCCGATCGACCGGATCGGGCAGACGGTATGGATCGTCGCGGGGATTCTCGCAGCCGGACTGGGCCGGACCTGGCAACAGCACGTCCGGGTGTTTCTCGACTGGATACCGCTGGTGGCCGCGCTGGTGCTCTACGACCACACGCGCGGCATCGCCGACACCCTCGGCATGACCGTGCGCATCGGTGAGCTCGTACGGGTCGAGGAGTGGCTGTTCCTCGGGGAACTGCCGACCGTCTGGCTGCAGGAGAGACTTTACGACGCGGCCCAGGTTCGCTGGTGGGATGTGCCGGTCGCCATCGTCTACTTCACCCATTTCGTGCTGCCGTGGGCCATCGCGGCAGTGTTCTACTTCCGGTCTCGCCCGTTGTGGATCCGATACATCCGCCGGGTGCTGCTGCTCACTTACACCGGGCTGCTCACCTATGTTCTGCTTCCGGCCGCACCGCCGTGGTATGCGGCCCGGGTGGGCGAGATATCCGACGAGGTCGCCCGGATCTCCACCCGCGGCTGGTGGGAGCTGGGGTTGTCTTTCGCCGACGTGATGCTCAAGGACGCGCAGGCACAGAGCAATCAGGTCGCGGCGCTGCCCTCACTGCATTCGGCCTTCGCTCTGCTCTCGGTCGTGGCGTTGTGGCCGGTCGTGGGGCATCTCTACGGACGGTGGCTGGTTGGGCGGGTGCCTCTCGGCACGGTTCTCGGAGTAGGGCTGAGGGTCGTCCTGGCGCTGTTCCCGCTGGCGATGGGGTTCACACTCGTCTACGGTGGCGAACACTACGTCGTGGACGTCTTGGCCGGCTGGCTGTATGTCGTTCTCGTATGTGCTGTCGCGCGATGGTGGGAACACCGCGCTTCCGTGCGGCCTGCCACTGCCCGCACGGTGTGAAGGCTGCCGCATACTCGTCCGAACTACTGAGGGGATCTTGTGCCTGATTCGCTTGATGATCTGCTCGCCGTCCTGGATCTCGAGACGATCGAGGACAATCTGTTCCGCGGCCGCCAGCCCGAGACTCGGCTCCAACGGGTCTTCGGTGGTCAGGTGGCCGGGCAGGCACTGATGGCCGCGGTGCGGACGGTGCCACCAGAACGGGCCGTCCATTCGCTGCACGCGTACTTCCTGCGTGCAGGTGACACCACGGTGCCGATCGTCTACGACGTAGAGCTGGTACGCGACGGACGTTCGTTCACCACCCGGCGGGTCGTGGCGCGGCAACACGGCACGTCGATCTTCTATCTCACGGCATCGTTTCACAAGTCGGAGGGAGGGATGGAGCACCAGGACGTCATGCCCGAGGTACCGGCTCCCGAGGATTGCCCCCGGCTCAGCGAGCTGCTGGAGAAGATGTCCGGGCTGCCGGTTGGGGCCTGGGACAAGGAGTGGGCATCACTCGACGTCCGTTATGTCGGAGACTCCCGCCCGGGCGGGAAGGTGACGTCGCCGGACCATCCGGCCTTGGCGAGGTTGTGGTTCCGCGCCGCCGGGCAGATGCCGGACGAGCCGACCACACACGCGTGTGTGCTGACCTACGCCAGCGATCTCACGCTGCTCGGCGCGGCCCTGGTCCCGCACAACACCTATATCGGAGCGCCCGGCCTGCAGACGGCTTCGCTGGATCACACGATGTGGTTCCATCAGCCGTTCCGGGCCGACGAATGGCTGCTCTACGATCAGGTGTCACCTATCGCCCATGGAGCCAGAGGCCTGGCTCTGGGGCGGGTGTTCGCCGCTGACGGCCGGTTGGTGGCGACGGTGGCGCAGGAAGGCTTGGTGCGGTCCGTCGCCTAGGAAGAGGCCTGGCCCATGAAATCTCTCCTTGCCCAGCAGACTCGGTCGGCGAGGGCTTCGCCGTAGGCCTCCCTCGCTGATGCCCACCACACCATGGAGAGATTTCATGGGCCGGGCCTCTTGGGCGCCGTCTCGCCGCTCGACATGCCCGCCCACACCATGGAGAGATTCCACGCACCGGGCGCTGGTGGGCGCCCCTTCCACAGCCTTGCCCGCTTAGCCGAGCCAGGCGGTGAGCCGTTCCTGCTCCCACTGCTGCTTGGCGCGGAAGCTGGCTTCGTCCGGCGGGGTGAGCCGGACATCGGGGCGGGGCTCGGCATAGAAGTCGCCGGTGACGGTCGCGACCTGCTTGCCGGGGAGTTCGAGGAAGCAGAAACCGTACCCGTCGAAGGTGATGTGGTCGCCGCCGTAGAGATCCGCGGCCAGATTGGCTGCCGAGATCTTGCCGGCCGCCTCCGCGAACACACCAGCCTTCGGCAACTGCGCGGTGGAGGTGGGAATCAGCGTGCAGTCGCCGACGGCATAGACGCGGTCGGTGTGCGTGGCGAAGGTGTGCCGATCCGGTTCGATCCACCCGGACGGCCCGGCCAGTGGGCTCTTGGTCACCACTGGCGGTGGTGCGGCGGCTGGCACAGCGAGCAGCAGCTGCCATTCGAGACTGTCCCCGCCTTCGAACTGGACTGTCTGCGTCTCGCGGTCGATCGTCTCGACGGCATGCTCGGTGAGCACGGTGACGCCCCGTTCGGTCAGGCGGTCGGCCAGGTAGCGGCTGGCGTCCGCTCCCGCCACGGGGAGGGTCAACGGCGCCGGGGTGGACACCACGACGTTGACCCGCTCGCGCCGGGCTTCTTTGCGCAGACGCTCCTCGAGAAGCAGTGTGGCCTCGAACGGCGCAGGCGGACATAGATACGGTGCACCCAGAATGCTGACCAGCAGCGTACCCTCGGTAAGTTCTTCCAGCGCCGCGCGGATACCGGGCAGAGCTTCGGCGTGGTAGAGGTTGAACGCGCCATTCTCCAGCAGCGCGGCGCTGGTGGGCTGATAGGTGGCTCCGAGCGCGACGATGATGCCGTCGGCACTCAGCGTTCCGGCCGTGGTCTCGACCTGACGTGCGGCGGGGTCGATCGAGGTGATCTCGGCCTGCAGGAAGCGAATGCCGCGGCGACGTAGGCGCTCCAGCGGACGGGTGCCGTCCAGCAACGGACGCAACCCCGCGACATCCCAGAGTTTGGCGAAGCCGACGAAGAACCGGTCGCTCATGGCCACCACGGTGACCTCATCGGTAGGGGGCAACCGCCGGCGCAGCTCGTGCGCGGCAGCGAGCCCGCCAAAGCCCCCACCGAGCACCAGAACATGAGCCATCCAGTCCACCTCCGCCACTACACGCCCTGCTGCGTGACGGTACCAGCATGCGCGGCGCTCGAACAGGCTGCTGGCGAGATACCGGTAAGAAACCTCGTGATTGTCCCGCGAAATCTCATGCTCCGCCCGCGGCCGGGCCAGCGCGAAGAGCCGATCGGCCAGCGACGGGCTCCTCCTGTTCGGATGTCCTGTCCTGCGAATTTGTGCCGGGTTGGATATTGTTTCGGTCCGGGCATCGTCATCGGGTTGGGGTTCATGGAACTGGATACCTTCGCGCTGGTTGCAGTCATCCTGGCGATCGCTGCAGCAGCCGGCCTGCTCGCGAATCTGTTCCGGCAGCCGATGATCGTCGCCTTCATCGGCGTCGGCATCCTCGTCGGGCCCGCCGGCACCGGCTGGGTCGTCGCCGACGGCACCATCGAGTTGCTGGCCAGCATGGGCATCGCGATCCTGCTGTTTCTCGTGGGGCTTCGGCTCGACCTGCACCTGATCCGGGACACCGGTCCGATC
This sequence comes from Phytoactinopolyspora mesophila, assembly GCF_010122465.1. NCBI lineage: Bacteria > Bacillati > Actinomycetota > Actinomycetes > Jiangellales > Jiangellaceae > Phytoactinopolyspora > Phytoactinopolyspora mesophila. The sequence goes on along the minus strand of NZ_WLZY01000008.1, from coordinate 187,125 downwards.
GCGCTGGCCACCGGGCTCGGGCAAGTTCTCTTCACCTCCGTGGTCGGCTTCGTGATCGCGACCGCCCTCGGCATGGACACGGTCACCGCCGTGTACGTCGCCATCGCGCTGACCTTCTCGTCGACGATCATCATCGTGAAGCTGCTCTCCGACAAGCGTGAACTCGAGCAGCTTCACGGACGCATAGCCGTCGGCTTCTTGATCGTCCAGGACATCGTCGTCGTCCTGGTCATGATCGGGTTGACGGCGTTCGGGCAGCCCACTGACGGCGACCTCACCACGGACATCTTCACCGTGCTCGCCAAGGGAGCCGCGCTGCTGGGCGGTATCGGCCTGCTGATGCGGTTCGTCCTGCCCCGGTTGCTGCATTACATCGCCAGATCCCAGGAGCTGCTGGTTCTGTTCGGAGTGGCCTACGCGGTGCTTGTCGCGGCGCTGAGCGAATGGCTCGGCTTCAGCTCCGAAGTGGGAGCCTTCCTGGCCGGGGTCTCCCTGGCCACTACTCCTTATCGGGATGCGCTGGGGTCGCGGCTGGTCAGCCTGCGCGACTTCATGCTGCTGTTCTTCTTCCTCGATCTGGGCGCCAAGCTGGAGTTCACCGACACCGCTCAGCAGATCTCCGAAGCGCTGATTCTCTCGGTGTTCGTGCTGTTGGGCAATCCGCTGATCGTCATCCTCATCATGGCGGCGATGCGGTATCCGGTTCGGGTCGGATTTCTCGCCGGGCTGACGGTGGCGCAGATCTCCGAGTTCTCGCTGATTCTTGCCGCCCTCGGGCTGAGTCTCGGCCATATCACCAACGCGACCGTCAGCTTGATCACCGTCGTCGGTTTGGTGACGATCGGCGGCTCCACCTACCTGATCTTGTATTCGCATCACATCTATGACCGGATCAAACGCTGGCTGCGGGTATTCGAACGCGAAGGCACCCTCAAGTCCGGCGTCAGCGACTCCGACGCCGATGTTGACGTGATCTTGTACGGGCTCGGCCGTTTCGGTGGCCACGTCGCCGACCGGCTCGGTAGCGCCGGTTACCAGGTGCTCGCTGTTGATTTCGATCCACATCGGGTGATGAACAACCGGCGGGCGGGGGTGAGCGCGGTCTTCGGCAGCGCCGAGGATACGCACTTCCTCGAGACGCTGCCGCTGAGCCAGGCCCGCTACGTGATCAGCACCGTGCCGTTGCTCGAGACCAACAAGGCGCTGCTGCATGGTCTTCGGGCTCACGATTTCGAGGGCAAGACCGCCTTGACCGCCCACAACGAGCGCGATGCCGATCAACTGCGGGCCGCGGGTGTGGACGTGGTGTTGGCACCGTTCTCGCTTGCGGCGAATTCGGTGGCCGACATGATTGCGGAGGTCATCCGCGACGACGACAACACCCGATGATCATGAACACTTGACGACCAATATGGTCGTCAAGTGTTCATGATCATGGGTCAGATGTAGTCGTTGAGCACGAGGAATCCGGGCAGCCACGCGGTGCCGATCCCGGCGGCGATGGTCAGGTAGGCGGCGAACTGCTGAATCGGCCGTTTGACGGCCAGGAGCAAGAAATACGTGAACCAGAGGACGGCCCACACCGCCCAGCTGAGGCCGAGCCAGACGAGGAACGTGTCACCACCGGTGTCGCTGAGGGTGATGATCGAGACAGGTACCGCCGTGATGGCGACGAACAAGCAGTACCAGCCCAGGCCGGACCCGTCGGCGTCGATGTACTGGTTGTACGCCACCCACAGGTAGGTGAAGGCGAACAGCAGCACATAGCCGGCCAGCTGGATGGATGCGAGGTCTTGTGCCGCAACGGCGAAGATCGCGACGACGAGCCCCACCAGACCGGTGAACACGTTCATGATCGCGACTTCCCGGGGTGTGATACGGCCGAGAAGCCAGATGCCGTTCACGAAGAGCACAGCACCGACGTAGAGCAGTACGAGGCCGAGCATGGGTGGTCACCTCCGAGTTCGGCACGCGGTGCCGGTCAAGTGATCGTGAGCGGATTTCCGCCCGCACGACCGGTGATCGTGAGCGGGAAAGCGCGGCTATAGCGACCGGAATCCGCTCACGATCACAGGGGGAGTGGGCGCAAATTGGCTCACGATCACGGATGCGTTGTTAAGAGGTAATCGCGACCTGTCCGCGGTCTTGGGTGACCGGGCCGTCGGCCGACGGACGGATGTCGACGTCGAAGATCTCGGTGGGCAGGTACAGCGAGCAGCATGCGTTCGGCAGGTCCACGACGGCGCTGACCCGGCCCTCGATCGGCGCGGTGCCGATGATCATGTAGGCCTGCTCACCGGTATAACCGAACTTCTTCAGGTACTCGATCGCATTCAGGCAGGCGTTCTTGTAGGCGAGGGTGGCGTCCATGTACTCGTTGGTGTTCGTGGAGTGCTCGACCGACACACCGGTGAAGCAGACGAACTCCGAGTAGCGTGGCTCGACGTTGCCGGGCATGAAGACGGGGTTGGTGGTGACGCCGTACTTCTCCATGCCGCCCTTGATGAGATCGACGCCGAAGTCGATGAAACCGCCCATCTCGATGGCGCCGCAGAAGGTGATCTCTCCGTCACCCTGGCTGAAATGCAGGTCGCCACCGGAGAACTTCGCGCCGGGCACGTGGACCGGATAGTAGATGCGCGAGCCACGGGTGAGGTTCTTGATGTCGTGATTGCCGCCGTTCTCCCGGGCCGGGATGGTGCGGGCACCTTCGCGGGCGACCTTCGCGAACTCCGCGGAGCCGCGGTCGAGGGCGCCGGCCAGCGCGTTGGTCTCGTCCGGTGGTAGCGCGAGCGGCGGAACGCGGTCCGGGTCACGGGCGATGAGGGCGCGTTCACGCTCATTCCACTTGGCCAGCAGTTCCGCCGACGGCGCGGTGCCGAACAGGCCAGGGTGGGTGATCCCGGTGTAGGACACGCCGGGGATGTGTCGCGACGAGGCCTGCTGGCCGCGGAAGTCCCAGATCGTCTTGTAGGCGTCGGGGTAGTAGTCGGTGAGGAAGCCGCCGCCGTTGACCTTGGAGAAGATTCCGGTGTAGCCCCAGCCCTGGCCGGGCAGGTCGCCCACCGACTGCGGAACGGGGCCGAGGTCCAGGATGTCGATCACCAGCAGATCGCCGGGCTCGGCGCCGCGGATGCCGACCGGTCCGCTGAGTACGTGGCATCGCAGGAGGTCCATGTCGCGGATGTCGTTCGCGGAGTCGTCGTTCTTGACCTGGCCGTCGGTCCAGTCGAGGCATTCGATCCGGAACTCGTCACCGGGCGAGACCTCGGAGGCGATCGGGATATCCGGGTGCCAGCGGTTGTGGCCGGGGATGTCTTGGTCGAACATCGATCGGGTGTAATCGATGGAGAATGCGACGTCGGGCATGGCGATACCTCCGTATCGACGGCGAATGATGGTGACGACGTGCGGTTTGCTGCTCAGGGAGTGGGCAGATGCTTGCGTCGAGGATCTTGGCGGCCCGGTTGCCGATCACGCTGGGGTGGGACCCGGGTCACGACGGCGGGCTCGTCGCGCGACTTCTCCGCCCGGTCCAGCGCCTTGCGCAGTGGAGTGGGAGCACGGTTGACATGGGGGATCGAGAAAGAACGCCGAGCGTCGGATCCACAGCGAGCACATGGGTGCGACGACGGGGCGGAGCCCATCGCCCTGGCCACTTCGAAGATTCCGCAACCCGCACAGCGGTATTCGTAGAGCGCCATGGCTCTCCCTTCGGATCCCCGGTTAGTGCTGAAGTGGAATATTTCCACATTGGAACAGTATCCACGCATGAGTGCCGCGTCAAGGGTGCATGCAAAGCTGGTGCCGACCGCTCTAGAGCTGGGTGACGACGTCGTATACCGTTCCGTCGGCGCGCGCGAGGTAGACCCGCTGCATCAAATGGTGATCGCGCAGGTGCACCGAACCTCTCGGACCGTGATAGCCGACCGGCGACTCGGCTGTATGAGACATGCTCCGCACGTCGAGGGAACGCGCCTGCCGGACGAGGGTGGCCAGTAGTCGCAGCGCTTCGTAGCAGGATTCGCCCATGCTGTTGAGTACCGGCGCGTCCGGGCCGAAGCGGCGTACGTAGCGCCCCAGGAGGTCCAGCGCGTCCTCGGTGGCCAGCGCACCGAAATAGCCGGCGGCCGAGTACAGCTGGCGGCCGGCCTCGGGACCGCTGGCCAGAAGCATGTTCTCGTCCATCAGTGGGCTGAGGCGGACCAATCGTTCATCGAGGTCGGTTTCGGCGAAGGCACGATTGAAGTGGACGGCGTCCTGGCCCACGAGGAGCATCAGCACACCTTGGGCGCTGCCGCTGCGCAGTCTGCTGATCACCCGATCGAAGTTGTGCTGCCCGAGGGGCACGAATATCTCATCGGTGAGCTGAAGGCCGAAGTCGCCGACGAACCGCCTGACCGCGCTGGCCGAGCCGCGGGGCCAGAGGTAGTCGTCCCCGACGACGGCCCACCGGCGGACCCCCATCTCGCGGGCCAGCCAGGCCATAGCCGGGGCGATCTGCTGATCTGGTGTCTCGCCGGCCATGAAGACGCCGGGCGCATGTTCGCCGCCCTCGTACAAACTGCTGTACACATACGGCACTTCGCCGTGTAGGTGCGCCGCCAGCGCACGCCGCACGTGCGACAGGTGCCAGCCGGTGATGGCGTCGACCTGGCCGTCCCTGACCAGTTCCACGACCCGGCCGGCCACCACCTCGGGGTTGCCGGCGCCGTCGATGGGCACCAGGCGGACTTCGCGGCCGAGGAGACCGCCTTCGGCATTGATCTCCTCGCCGGCCAGCACCGAACAGGCGATACATGACAACCCAAAGATCCCGGCCGGGCCGTGCATGGGAATCACGAGGCCGACGTTGACCGCCGTTGAGCGTGAACGAGGGTGCTCCGACGGCCGGATCCGTAGAATGGGTGCGCGATAGACTGAATGATCAGTCGGCACGTCACCCGGTTCCGGGCGCCAGGAGACGTCGTCGTGATGCTGCAGACTCGAGGACATTGCGCTCATGAGGATCACCGAAACCCAGCGAGTGCTCCAGATTGTAGGAGACCTGGATCGCCTCGTGGTAGGGGTTCGGGACCCCGCGTTGAAGCGAGTGGGCCTGAGCCGGGAGCCGTGGCAGGTGCTGCGCCTGCTGGCGGACGGCAACGGCCACGCCATGGGGGAGATCTCCGAAGTACTCGGACTGGCCGGCGCCACCGCCACTCGAGTGGTGGATTCTCTGGTGCAGAAGATGCTTGTCTACCGCCGCAACGACCCATTCGACCGGCGACGTGTGCTCATCCATGTGGCCGAGCCCGGTCTAGAGCTGCTCAAGCAGGTCGACGAGGCGATGCTCGAGAAAACGGAATCCATGCTTGCTGCTTTTGAGCCCAAAGAACGTGCCGCTCTGGTTCAGCTTCTCGAGCGGCTGACGTCCACCAGCAGCACCGCGCAGCGGCAGTAGCCCGCTTCGCCCGCATGAGCGCGTGTTGCCGTCTCGCGGCGCCGTCGTCCGCTCCTGATCAGAGGCGCTCGACGATCAGCGCGTTGGCCATGCCGCCGCCCTCGCACATGGTCTGCAGGCCGTAGCGGCCGCCGGTGGCCTCGAGGTGGTTCACCAGCGTGCACAGGAGCTTGGTGCCCGAGGCGCCCAGTGGATGGCCCAGTGCGATGGCGCCGCCGCGCGGGTTGAGCCGCTCGGGATCGGCGTCGAACTCCTGCTGCCAGATCAGCGGGATGGGTGCGAATGCCTCGTTGACTTCGTATGCGTCGATGTCGGGGAGCCGCATGCCAGTGCGGGCGAGGATCTTCTTGGTGGCCGGAATGATGCCGGTGAGCATCAGCAGGGGATCGCTGCCCGTGACGGCGAACGCATGGAACCGTGCGCGCGGGCGCAGCCCGAGTTCGGTGGCGCGTTCCTCACTCATGATCAGCGCGGCGGACGCGCCGTCCGACAGTGGCGAGGAGTTGCCCGGGGTGATGGACCAGGAGATCTCCGGGAACCGCTCGCTCAGCGCTGGATCGGCGAACGACGGTTTGAGCCCGGCCAGGCCCTCAGGTGTGGTGGCCGGCCGGACGGTCTCGTCCACCGTGTGTGAGCCGACCGGGATGATCTCTGCCCCGAACCCCCCGGAGCCTGCCGAAGCGGCGGCCCGCTGGTGGGATCGCGCGGCGTAGGCGTCGAGTTCTTCGCGGCTGAGCTTCCACCGCGCGGTGATCAGTTCGGCGCTGATGCCCTGCGGGACGAGACCGTCGGGATACCGCGCGGCGAGGGGGGCGAATGGATCTTCACCCTGGGTGTTGCTGAACATGGGCACCCGGCTCATGGACTCCACACCGCAGGCGATAACCACGTCGTAAGCACCGGCCAGCACGCCCTGGGCCGCGAAGTGGGCCGCTTGCTGGCTCGAGCCGCACTGTCGGTCGATGGTGGTGGCCGGAACCGATTCGGGCAAGCCGGCCGTGAGTGCCGCGGTGCGGGCGATGTTGGCGGCTTGTTCCCCGCTTTGGCTGACGCACCCGGCGATGACGTCGTCGACAGTGGTGGGATCGAGGTCGTTACGCTCGACCAGCGCCCGGACCACGTCGGCCAGCAGGTCAGCCGGGTGGACTCCGGAGAGTGCGCCGCCGGGCTTGCCCTTGCCCGACGGGGTCCGGACGACGTCCACGATGACGGCGTTTCGCATGGTTCCAACTCCCTGAGGTGACGTGCCCAGAACCACGGTCCGGAGATCACGACGATAAGAGTAGCCTGTACGCTTATCCTAGCGTTGTGAGGTCGCCGGGACCAGGGTCCGGCAGGCGGCTTCCCGGCGCAAGATACTGGTGCTCCGAGGCGAATTCGCCGCCGGTCGCCAGAGGGAGGTTGTGCATGACAGGTCCGCTGGCCGGCCTCCGGGTGGTGGAGCTGGCGGGGCTGGGGCCGGCGCCACACGCGGCGATGGTCCTGGCCGACCTCGGCGCGGAGGTCGTGCGGATCGAGCGTCGTTCGGCCGGTGACGTGGCCTCCGCCATGGGAGACGTCGCGCAGGCGATGACTGGTGCGACGGCCGGCCGCGACCAGATGCAGCGCGGAAAACTGCTCATCGGGGCGGATCTGAAAGACCCGGCTGGTCTGCGCGGCGTGCTGGCGCTGGTGTCACACGCCGACGTTCTGCTCGAAGGCTTCCGGCCGGGGGTGGCCGACCGGCTGGGCTTGGGCCCAGCCGACTGCCTGGAGCGCAATCCGCGGCTGATCTACGGCCGGATGACCGGCTGGGGCCAGGACGGGCCGTTCGCTCAGCGGGCTGGGCACGACATCAACTATCTGGCGCTGACCGGCGCTTTGCATGCCATGGGTCGTCCCGGTGAGCGCCCGGCGCCGCCACTCAACCTGGCGGGGGACTTCGGCGGCGGCTCGATGCTGCTGCTGACCGGTGTGCTGGCCGCACTGTGGGAGCGGACCCGATCTGGACACGGCCAGGTGGTCGACGCCGCCATGACCGACGGCGTCGGCCTGCTGCTTCAGCTGACCTGGAGCATGCGCGGGCTCGGCATGTGGACCGACGAGCGCGGAAGCAACCTGTTCGACGGCGGTGCACCGTTCTACGACACCTACGAGTGCGCCGACGGCCGCTACGTAGCCGTCGGCGCGTTGGAGCAACAGTTCTACGCCCAGCTGCTGGACGGACTCGGGCTGGACGCCGCCGAGCTACCGGATCGAGGTCAGCGGGAGAATTGGCCGGCCTTGCGTGAACGGTTCGCCGCGGTGTTCGCCTCGCGCACCAGGGACGAGTGGGCGGACACCTTCAACGGAACCGACGCGTGCGTCACACCGGTGCTGCGGTTCGACGAGGTCGCCGCCCATCCGCACAACGCGGCTCGAGCCGGTGTGATCGAGCGGGACGGTGTGACGCAGGCCGCTCCGGCGCCGCGATTCTCCCGCACTCCGGCGGATCTGCCGGCGCCCGACCCGTGGGGGAGCGGGCGGCCGGAGCCGGGTGACGTGGATTCCGTCCTCACCCGCTGGCGCTCCCATGATCATTGACGCCTGACCCCACGATCATGGGGACAAAGGCCAATGATCATGGGGAGGTTCGCGGGCCGACGATCTCCCGGCTGATGATCTCCTTCATGATCTCGGTGGTGCCCCCGTAGATGGTCTGGACTCGAGCGTCGACGAAGGCACGGGCGATCGGGTACTCCATCATGTATCCGTAGCCGCCGTGGAGCTGGAAACAGCGGGCAGCCACCCGGTTCTGCATCTCCGATGCCCACCACTTGGCTTTGGCCGCGTCCACCGGGCCGAGGGTGCCGGCGTTGAGCGCCAGGATCGCCTTGTCGATGTAGGCCCGGGTGACCTCGATCTCGGTCTGGAGCTCGGCGAGGGTGAACCCGACCGTCTGGAACTCCACCAGCCGCTGGCCGAAAGCCTTGCGCTCCCGCACAAACGCGGTAGTCCAGCGCAGCATCGCCTCGGACGCCGCCTGGGCGCCGACCGCGATGAGCATCCGTTCCTTCGGCAGGCGCTCCATCAGGTAGGCGAAGGCACGCCCTTCCGCACCGAGCACGTTCTCGGCCGGCACCCGGACGTCGTCGAAGAAGATCTCCGCGGTGTCCTGGGCGTGCAGGCCCATCTTGTCCAGCTGGCGGCCCCGGGTGAACCCCGAACGGTCGCCTTCGACGACAAAAAGCGTGAGTGAGCGCTCCGACGTCCGGGCGACGACGATCACCAGATCCGACTGGATGCCGTTGGTGATGAACGTCTTCGAGCCGTTGATCACCCACTCGTCGCCTGACCGGGTGGCGGTGGTGCGGATCGCCCGGAGGTCGCTGCCGGCGTCGGGCTCGGTCATGGCGATCGCGGAGATGGTCTCGCCGCTCGCGAACCCCGGAAGCCAGCGTTGCTTCTGCTCGGGCGTGCAGAGGTCCAGCAGGTACGGCAGGACGATGTCCTCATTGAGCGCAAGCCCGATGTTCAGCGACGAAGCCCCGACGTCGGCGAGCTCTTCGGCGATCACCGCCCGGAACCGGTAGTCGGGTTGCCCTGCTCCGCCGTACTCCTCCGGGACCGCCAGCCCCAGGAGTCCCTGCTGACCGGCCGCTTGCCACGCCTTCCGGTCGATCCGGCGTTCCTGCTCCCAGCGCGTGAGATGAGGGGTCACCGCCCGGGCGATGTACTCGCGCACGATCTGGCGGAAGGCGCGGTGATCGTCGTCGTACAGGTCCGTGTCCAGCAGGTGACGTGCCATGTGGCACCGTTCCTCTCATGCGCTCAGCGTGGCGCCATCCGGATGGCGCCATCGAGGCGGATGGTCTCGCCGTTCAGCATGGGGTTGGCGACGATGTGAGCGACGAGCGCCGCGTACTCGTCCGGGCGACCGAGCCTACTCGGGTGTGGTACCTGGGTGCCGAGCGAACGCTGAGCTTCCTCCGGGAGCGCCTCCAGCATCGGGGTCTTGAACAGACCCGGCGCGATGGTGGTCACCCGGATCAGGTGCTGGGCGAGATCGCGGGCGATGGGGAGGGTCATGCTCGCGACGCCGCCTTTCGACGCGGAATAGGCGGCCTGGCCGATCTGGCCGTCGAACGCCGCGACCGAGGCGGTGTTGATGATCACGCCGCGTTCCTCGCCGACCGGCTCATGCGCCATGATGCGCTCTGCCGCGAGTCGGATGACGTTGAACGTGCCCATCAGGTTGACCTCGACGGTGCGGCGGAACGCCTCGTACGGGAACGGCCCCTTCTTGCCGACGACCCGGAAGACGTCGGTGCCGATTCCAGCACAGTTGACGACGATGCGCAGCGTGCCGAGGTCCGCGGCGGCATCCAGGGCAGCGGTGACATGCTCTTCATTGGTGACGTCGGTGGGGGCGAACGTGGCACCCGCACCGAGATCGTCGGCGACGGCGGCGCCCTGCGACGACGGGAGGTCAGCGATGACGACCTTGGCGCCGCCAGCGGCCAGTCGTTGAGCGGTGGCGCGTCCGAGCCCGGACGCGCCACCGGTCACGAGGGCGACGGTGTCAGTGGTGATTTCCATACGAGACTCCTACCTTCACTGTGACGGTTCGATATTGGATGCGAAAGGGTGGCGTCGGCGGGGTGATCAGGGGATCTTCGGGTGGGTACTCAACGGTTCTCGGTGGTGTCCAATCCGGTCAAGATGATGGACAAACCTGCCCGGAATTCTTCGTCGGTGCGCTGGTCTCGGTCCGGCGTCGCGTTCTGCGCCAGCAACGGATACTCGTCGCAGGAGAGTTCGCGCCCCGCGGCTTCGCCCCAGCCGGGCAGCGGGCCCAGGTGCTCGGTCTGGATGACGCCGATGACGTAGCTGGTCAGCATCCGGAAGGCGACGCAACGGCGGTGCCCGCTGAGCCCGGCGTCGGCGAGGGCCGCGAGGAGCGCCTCTGCCCACGGCGCCACGTTCTTAGCGGTGGAACGATGGATGAGGAGCAAAGGCACCACCGCCGGGTGTGACGACGCCGTCGCCCGGAACCGCTCGAGCAGTTCGGTGATGCGTTGCCGCCATGGTTCTCCGGGCTGGACATCGTGGCTGAGCGAGCCGAAGACATGGTCGACCAGAAGAGCTTCGAGCTGATGGCGGTCGTCGAAATAGCGGTAGAGAGACATGGTGCCCATGTTCAGCTCACCGGCGACCGCGCGGATGGACAAGGCGGACAGCCCGCCGCGATCGACTACCGCCAGGGCGGCCGCGGCGATGTCGGCAGAGGTCAGCGATCTCGGCCGGGGCATACGGCGTAACCGTACAGCATACGCGTACGTGGACTAGGTGTGAGCGGCTCCGGCATTGTGGAATCTCTCCTCGCCCAGCAGACTCGAATCGGAGAGGCTTCGCCATCGGCCTGCCTCGCTGATGCCCGCCACACCATGGAGAGATTCCACAATGCCGGAGCCCCTAGCTGGCTAGCACGCGCAGCGCGCCCGGCAATACGCGGGCGGTGACCGGCAGCGTGCTCAGCAGTTCGCCGTCGCCGCCGTACGGAAGCTCACGGTCGGCCTCGACCCGGACCTCACGGCCGCGTAGCACTTCCACCTCCGGGCGCTTGAGGTGTGCCCCGGAGTACAGCTCCTTCATGGCGATGGAGACGAAGCCCCACCTGGAGACGTCGCGCAGGATGACGATGTCGAGCAGGCCGTCGTCGACCCGCGCGTCCGGCGCGGCGTGCCGGCCGTCTCCGTAGAAACCCGAGTTGGCGAGCACCACGGTGTAGCCGCGGGCGTTGTGCTCGGTGCCGTCGACGGTCACGTGGTACGTTGCCATTCGCCAGGTCAGCAGCGCGCGTCCAGCAGAGTAGTGATAACCGGCCGCGCCGAGCGGGCGAACCCGGTTGAAATGGCGGTTGGCGATCGCGTCGATTCCGGTGTAGATACTGCCGACGACGATCGTCCCCGCGGTTTCGATCACGTCGACCAGTTGTGGCTCGGACTCGCGGAGCAGTAGCTTGGCGATGGCATCGGGATCCGTCGGCAGGCCCAGCTGCCGGGCGAAGTCGTTTCCACGGCCCGCGGGGAGAATGCCGAGCACCCCACCGGTCCGTACCACTGTGCCGGCCAGCCGGCCCACAGTGCCGTCGCCACCCACGGCCAGGACCACGTCACCGCGGGCGACGGCAGCCGAGGCGATCTCGTCCGAGTGCTGCAGGCTTCGGGTGGTCTCCACCCGCACCGCGGCGCCGGCCTCGCGTAACCGTTGAACGACGTGGCGCACGCGGCCGGCCGCTGTGCGTCTTCTGTTCCCGGCGGCGGGATTCACAACGGCGGTGAACGTACGCACGTTCTCACTTTCGGCTGGGCAACGCGGTGATGATACCCGGAGCCGTCGGCACGGCAGGAAACGCTTGAGGTACCGGGTATCCGGGCCGTGGCTCGGTAGAGTCTGGGCGGTAAAGACACCGGTGTCCGCGCGACACCGGCATCTCGATCGTTGGGCGGGCCCATGAGCGTTGGACCGGATTCTGACCACAAGCCGAAAGGGCGTCTTGGACGGCTGGCCGGAGCTGTCACCGGGCGGGTCGTGGAAACCGTCGGCCCGGATGCCGTGATCGACCACGTGGACGTCAACCGGTTGCTGGACCGGGTGGATGTCGACCACCTTCTGGACCGGGTGGGCGTCGACGAACTGCTCGATCGTGTTGACATCGACCGGTTGCTCGACCGGGTGGACATCAACCACCTCCTCGACCGGGTGGACGTCAATACGTTGCTCGATCGGGTAGACGTCGACCGGCTGATGGATCGTGTCGATGTCAACCGGTTGCTCGCCCGGGTCGACTTCGACGCGGCTCTGGAGAACGTCGACCTCGAAGCGGCCGTGCGTCGTGCGGGCGTGCCGGAGATCGTGGCCGAGAGCACCGGGCGGGTCGCCGGATCGGCGCTGGATCTCGCCCGGCGCCAAATTGTCGGCCTCGACGTGGTACTCGACCGGATCGTGAACCGCCTCTTTGGCCGTGACTCCGCTCAGCAGCCGCTCGGCCCGGCCAAACTGATCGAGGAGCGTGCCACATGAGCGTCGTCGTTCCCCGGCTCCGTGTCACCGGACACTACGCGGGTGTCGTCAGCCGGGCGGCGGGTGCCCTCCTGGACGTCGGCATCGTGCTCGGCTCGTTCACCGCCGGGCTCGCCGGCTTCGATCTGCTCACCAGAACCCTGATCGGTGGAGCACTGGCGGATGACCGGACCGGGCCCGGGTGGACCGTCGCGCTGGCGGTCTGGGCATTCCTGTACGTGTACTTGAGCCTGGCTATCGCTGGGCGCACGCCGGGCAAAGGGATCGTCGGCCTGCGGGTGGTCAAAGCCGACGGGGCGACATTGTCAGCTGGGCGAGCTCTCCTGCGCACTCTGGTGTTTCCGCTGAGCGGGCTGGTGGCCGGACTCGGGTTCGCGCTGGCGCTGGTCCAGCGGGAGCACAGGGCGTTGCACGATCTGATCGCGGGCACGGCGGTGGTGTACGACTGGGGCGGACGAGTCGCCGAACTCCCCGGCCCGCTGTCGGAGTTCCTTGCGCGCCGGGCCGGCGCCGAGTACGCGGCGCGGCCATCTTCATCCGCGGACTAGTACCCCGAGGGCCCAACGACGCGGACCGCTCCCGGCCGGCGACGTGGAGGGCCAAAGCGACCGGAGCCAGGACGTTCGGCCCTGCTCGGCTTGCCCGCTCTCGCGATCACCTGGCGATCGGCGACCGGGTGGCGGTTCCGTGGCTGGGCTGGGCGTGCGGGCGCTGCCAGCACTGCCTCACTGGCTGGGAGACGTTGTGCCTGCAGCAGCAGAACACCGGTTACGGGGTCGACGGCGGGTGGGCCGGATCCATGCTCGCCTGGGCGGACTTCGCCGCCCGGGTCCCGGAAGGTATCACCGCGGCTGAAGCGGCACCACTGACCTGCGCCGGTGTGACCACGTACAAGGCGCTCAAGGTTGCCGATGTCGGCCCTACCGACGTGGTGGCCATCTCCGGCGTCGGTGGACTGGGGCATCTCGCGGTGCAGTACGCCAAGATCGCCGGCGCCACCGTCGCCGCCATCGATATCACCGACGAGAAGCTCGAACTGGCACGTGAGCTCGGGGCGGACATCGTCATCGATGCGCGCACCGAAGATCCGGCCAAGGTGCTGCGGGAGCATGGCGGCGCCGACGCGGCGATCGGGCTGGCCGTGGACAACGCATCCTACGCCGCGGCATACGCGAGCTTGCGCCGGGGCGGACGCCTGGTGCTCGTCGCTCTTCCGGCGCAGGGCAAACATCGACATACCGGTGTTCGAGACCGTTCTGAACGGCACGTCGGTGATCGGATCGATTGTCGGCACTCGCGCTGATCTGGCGGAGGTCTTCGCCCTGCACGCGGCCGGACGTACGCGGGTGATCTACGAGACCCGCCCGCTCAGCACCGTGAACGATGCGATCCAGGACGTGCTGCGAGGCACGGTCAAGGCCCGGATCGTCTTCACGCCCTGATACCCGCGTGGGTGCGGCAGATCGGAGAGGCATGTTCCAGATCCGGATAAGCGCTGGGCTGTTGGGACCTTCGGTCCTCTGACACAGGCCGCTCGCCCCTACAGCCAGCAGCATCAATGGTTCATCCTGAAAGTGGACACCCGCCGACGAGGAGATGGGGCACAACAGCAGAGAGGCGCAAACGAGGTGGCTCCGGGGGCCACGAATCACACCATCGATGCGATGGAAGCGCCTGCTGGAACAGCTCCCACCAACACCGGCCGACGGGTGTCCATCGCTGATGGTGCAGGCCGCTTTCGGGTACAGAGAGCGACGTCGGGTGCGTATCCCGCAGCCGTGTGTCAGCCGGCCGATCGAGAGGACAGGCGATGGAGGTCGTACCATTCCGCACCCCCGGACTCGGAGACCAGACATTCCTGCTGGTTCATGAAGGCAGCGGAGTGCTCGTCGATCCGCAGCGAGACATCGAACGCTTCCTCGACGTTGTCGGCGAACGTGACGTCGAACTTCGACTTGTCCTGGAGACACATCTGCACAACGACTACGCCTCGGGCGCGGAGCAGGCAGCCCTGCGCACCGGTGCGGAGCTGGTGCTGCCGGCCGCTGCCGCCGCCGCGTACCCCCATACGCCGGCGTTTCACATGGAGGACATCAAGGCTGCCGGCTTGACTGTCCGCCCCATCCACACCCCTGGGCACACGCCTGAGCACACGAGCTATCTCGTGTTGCTGGATGGCGAAGCGGTGGCGTTGTTCTCCGGTGGAAGCCTGCTCGTGGGTTCGGCTGGGCGCGCGGACCTGCTGGGAGTGAAACGCGCGAGGACCCTGAGCAGACTGCAGTATGGATCGCTGCGGCGGCTCGTCGCACTCCCGCACGATGTCGAGCTTTATCCCACCCATGGCGGTGGTTCGTTCTGCACGACGGCTGAAGCCGGCGAGAGTACGTCCACCGTGGGCGCCGAGGTCGCTACCAATCCGATGCTCGAGATCGGTGACGCTGAGCGTTTCGCGGATGAGATGCTCGGCGCGCCGCTACCCATTCCGGCTTTCTACAAGCATCTGGGTCCGGCGAACACCCTCGGTATCCCGCCGATGCCGCCGGTAGTCGTCCCCGACATCACGTGGTCTGATCTGGGTCGGCAGCCGGAGGACGTGGAACTGGTGGACATCCGGCCGCGAGAGGCAATCGCTACCGGGTTCGTCCTCGGCTCCACCGGCATCGAATACGCGGACGACTTCGGCAGCTGGACTGGCTGGCTGCTGCCGTACAACGCTCCCATCATCTTGATCGCCGAGCCGGCGCAGGACGTTCGCGGTGCCGTCACACAGCTGGCACAGATCGGCATCGACAGCGTGCGAGGCGTGCTCCGTGATCTAACCGGCCATGCTGCTGCCCGATTCGAACTGGTCAAGCTGCCGGAGTTCCGGCGACGGCTTGCCGACCCGGCAGCGCAAGTGCTCGACGTGCGAATGCCCAGCGAGTGGGCAGCGGAAAGACTCGGCAATACCGTCGAGCGATTCCTGCCCGATCTCGTCACCGAAGGCATCCCGGAGGAGCTCGATCCGAAACGCGAGGTACTGACGGTCTGCGCCAGCGGGCGGCGGTCCACCATTGCCGCGACGATACTGAAGCGGGCCGGGTATCAGCCCGTGGTGCTCGACGGTGCTGGAGTGGCGGATCTGCTGCCATGAGAACTTTCAGCCCCAGGGTTGTCGGTGCCCACGTGTGGCGCGTTCAGGTGGTGAGGCAGCCATGACATCCAGACGCCGACAGGTCGAGTTCCGGCCATTCCCGGCACGTCGGCGTCTCCTGACCGCGGCGATGCGGGTGGGCCGCACCATGGTGCCGATACACGGCCTGGTGGAGGCCGACGTGACCACGGCGCGGCGTATGCTGCGTGAGCAGCGGCCGCGGCTGTCATTCTCGGCTTACGTCGTGGCCTGTGTGGCCCGCGCGGCGGCTATGCACCCGGAGGTACACGCCTACCGGGACTGGCGAGGGCGGCTGGTGCTGCCTCACCACGTCGACGTCGCGGTGCTGATCGAGGAGGCGCTCGAGGACGGACCGGTTCCGGTGGCCCATCTGGTTCGTGACGCGGATGTGCGGGAGGTGACGGACATCAGTTCCGAGATCCGCGACGTGCAGGCCGGTCGATCATCCAGCAGCGCCGGAGCGATGTTCGAACGCGCCATGATCGTGGCGCGTATCCCGGGTGCCGTGCCGCTCTTCATGCGTGTCATGCGCAGGTCGGTCCGCATGCACGAGCGCAGCGGATCGGTTGCGGTGAGCCCGATCGGCATGTTTGCCGGGGGAGGTGGTCACGGAATTGGGGCGCCGACCATGCTGACCTTGAACGTGATGGTTGGCGGGTTGAGTGAGCGGCCCCGGGTCGTGGACGGGAAAATCGAGGTCAGAACGGTGGTGGACCTGACCATCACCGTCGATCACAACGTAGTGGACGGCGCCCCGGCGGCGCGGTTCGCTGCCTCCTTTCGGAGCCTCCTCGAGTCCACAGACCTGCTGGCAGGGGTGCGCGGCAGCTGATCCGTGGGCTTCTCTCTCGCCGCGGCTATGTGTCGGGTGGCGGCTGTAGGTGGTGGCGAGGCTTGGTGTTTCTCCGTGGTGCCCGTCGCGGGTCGACCCACGGGGGAGGCAGGAACTCGGGATGGCCGTGGGCGCCGAGGCGGACGTCCCACCCGCCATGGTGGATGACGCGGTGGTGGTATCCGCAGAGCAAGACCAGGTTGTCGAGATCGGTGGGCCCGCCGTCGACCCAGTGCTTGAGATGATGCGCCTGGCACCATTCTGGAGGTCTTGTACACCCGGGGAACACACATCCGCGGTCGCGGGCGACGAGTGCGGTCCAGATGCCTGGGGTGACGCCGCGTTCGGCACGCCCGACACGTAGCGGGATGCCATGCTGATCGACCAAGACGGCGGTGACGGCGGCATCGCACGCCAGTCTGCGCGCAGCCTCTGTGGAGACCGGTCCGCCCCAGCTGAGTTCGGCTGGGGCGACCCCGAAACGGCGTGCCCAGGTGTCCTGCAGCCAGCGTCGCGGCTTGTGACCGCACGTGCTGTTCACATCGACGATGTGTAGGCCCGCGCGATCTCCGCGGCCGAGGTTGGCTTTGACGCCAGCAGAGGAGGCGTTGTTGTTGATGTCGCCGGCGCCGTTGAGGTTGGCGTCGTCGGCGGTGGCGCCGTGTGTAGTGGCGTTGTCTCCGGTGTCGTCGGTGTGGGCGTTGCCTGTGCTGGAGTTGTCTGGGGTGCCGCAGCCGGTGTGAACGCAGCTGTGGCCATCGCCTTCTTCCGCGGCAGCCTGCTGGCGCAGCAGAGTGGTGAGGTTGGCCAGCAGGAGGAGCTGAGTGGGATGGCCGTGCCGAGTGGGCAGGTCGCCGCCGGCGAGAAAGCGGCGGCAGAGCTCGACCAGCGCGTCGGCATGACGTTGCTCGGCCGTTCGAGGGTCGCGTTCTCCGTCAGCAGCTGGCTGGGGTGCGGCGAGCGGATCGAGTGCGGTGCGCACCGTCGCCGCGTCTTCGTTCGACAGCAATCCGCTGATGCGGACGGTGCCGTCACCGAGATCGACCAGCCGGAGCTGCCGCTTACGCCGAGCGCGTTCTTCACGCTCTTCCAGGCTCTCCCCGGCCAGAAGGTGCAGAAGATGGGTGGCCAGGCGTTGCAGAGTGGCCGGATCATGTTCTCTCGCGAACGCGGCGAGGTCTTCCTCCGCCCGGGTGGCGTCCTCGGCGGCGACATCCGGCGGCAGCTGGGCCATCGTCCTAGAGATCACCGTCGCGTGATCGGTCGACACCTCGCCCGCGATGAGCGCCGCATATGTGGCCGGCATCGACCGGGTGGCGTTGGCGCCTGCCGCGGGGTTGGCTGCGAAGTCTTCCGCCGGCACCGGTGGGCTGAGCCGATGGGCGAGATCCACAGACGACTTCGCCGTACCGGGGCGCACGTTGAGCGCGTCTCGTACCCACGCCGTGGTGGACGAGGCGCCAAGACGACGGCCCAGGTCTCGGGTATCTGCCTCGGCCAGCAGCCGCAAGAAGAATTCGGCCTGTTTCGTCGCCAGCCCATGAGCCCGCGCGAGCGTGTCGGCAAGCTCATCATCCCCCAGAGAGTCGGCCGGAACCTCCAGCCCTGTTCGAACACGGCGTCGGCGGCGTCGAGCACATCCGTTACCGGATGGGCTCCGCGCCCGCTAATAGCACCGTTATCGAACATATACTCGATTCTATCGGGTGTGACCGACAACCTTCTTCCGGCGGATGAGATGGACGCGAGCGGACGTCGTTCAGTCGAACTCGTGGTGTTCTGCTGACTTGACTCTGGTCCGGTCAGGACCAATTCCTCTACCCAATGGTGGCGAGCCTGCAGATGGTGAAGAGCAAGGCGGATGCGTTCATCCTGAATGATTGGGGGCGCGGGCAATGATTGATGTTGTCGTGGTTGCGGGCGCGACCGTGGCGATCGCGGTCCTAGCCTGGTTCTTCTTCGGGCCGCGGACGTCGTCCGTGGCTGCGGCGCGCGCAGGGTTTCAAGAGGTCAGGGTCACGGTCCGAGGTGGGTATTCGCCTGATGTGATTCGCGTTCGGCAGGGCGTGCCCTTGCGATTGGTGTTCGACCGGCGGGAGAGTGGCGAGTGCACCTCGCGAGTGTTGTTCCCCGATTTTGGTGTCAATGCTGCCGTACCGGCGTTCGCGACGAGCACTGTGGAAATCGTGCCGGACGTGGCAGGCGAGTTCGGCTTCTCGTGTGGCATGAACATGGTGCGCGGGAAGCTGATCGTCGAGGCGGATGGCCAGGACACCGAACACGGGGTGGCGCTCGTGGCCGGGGAACAGCCGGATTCTGAATCCGCGGGTGTGCGTGTCAGTGAGCCGGAAGCGGCGATTCTCGACGTGAATGACCAAGATGCTGAGGCGGCCGATCGGCGAGCGGAGATCAAGGATCTGTCGTGGAGGGTGCTGGCCGGTGCGCTACTGACGGCGCCCGTCGCGTTCGCGGTGATGGCGCACGAGGTGTTCGGAGCGATGTGGGTGCCCGGAATTCTCCTCGACCGCTGGACTCAGTTCGCGTTGATCACGCCAGTGATGTTCTATACGGGATGGCCGATCCATCGAGCTGGATGGCTGAGCCTGCGCCATCGTACGGCAGAGATGAACACGCTGATCACATTGGGCACCACCGCGGCGTATGGCTACAGCCTGGTGGTCACTGTTGCCTCCGGCTGGCTCCCGGCAGATGTACGCGACGTCTATTACGAGGCGGTCGGGGTCATCATCACCCTGATCCTGCTGGGCCGGCTTCTGGAAACGAGGGCCAAAGCAGGAACGGGTGAGGCGATCCGCAAGCTGATCGGGTTGCAGGCGCCCACGGCCAGGCTGATCCGAGACGGCGCCGAGGTGGACGTGCCGGTCGGAGACGTCGTCGCCGGCGACGTCGTCGTGGTGCGGCCCGGCGAGAAGATTCCGGTCGACGGCGTGATCATCGACGGCCGTTCCACGCTGGACGAATCCATGGTGACCGGTGAGTCCATTCCGGTCGAGAAAAGACCGGGCGATGAGGTGGTCGGTGCGACGGTCAACCAGACCGGAGCGTTCACGTTCGAAGCAACCAAGGTCGGGGCCGAGACGATGCTGGCTCAGATCATCCGCCTGGTGCAGCGTGCGCAGGCGTCCCGGGCGCCGATCCAGCGCCTGGTAGACCTGGTGTCCAGCTATTTCGTGCCGGCGGTGGTGTTCGTCGCCATTGCCACCTTTGCAGCGTGGTTCGTCCTCGGTCCGCAGCCGGCGATGACGCTAGCCCTGGTTGCAGCGGTGGCCGTGCTGATCATCGCCTGCCCGTGCGCGCTGGGATTGGCGACGCCATTGTCGATCATGGTAGGTACGGGCAAAGGGGCTCAAGCGGGCATTCTGATTCGCGACGCGGAGTCGCTGGAGACTGCGCACAAGCTCGACACGGTGGTACTCGACAAGACCGGCACTATCACCAGCGGGCGCCCTGCCCTCACCGACGTCGTGCCCCATGCCGAGTGGTCCGGCGACGATGTGCTCAAGCTCGTGGCCTCCGCTGAGCGGTCGTCTGAACACCCTCTGGGCGAAGCCATCGTGCGTGGGGCACAGGAGCGTGGGCTGGTGCTCGTCGATGCTGCTGACTTCGACTCGATGACGGGAAAAGGGATCAGCGCCCGGGTTGACGGCCATGACGTGCTGGTGGGCCGTCTTCGATTGCTGGCCGAGTTCGGCGTGGATATAACGGCGCTGGAGAGCACGGCTGACCGGCTCGCCAGCGCTGGCCGGACGCCCATCGTGGCGGCGATCGATGGCATGCCCGCCGGTGTCGTGGCCGTGGCGGACACGGTCAGGGAGGATTCCCGGGACGCGGTCGTGGCGTTGCAGCACCTGGATATTGACGTCGTGATGATCACGGGAGACAACCGGCGCACAGCTGAGGCCATCGCGCGCGACGTAGGTATCACCCGCGTGCTTGCGGAAGTGCTGCCCGAGCACAAGGCCGCCGAGATCGCGCGGCTGCAGGGCGAGGGGCGCCGGGTCGGCATGGTCGGCGACGGTATCAACGACGCTCCCGCGCTCGCTCAGGCCGATGTCGGGTTCGCGATCGGCACCGGCACCGACGTCGCGATCGAGGCTTCCGACGTGACGCTGATCTCCGGATCGCTCGGTGGCGTGGTGACCGCCGTTCGGCTCTCGCGGGCCACCATGCGCAATATCCGGCAGAACCTGGTGCTCGCTTTTATGTACAACACGCTGGGTATCCCCATAGCGGCAGGCGTGCTTTACCCGTTTGTGGGCATCCGGCTCAGTCCCATCATCGCCGCCGCGGCGATGGCGTTGTCATCCTTGTCGGTGGTCAGCAATGCCAACCGGCTGCGCCGTTTCACCTCGCCCGCGCTTCCGGCGGCAGGCACGGCCGCCCCGGAGTTGCAGATTGCTGTCGAGACGCACATGGAGCCGGAGGCGGTGACCGACCCGGTCTGCGGCATGCGGATCGATCCCGCGTCGGCGGAGATATCCGCCGAGCATGGCGGTACCACGTACTGGTTCTGCTCTGCCGGCTGCCTGGATGCCTTCGTCTCCCAAGGCGGAAGACCTGCCTCGCACCACTAGTGCACCGGTGATCGCCGGTCTGGTCCCCAAGGGCCGTCTGGGATCTTGGCTGAGGCCGACAGGGGACCTTAGCCCGGTCGGGCAGTGACGTTCGATCCTATTTACCCCTAGGGGGTAGGGGTAATCTCGGCGTATCGAACTGGCAACGCCTTCAACTGGAGGTCGCCATGATGCAGCACCGCACTGCCAGCGCCGGAAAGATCCGGCCCGGGGCTCGCTGGGATGGTGGCAAGCGTGCCGGGGCTCTGTTGGAGGTCCGGGACGTGACGAAGACCTATCGCCGGGGCGTGTGGCCGCGACGCCGTTCTCGCCACGTACTGCGTGGCGCTGACCTTGAGCTTTACCCGGGTGAGGTGGTTGGCCTGGTGGGAGAGAACGGCTCGGGGAAGAGCACGCTCATGAAGATCATCGTCGGCGGTCTCCGGCGCGACAGCGGAGCGATCCGGCTTGCCGGTCAGGTGGGTTACTGCCCCCAGGAGCCGATCCTCTACACCCGGTTGACCTGCGACGAACACTTCGCCTTGTTCGGACGCGGGTACGGGATGACACCGGCCGAGATAACCGGCGCTAGCAACGAAATCTATGACGCGTTGGGCTTCGGGCAATGGGCGGAGTCTCGCGTCGACGAGTTGTCCGGCGGGACCCGCGCCAAGGTCAACCTCGCTCTGGCGCTTCTTCCGGATAGACAGGTGCTGTTGCTCGATGAACCCTACGCCGGCTTTGACTGGGACACCTACCAGCGGTTCTGGGAGCTGTCCGCATTGCGGCGGGCCGCCGGCCGTGCCCTGCTAATCGTCAGCCATTTCATCACCGACGAGGACCGTTTCGACCGGATTTACGATTTGCGCGACGGTAAGGCGGTGCCACGATGACTACCCTGCTCGCTCTGCGTGGATTGCAGGAGTACACCCGCAGGCCGCTCAACCTGGTCCTGCTTGTCGTGGTACCTCTCGTCTTCGTCAGCCTGACCGCCGGTGCGCTTGCCGATTTCTCTGCCGCGCTGGGGGGCAGCGCCGACGGCGGAGGGATCGAGGCGGCCAGTGCTGGTTGGGCGGCGGCGATCTTGGCTGGAATCGCGGGTTTCTTCCACGTATCCGGGTCTCGCGAACCTGACCGGCGGCTGGCCGCCAGCGGGGCGGGAACGTTGCGGGTGGTGCTGGCGCGTTCTGCGTCGGCCCTGATCCTGGCCGCAATCGCGGCCATGGGTGCGCTGGTGGCGCTGGCCGCACGCACCGGTCTGGGCGACGCCCCCCGCGCTATCGGTGCGACGGTACTCTTCGCGTTCATCTTTCTCGCTGTCGGCATGGCGACCGGTGCAATGGTTCGATCGGAGATGAACGGCTCGCTGCTGATCGTCTTCTTCTGGATCTTTAACGTGTTCCTCAGCCCGGCCATGGGCGTCGACGCACTGGGCCTGCGAGTGCTACCACTGCACTTTCCGAGCCAAGTGGTGACCGATGTAGCATCCGGCCACGCGGGTGCGCTGGGTGACTTGGGCATCTCGCTTGCCTGGGCAGTCGGTGGAATCGCGGTCGCGGTGGCGGCGCTTGTGGCGACCACCCGGCCGGCCCGTACAGGTGTTGAGCGCCGCCCCGGCGCGCCGGCGCGACTGGGTGCGGGGCTGCGTTACGGCTTCCGCGAGTACCGCCGCAACGTGGTGCTGTGGGTGCTACTGATCGGCCTGCCGGTGTATTTCATCACTGTCAGCATGGCCGTCACCCCCGATGATCCCACGCCGATCGAGTTGATGGACGGTGGACTGCGCATCACCCAGGTGTTGCCGATGTCGGAGATTCATGGCGCAATCATGGTGCCGATTACGGTGGCGTTTCTCTCGGGTCTTGCGGGGCTGTTCGTCGTCACGGGGTCTGCCCAGGGCGACCGGCGACTGGTTCTGGCCGGGTACCGGGCGCGCGAGGTTCTCGCCGCCCGGCTCGGCATCGTCACCTTGGCCGCGCTGCTCACGACGGCGGTCACACTCGCCGTTACGGCGTTCGGATTCTCGCCGCGGGACTGGGGAGCGTTCGTCCTCGGCAACGTGCTGGTGGCGCTGACCTACGGGATGATCGGCGTGTTGATCGGGCCGCTTGTCGGCCGGCTCGGAGGTCTTTACGTGATGATCATGATCCCGTTCATCGACGGAGGCCTGGCGCAGAATCCGATGTTCGATGCCGCCCCTCCGGGATGGGCTATCGGGATGCCCGCGCACGGCGCGATCCGCGTCCTACTTGACGGCGCGTTCACCACCACGTTCGACCAGGTTGGCGGACTTCTGCTGGCGGGCGCCTGGCTGATCGCGGTCGCCGCCGGGGCCACGGTCGTCTTCGGTCGCCTGGCGGTACCGGCGCGTGCCTGAGGAAATCCGTTCCCGTGAGACTCAACGAACCAGTGGCGTCGCGCGCCGCACGCAGTCTGCGACGCGCGCCGTCATGGGTCTGTGATTCATCGGTCCCAGTTCCGGTGGTGCGTTTCCTCCATGTGCCGGTCAAACATGCGATCCATCTGTTGCTCCATCTGCTGGTGCAGGTCGTCGCAGTCTTCTCGTGCTCCGTTCGGCATGTCGCCGTGCATCTCCCGCATCTCTTGCGAATCATGCATGCGGTCCATCGGGCCCTGGCCCGGTGTGCCGTCAGGGTGAGCCTGTGCAAGGGCGGCGCCTCCGATGAGCAGTGCGGCTGCGGCCGTCGCGAGGACGGTGGTTCTTGTTCGCATCGCTACCTCCCGGCCGGATCGAGTCCCGGATCGTCCGGGTGCTGTTGACAGACGAGTACGCTCGTCTGTCCCATAAGACCAGTCTGCTCTCGTTCGAGTGTCGAACTGAAGTGTCCAGGGGCCCACAGGGTCGGGACCATTGGCATCTTTGTGCAGCACACGGGAGGTGCAATCAGCCCGGCGATCGGGTATTTCGCCTCTCGGATCTAGGTCGGTGGCGAGGCACAATGAGGATGTAGACCGCTCGTTGGAGAGCAGGCATCGACATGAAGCGCAGCCAGCGGACACTAGCCGCGACGACGGCGGCCACTGCGGCGCTCGCGGCGTTCGCATTGCTCATCGGCCTGGCCCTGCGCACCGATGACCCTAATTCGCCGGGTGATCCGCAGGTAGCGGTGCCGGGATCGGTTGCCCCTCTCACCGGTCTGCCTGTCGACAACCCCGCAGTTCTCGAGCGTCCCGCTGTCGCGATCAAGGTGTCCGACGTTCGCCAGGCCCACCCGCAGGTCGGCGTAGCCCACGCGGACATTGTCTTCGCGCAGCCGATTGGCGAGGCGTACACCCGGCTGGCGGTGGTCTTCCATTCCGATCTGCCCGAGAGCGTGGGACCTGTGCGATCGGTCCGCCCGGCGGATGCCGCCTTGCTCGGTCCGCTGTCCCCGGTCTTCGCCAACACGATGGGCGCCGGATGGGTTGTCGAGTACACCGACAGCGTGGCGGACTGGGACAACCTCGGTACCTCGCGGATGAGCGGAACCGGGGCGTATGTCCTCGATCCCGCCCGCCCGAGGCCGGACCACGTGTTCGCCCGGCCCGCCATACTGCTCGATGCATCCGATCGCGCCGAACCGCCCGCGCCGTATTTCGCCTACGCGGGTGGAGCCGAGCCTACGTCAGCTGAACAGGCCGCCGGCCCAGGGACTTCGATCGAGGTTCAGTACGGAAGCGCATGGGTGGTGGGGTGGACATACGACGCGGCCAGCGGGCGCTATTCGCGGACACAGCCGTGGGGGCCGCACGTGATGGCAGGCGGTACGCAGATCAGCGCTACCAACGTGGTGGTCATTCAGGTCGAGTCCGTCGTCGACAAACTGGTCGATGGCCACGGTGCGGCGGTGCCGGTGCTGCAACTCGTCGGCGGCTCTGGCCCGTTCACTGCCTTTACCGGAGGCTTCTCGGTGACGGGTACATGGACGAAGGACGGAGCCAACGATCCATTCGAGTTCCGGACCGACAGCGCGACCGAGCTAGCGCTGTCGCCCGGCAATACGTGGGTCGAGTTGCCCGCGTTGTCAGTGACGGTCACGGCCCGGTGATCGCGGGGACTGTCCCCGGGCCGCCGCCGCAGCGATGGAGCCCACCGTTCAGCGGCGCGACGAGCCCGTGCGGGCACGCGGCCGTCCGGTGTCCCGGCTGCGGTAGACGATGTAGGGCCGGAACAGGTATCCGATGGGTGCGCTGAAGGCGTGGACGAGCCGGGTGAACGGAAAGCTGACAATGAGCAGCAACCCGACCAGCGTGTGGATCTGGAACGACGGGGGAGCCGCGGCCATCGCGTCGACGTCGGGACTGAGGGTGAACAGCGACCGGAACCACACGGAGACGGTCTCGCGATAGTTGTGTTCCTCGACGACGATGCCCGCGCCGATCAGGGTCGTCGCCAGGCCGGTGACGATGGCGGCGACCAAGACGACGTACATGGCTTTGTCGTTCTTTGTGGTTGCCATGAAAACCGGCCCGATCGTGCGGCGCCGATAGATCAAGATGGCGATTCCGGCCAGGGTGCTGAAGCCCGCGATGGCGCCGAGAACCAAGGCCTGGATGTGGTACGTATCGTGGCTGATGCCCATGGCGTCGGTCCACCGTTGCGGTATCACCAGGCCGATGACGTGCCCGATGATCACCACCAGGATGCCGAAGTGGAACAGTGGGCTGCCGATCCGCAACAGGCGGCTTTCGTACAGTTGCGATGAGCGGGTGGTCCAGCCGAATTTGTCGTATCGGTACCGCCAGATCGTGCCGCCGATCAGCACAGCCAGGGTGACGTAGGGAAGTATCGTCCACATCAGCGTGTTCATCGCTCGACCATCCGATATGGTTCCAGGCCGACCATCTCGGTCGGCGGTCCGGTCGCGGCGATCCTTCGGGCGGCTGCGAACGCGTCGTCGGCAGGGCCTGGAAGCGTGGCGCACACCGTGTCGAGGACGCCGGCGTAGGGGGACTCGGCTTTGTGAAGTGCTTGCCGGAGCAGCTCAAGGCCCGGCCGGTGCTCGGTCAGCAACCGCTCTCCACCGGCGGGATCGATGGTGGCCGTGAATTCGAGGACAACGGCCAGGTGGTCCGGCAGTTCGTTGCTGGGCGGTAGCACCCCGGCCTCGCGAAAGGCCGCCTTGAACTCGACGAGTGCGTGGCCGCGATTGCGGGTGTCGCCGTGCACCCACCAGCTCAGGTAGAGGCAACACTTCTTCCGCAGGTCGAATGTGGTGACGTAGCTCTGTTGCTGGTCACCCAGCGGTGTGGCGCGGACGTAGTCGAGGGTGGTGGTGAGCGGCCCCTTCAGCCGGGCCGGAAGAGCCGCGACGGCCTTGTGCAGGAGGTCGAGCCGGGCCGACAGACTTTCGTCAGGGTAGGCGAGCAGCAACGACGCGATCTGCCGTGCCGCAGCGGAGTGCTGACGTGCGGATCGCTCAGCCATCGCGGGGCTCCTCGTTTTCCGGGAACAAGCCCTCTGGGCGGCCCTGGCCGTCCCAGTTGAGCAGGTTGAGCCGTTGGTCTTTGTTCTCCGGCCCGGCCGGTGTGTCCGTGGTCTGCCGGACCCGCAACGCGTGAAAAGTCTCGACCGATACGGGCGTGGGCTGCCCGGACGCCTCGCCGAACGGTCCGGACCCGGTGACGTACATGCCCGGCCCGCCGTCGTAGTCCAGTGAACAGCTCATTTCCTCGAGCTGGCGGCCGGTCTCCTGGTGGGCGGCGGGGATCACGTAACGGTCTTCGTACTTGGCGATCGCCAGCAGCCGGTACATCGCGTGCAGAGATTCCTCGGTCATGCCGACGCCGGCCGGGATCTCTGGGCGGGTGTCCCTGCCGAGATTGACATCGCGCATGTAGGAGCGCATCGCGGCCAGTTTGCGCAGCACGGCGTCGACGGGTGCGGGGTCGCCGGCGGTGAACAGTTCGGCGAGGTACTCGATCGGGATACGGAGCGCCTCGATGGCGCCGAAGAGGTTCCCCGCGTCTTCGGCGTCGTGTCCGGTGTCGCGGATCCGGTCCACCACCGGAGACAGCGGTGGGATGTACCAGACCATGGGCATGGTCCGGTACTCCGGGTGCAGAGGCAGCGCTACCCGGTAGTCCTTGGCGAGCTTGTACACCGGAGAGCGCTGGGCGGCGGAGATCCAGTCTTCGGCGATGCCGTCCCGGCGGGCGGCCTCGACCACCGCGGGATCGTGCGGATCGAGCATGATGTCGAGTTGCGCCTCATACAGGTCTTTCGGGTCCTCGACCGAGGCCGCTTCGAGTACCCCGTCGGCGTCGTACAGGACCAGCCCGAGGTAACGCAGCCGTCCGACGCAGGTCTCCGAGCAGACCGTGGGCAGGCCCACCTCGATCCGCGGGTAACACAGGGTGCATTTCTCGGCCTTGCCGGTGCGGTGGTTGAAGTAGACCTTCTTGTAGGGGCAGCCCGAGACACACATCCGCCAGCCCCGGCACCGGTCCTGGTCGACGAGCACTATGCCGTCCTCGCTGCGTTTGTACATCGCTCCCGACGGGCAGGACGCGACGCAGGACGGGTTGATGCAGTGCTCGCAGATGCGCGGCAGGTAGAACATGAAGGTCTGCTCGAACTCGAGCTTCACCTCGTCGGAGATCTTCTTCAGGATCGGATCGTCGGCGATCAGGTCCGGGCCGCCGGCCAGGTTGTCGTCCCAGTTGGCGGACCATTCGATCTTCATCGGATCGCCGCTGATCAGGCTACGCGGCTGGGCGACCGGCATCTGGTCGCTGAGCGGGGCGTTGATCAGCGTCTCGTAGTCGTAGGTCCAAGGCTCGTAGTAGTCCTGGATCGACGGCATCTTCGGATTGGAGAAGATGGAGAACAGCTTGCGCAGCCGGCCGCCGCCCTTGAGCCGTAGCCGCCCGCGCTTGGTGCGTTCCCAGCCGCCGAGCCAGCGTTCCTGGTCCTGATAGGTGCGGGGGTAACCCTGCCCGGGCCGGGTTTCGACATTGTTGAACCACACATACTCGGTGCCCGGCCGGTTGGTCCACGCCTGCTTGCAGGTGACCGAGCAGGTGTGGCAGCCGATGCATTTGTCGAGGTTCATCACCATCGCTACCTGCGCCATACACCGTCCGACGGGACGGCCGCCCGAGCCTGCGGTACCGGTCGTGCGGTTCGGATCGTCGACGGTCATCAGTAGGTCACCTCCTGGGAGCGCCGGCGCACGACGGTGATCTCGTCGCGCTGGTTTCCGGTGGGCCCGAGGTAGTTGAAGGCGAAGGAGAGTTGCGCGTAGCCGCCGATCAGATGGGTGGGTTTGACCAGCAGCCGGGTCAGCGAGTTGTGGATGCCGCCGCGTTTGCCGGTGGTCTCGGTGAGAGGGACGTCGATGGTGCGTTCCTGGGCGTGGTGAACGTACACTGTCCCGGCCGGCATCCGGTGCGACACGATGGCCCGGCACACCACCACGCCGTTGCGGTTGACCGCCTCGACCCAGTCGTTGTCGCTCACGTCGATCCGGGCGGCGTCGGCCGGGCTCATCCACATCGTCGGGCCGCCGCGGGAAAGACTGAGCATGAGCAGGTTGTCCTGGTATTCGGAGTGGATCGACCACTTCGAATGCGGGGTCAGGTATCTGACGGTGAGATCGGTGACTCCGGTGCCGCTGCCGTCGCCCAGAGCCGGCTCGTCGAAGAGCGCGGTCATGTCCAGGGGTGGCCGGAACACCGGGAGTGTCTCGCCAAGATCGCTCATCCAGTCGTGGTCGAGGAAGAAGTGCATCCGCCCGGTGAGGGTGTGCCACGGTTTGAGCTCTTCGACGTTGACGGTGAACGGCGCGTACCGGCGCCCGCCGGTCTCGCTGCCGGACCACTCGGGGCTGGTGATGACCGGAACCGGCCGGGCCTGGGTGTCCGGGAAGGTGATCCGCTTCTCTTCGGCGCCTTCGGCCAGGTGGTGCAACGGACGGCCCACCCGCTTCTCCAGAACGCGGAAACCTTCGGTGGCTAGCCTGCCGTTGGTGGTGCCGGACAACGCGAGGATGGCCGAGGCCATCTTGATGTCGGTGTCGAGTGCGGGGCGTCCGTCGGCCGGAGAACCGGGTGCGTTCATGACACCACCCAGGGCCGCGAGCTCGGAGACCTCGCGATCCGGTTTGATGGTCACCGCCTTGGTCGTGGTGCCCAGACTGTCCACCAGCGGGCCGAGTGTCGCCATCTTTTCCGCGATCGCGGCGTAGTCACGTTCGACGACGGCCAGGCCCCACATGGACCGGCCGGGAACCGGGTCGACGTCGTCGCGGCGCCAGTCCCGCACCAGGCCGCCGGGCTGGGCGACCTCGCCGGGGGTGTCGTGCTGGAGCGCGGTGGCCACCAGGTCCTTGCGCACGCCGAGGTGTTTGGCGGCCAGCGCGCTGAACGCCCGGGCGATCCCAGAGAACGTGTCGAAATCGCTGCGGGTCTCCCAGGGTGGATCGATGGCCGGGGTGAACGCGTGAATGTACGGGTGCATGTCCGTGGTGGACAAGTCATGTTTCTCGTACCAGGTGGCCGCGGGGAGCACGACGTCGGAGAGCAGCGTGGTGCTGGTCATCCGGAAATCCATCGACAGCAGCAGGTCGAGCTTGCCCTCGGGCGCCTCGGCCCGCCAGGTCACGTCGCGCGGGCGGCGATCCTCCGGGGTCTGCGAGGCACGCAGGTTCGCGTCCGTGCCCAGCAGGTGCCGGAGGAAGTACTCGTTGCCCTTCGACGACGAGCCCAGCAGGTTGGCCCGCCAAACCGTGAGCACCCGCGGCCAGTTCTCCGGAGCGTCCGGATCCTCGCAGGCGTATCCCAACTGGCCGCTGCGCAGCTGCTGGACGACGTGTTCCTTGGGGTCGACGCCGGCCGCCTCGGCCTCGTCGACCAGATCGAGCGGGCTGCGGTCGAACTGCGGGTAGGACGGCATCCAGCCCATCCGGGCGGACTGAGCGACGACGTCGGCGGTGTGCATCTGATCGAAGTGGCCGGTGGCCAGCGGCGACGCCAGCGCGTTGGCCTGGTATCCGTCGTAGCGCCACTGATCGGTGTGGGTGTACCAGTAGGCGGTGCCGATCATCTGCCGCGGTGGGCGGGACCAGTCCAGACCCATGGCGAGCGTGGCCCAGCCGGTGAACGGACGGCATTTCTCCTGCCCGACGTAATGAGCCCAGCCGCCGCCGTTGCGACCCATACATCCGGTCAGCATCAGCAACGCGAGGATGGACCGGTAGGTGGTGTCACCGTGGAACCACTGGCAGATCCCGGCGCCCATGATCACCATGGAGCGCCCGCCGGACTCTTCGGCGTTCTGGGCGAACTCACGGGCGATCCGGGCCGCGGTCTCGGCCTTGACCGACGTGATCTCTTCTTGCCAGGCCGGCGTGTACGGATGCGTCGGATCGTTGTACCCGGTGGGCCACTCGCCAGGAAGGCCATCCCGGGCGACGCCGTACTGGGCGAGCATCAGATCGAACACGGTGGTGACCAGCCGCTCGCCCAGCCTGCGGGCAGGGACGCCGCGGCGCAGCACCGTGGGACCGGTGGGCTCGTCGAACCGGGGGAGCAGCAGCTCGACACCGGTGCTGTCCGGTTCGGCGTGCAGCGTGAGCCGGGGCTGGACGTCGTCGAGGTCCAGGTTCCAGCGCCCGATCCCGGATTCGGTGTGCCGGAACCCGATCGACCCGTTCGGCACCACGGGTGTGCCGGTGTGCTCGTCGAGGACGACGGTCTTCCACTCATCACCCTCGCCGGGTTCCCGCGCGTCGTCGGCGGCCAGATCCGCGGCTGTGACGAATTTGCCCGGCACGTAGGCGCCGTCGCGTTCGGTCAGCGTGACCAGGAACGGCAGGTCGGTGTACTGACGGACGTAGTCGCTGAATGCTGGGACCTGGCGCTCGACGAAGAACTCACGCAAGATGACGTGGCCCATCGCCATGCCGAGCGCGCCGTCGGTGCCCGGCTGGGCCGGCAGCCATTCATCAGCGAACTTGGTGTTGTCGGCGTAGTCCGGGGAGACAGCGATGACTTTGGTGCCCCGGTAGCGCGCCTCGGCCATCCAGTGCGCGTCGGGGGTGCGGGTCACCGGCACGTTGGAGCCCCACATCACCAGATACGAGGCGTCCCACCAGTCGCCGGACTCGGGAACGTCGGTCTGGTCGCCGAACACCTGGGGCGAGGCCACCGGCAAATCGGCGTACCAGTCGTAGAACGACGTCATCGCGCCACCGATGAGCTCGATGAACCGGGCGCCGGCAGCATGGGACACCATCGACATCGCGGGAATGGGGGAGAACCCGGCGACGCGGTCCGGGCCGTAGGTCTTGATCGCGTGCACGTGGGCGGCGGCGATCATCTCGACCGCTTCTTCCCATCTGATCCGGATCAGCCCGCCTTTGCCGCGCGCCTTCTGGTAGCGGCGGCGACGTTCCGGATCGGCCTGGATGTCCGACCACGCGTCCACGGGATCGCCCAGCCGGGCTTTCGCCTCGCGGAACATCTCCACCAGTACGCCCCGGGCATACGGATAGCGCACCCGGGTGGGTGAGTACGTGTACCAGGAGAAGGCGGCGCCGCGAGGACAACCGCGGGGTTCGTACTCCGGCCGGTCCGGGCCGACGCTCGGGTAGTCGGTCTCCTGACTCTCCCAGGTGATGATCCCGTCCTTGACGTAGACCTTCCACGAACACGAGCCGGTGCAGTTCACCCCGTGAGTGGAGCGCACCACCTTGTCATGGCTCCAGCGGTCGCGGTAGAAGACGTCGCCCCCCCGGCCGCCGCGCTTGTGCACGGTGCGGAGGTGATCACCGACCTCACTACGGGTGAAATACCGGCCGGTCCGCAGCAGCAAGTCGCTGACCGCGCCATCGAGTCCGGTGGTGTCGTCGTTGGCACCTTGTGTCATTGAATCCACCCCGTGTAGGCGCGGAAAACTCGTTGACTCCCACCATGCCCGAGCGCCCCACGGGTCACAACAGGGTCGAAAGACCCTAATGGATCTTTGGGTCGCAGCGTACGGTCGAGAACGCGCAAACGCCCATGCCCGGACGCCGAGTGTGCCTACTCTGTTCGCACATTCCGGAGGGAGTCGCCGTGAGCACGGACCCGGCAGCTTCGGCCCACTCGAAGACGGCCGAACCATCTGGCAACGTCGTGATGCTGGCACTGGCCACGACCGGATTCACGCTGACGTTCTGGGCATGGGCCCTGTTGGGGCCGCTCGGCCCGTCGCTGCGAGACCGGCTGGATCTGTCCGCCACCCAGCAGGCCGTCGTCGTCGCCGTGCCGGTGATCGTCGGCTCGCTCGGCCGGATCCCCGTGGGGGCGCTCAC
Organism: Phytoactinopolyspora mesophila; assembly: GCF_010122465.1. NCBI lineage: Bacteria > Bacillati > Actinomycetota > Actinomycetes > Jiangellales > Jiangellaceae > Phytoactinopolyspora > Phytoactinopolyspora mesophila. The sequence continues at coordinate 154,781 of NZ_WLZY01000008.1, read as the reverse complement.
CGACCGGCTGGGCGCACGCGTGATGTTCCCGGCGGTCAGCCTGCTGACCATCCTGCCCGTGCTCTACCTCGGACATGTCGCCGAGTCCTATGGCGAGCTGCTGGTGGGTGGCTTCTTCCTCGGGCTCGGCGGAACCACGTTCGCCATCGGTGTGCCGTTCGTCAACGCGTGGTATCCGCCGCGGAACCGGGGGACGGCCCTCGGGATCTTCGGCGCCGGCATGGGCGGAACCGCCATTGCCGCGTTCACCACGGTGCCACTGACCGAGAATGTCGGTGAGTCATTCCCCTTCGACCTGATGGCGATCGTGCTGGCGGTCTACGCGGTCGTGGCGTGGCTGATGCTGCGCGACCGGCCCGGCCGCGCGACCTCGTCAGGCGGTCTGCTCGCGCGCACGGCCGCGACATTGAAGATCCCGGCCACGGCGCCGCTGGCATTGTTGTACGCCGTCTCGTTCGGCGGCTTCGTCGCGTTCAGCGTGTACCTACCCACGTACCTGCGCAACGCCTTCGAGCTCTCGCAGTCCGATGCGTCGTTCCGGACCGCCGGTTTCGTCATGCTCGCGGTGATCATGCGGCCGGTCGGTGGGTTCTTGTCCGACCGCCTCAGCCCGGTGACAGTGCTGACGTGGGCTTTCGGGGCAGTGTCCTGCCTCGCTGTGCTGGCCGCCTTCGAGCTCGACCTGATTCCGTTCGGTACCGTAGCTTTCCTCGGCATGGCTGCTGCGCTGGGAGCTGGCGCCGGTGCGGTGTTCACACTGGTCGCGAGGATGGTTCGCGCGGAGAACGTGGGTGCCGTGACCGGGTTCGTCGGCGCCGCCGGTGGCCTGGGCGGTTTCTTCCCGCCCCTGGTGATGGGTGTGGTCTTCACCGCCACCGGCTCATACACCTGGGGTTTCATCCTCCTCGCGCTGACCGCGGCGGCGGCTTTCGCCTACACGGCGACGTCCGTGCGCCGTCAGGCAAGCGAACACACTCACACCGACTGATCAACGTCGGCCGGGCGGCATGGCTCCGTCGAGGAGTACACGCGGCCGTAGACGGCTTCAATGCGCGAGCATTCCTCTATGACAGATGAGCTGGATGGATTCGTTTTCGACGAGGTCGTGGTGGAGCGCCGCGGCGTTCGCGCGCTGGACGGTTTCTCTGCCCGAGCGCCGGCCCGTGGCATCACCGGTTTGTTCGGGCCGTCTGGCTCAGGCAAGAGCACGGTGCTGAGGCTGTGTAACCGGCTGGAGGTTCCGACGTCGGGCCGGGTGTGGTTTCGAGGCGACGACGTCGGCGCACTGGATCCGTTGCGGTTGAGACGCCGTGTCGGCATGGTGTTCCAGCGTCCCACGCCCTTCCCGGGCACGGTGCGTGACAACTTGCTCACGGCCGCGCCGGAGGCTACTCGACAGCAGCTGGAACAGGCGTTGGAGCGTGCGGCGTTGGACAATTCCTGGCTGGAACGTGACGCCACCGCGCTGTCCGGGGGCGAAGCCCAGCGGGTGTGTGTCGCGCGCACTCTTGTCGCCGAGCCCGAGGTGCTGATGCTCGATGAATCGACGTCGGCGCTCGATGAAGACGTGGCACGCTCCTTCGAACACACGGTGCTGGAGCTCACCCGAGACGGGCTCATGGTGCTGTGGGTCAGCCACGACCGTGCCCAACTGGAGCGGGTGGCCGACGTCGTCATCCGAATTCATGCCGGCCGGTGCGCCGCCAGCGAAGCCATCGGGCGCAAGCGACACAGCGAGGAGATGTAGGCATGGAGGGAGAGGTGAGTGTCGCCGGGCTGGCGACCTCGTTGGCATTGGTCGGTGTGGCCGCCGCGATATCGTTGTGGCAACGGCTGGGCCTGGAACGGCAGGTTGTCTGGGCGGCGACGCGAGCGCTCGTCCAACTCCTGCTTGTGGGGGCGGCGCTCGCGCTGGTGATCGAGCCGGGCCGGAACCTGCTCTGGTCATGGCTCTGGGTGGCCGCGATGGTCGCCTATGCTGGGGATGTCGCGCGTCGTCGCGCGCCTGAGGTACCGGGAATCATGTGGCTGGCCATTGCGGCATTTGCCGCTGCCGCGGTGATCACACTTGGGGTCCTGTTCGGCTTCGGGGTGTTGCCGCTCGAAGGCCGCACCCTGGTGCCGATCGCCGGCATGATGGTTGGCAATTCGATGACGGCTACGGTGCTCGTCGCCCGCCGAGTGGTGGACGAGTTGCGGGATAAGCGCGACGAAGTGGAGGCGCGCCTGGCACTCGGCCAGCCCGCACGCGAGGCTGCCACGCCCTATGCGCGCTCGGCCCTACGCTCGGCCCTCACCCCGCAGATCGAGATCACCAAAGCCACGGGTCTGGTGTTCTTGCCGGGGGCAATGACCGGACTGATCCTCGCCGGGGTACCGCCGACCCAGGCGGTGCTGGTCCAGGCCGTGGTGATGTTTCTGATTCTCGGTGCCGTCGCGACGACGACCGTTGTCGTGACGCTCGGCCTTGTGCGCAGGTTGTTCACTCCGGACCATCGGCTGTGCTGGTTGCCTCGTCCGGCCGACGCGAAATAGGTCATCGATCCGAATGGGACCTTCGACTCTGGCGCAGGACCGGCCCGACGACGAAGCTTGTGTTGCGAGTGGGTCGTGACAGATCGGATTGACAACAACCAATGACAATAAGACGGCTTCGTCGACGGTCGGTACATCAAGATAGGAACATTCATGAGCGGTGACCGCCAGATGATCGCGATGGACCGGCATGACGCCCTGGCGATGGTGGCTGGTGTCGCTTTTGGCCGGGTGGTCTTCACCGATCAAGCACTCCCCGCCATCCGGCCGGTCAACCATGTGATCGACGACGAGTCCGTGATCATCCGGACGCATCTGGGGTCGGCGCTCTCCGCTGTGACCGGTTCTTCAGAGGTCGGGGTCGTCGCGTATGAAGCCGACGATATCGACCCGGACAAGCGACTCGGCTGGAGCGTCGTGATCACTGGCATGGCCGAAGCGATCGAGGACGAAGCGACGGTGGCTCGTTATGAGGAGATACTGCGGCCGTGGGTGAGCCGTCCCATGGATCGAGTCATCCGGATCGTGCCGAAGATCGTTTCAGGCTTCTGGCTCGCGGAGAGTCGTGGGGCTTAGCACTGAGGGAGTCGCACGGCGGACAACGGTACGTTCGCCTCTGCCATGGATGGGCCTCCGGCAACAGGAAAGCGCTGGGAGACAGCGCCGTCAGCGCTGGCAATAGCTGATTTCCTGATTGATGAGATGGGTGAGGCGATCAAGGGTGGCCACCACGGCCGGGGTGAGCCCCTGCCCGACGCTGAAATCAGCGCCTTCGACCGCCAGGATCACCAGTCTGCGCGGCATTCTGTCGAGCGTGAGCGCTAGTTCGACCGCTTCACCGACTCCCAGGCCGTGCGAGCTGGTCCGCGCCTGGTTGGCGGCGACTGGACGATCCACGATGATCTCGTGCAGGTGACCTGGCCGCGCTGGGTCGTTCTGGACCGCGTCGACGACGATCGCGAGATCCGCTCCGGACCATAATTCGAGCAGCCGGCTGGGCTCGCCGTCGCAGACGGCCAAAGTGACGTGGGGGAGCGTGCATCGGCCGAGCCTGCGGATCACGGTAGGCCCGAGGCCGTCGTCACGACGGAGATCGTTGCCTACGCCGATGACCACGATCTGGCCGGTGCTGGTGGACTGGGTGCGGGGATCAGTTGTGTGCATGGGGCTTCCCTCCGCTCTGTCTCGATCACACCTGATCCGCCTGATCGAAGGTAGAGGCGCAGGGCAGCGCGGTCCGGGACCTTCGGCCGTACCGCCCGGTGGGCCCAGCCTGGTTTTCTTGAGACGCGGACCGGGGTGGCGCCGCGGTGATGCGCTGCCCCGCAGGCGTGGCAACCTCGATTTTCGGGGTCACGAAAACTTCGAAGTAAGGGTGATCACCATGCGGGAATCGGAACGATGACACATGAGCTGGCCGCGAAGCCGGATTCGTCGCCCGGCCGAGTACACCGGCCATCGATAACCGCACTGCTGGTCACCATGGCCGCCGCCGGCTTGGGCGGTGGTGGCGCAGCGGCCCTGGCGGGCCTGCCGGACGTGGCGGACGCGGTCTGGATAGCTACGGTCGTCGTCGTTCTGCTGCCGGCGGCGTGGTGGGTCGCGGTCGCCTTACGCGACCGCAAGTTCGGTGCGGACTCCATCGCGGTCCTGGCGCTGATCGGGACCCTTGCCGTGGGCGAATACCTGGCCGGCGCCGTCGTCGCGCTGATGTTCAGCGGTGGGCGTGCGCTCGAAGAGCGCGCCGAACGACGAGCTGAACGAGATCTGTCGGCGCTGATGTCGTTAGCGCCGTCCTTCGCGCACCGACGGACCGGCACCGGCATCGAGACCATCGCCGTAGATGAGGTCGAGCCGGGAGACAGTCTGTTGGTCCGGCCCGGCGAAGTCGTTCCGGTGGACGGGATCATCGACGACGGGACGGCGTTGATCGATGAGTCGATGATCACTGGCGAGCCGCTTCCGGTGGAACTCGGGCCGGGCAGCCCGGTGCGCAGCGGGACGATCAGCACTGGCACCGCGGTGCACATGCGCTGTACCGCACCTGCGAGCGAAGGCACCTACGCCGGCCTGGTCCGGCTGGCCAGGTCGGCGGCCGCTGAGAACGCGCCTTTCGTCCGGATGGCCGACAGATACGCGGCATTCCTGCTGCCCTTTACGTTGCTGCTGGCCGGGCTTGCCTGGGCGCTCTCCGGTGATTCCGTCCGCGCCGTGGCAGTGCTCGTCGTCGCGACGCCGTGTCCGCTGATCCTGGCGGTGCCGATCGCTTTTGTGTCGGGCATGTCCCGGTGCGCTCGCCGTGGTGTCGTGGTCAAGGGGGGCGCAGCCCTGGACCAGCTCGGCCGGGCCCGGGTGCTCTTGTTCGACAAGACCGGCACTGTGACGGCCGGACGGCCCACCGTGGCCGAGGTGCTCGCGCCGGGAGAGTTCGCCGAAGCCGAGGTCTTGCGGCTCGCCGCGTCGCTCGATCAAGCGTCTCCCCATGTCCTGGCGGCCGCGATCGTCGAGGCCGGACGCGCTGGCGGGTTCTCGCTCGACCTGCCCTCGGGCGTGGTCGAGGAGCCTGGAACCGGGGCGCGCGGGCGAGTAGGGGAGCACGACGTCACGGTCGGCAAGGCGTCGCTCGTCACCGCCGACCCGCCGGCCTGGGCCGTCGCTACTCGCCGGCGGGCAGCCGTGGGTGGTATGAGCACGGTGTTCGTCGGGGTCGACGGCGAGCTTGCCGGTGTGATCCTGCTCCGGGACCGGGTTCGTCGTGACGCGGCGCGGACCATGCGGTTGCTGCGGCGGGCTGGTGTCGACCGCACAGTCATGATCACCGGCGACCGCGCCGGCGTCGCCGCACAGGTCGCCGCACAGATCGGCGCCGACGCCTTCTACGCCGAGCAAAGCCCGGCTGGAAAGGTCGAGGTGGTGCGGAGAGAGACCGCTGAGGCGACGACGCTCATGGTCGGTGACGGAATCAATGATGCCCCGGCGCTCGCGGCGGCGGATGTGGGCGTCGCCCTTGGCGCCCGTGGCGCGTCCGCGTCGTCGGAGGCGGCTGATGTCGTGATCACCGTCGACCGGCTGGAACGCCTGGCCGAATCGGTGGCGATCGCTCGTCGGACCCGTCTCATCGCCCGGCAGAGTGCGCTGCTGGGCATGGGACTGTCCGTTGTCGCGATGACCGGCGCGGCGGCTGGCCTGCTGGTTCCGCTTGTGGGTGCCCTGGTGCAGGAGGTGATCGACGTCGTCGCCATCCTCAACGCGCTCCGGGCCCTCGGGCCGGACCGTCGCCGGGGACCGCGACTGGACGGCGACGCGGCCGAGCTGGTGCGGCGTCTTGATGAAGAGCACCGGCGACTCGAACCCGGCATCGCTGCACTGCCCCAGCTGGCCGACCAGCTGCACCGGATGGATGGCGATGAACTCGGCGTACGGCTCCGGCAGCTGTCGGCCTTTCTCACCGAGGAGTTGCTGCCGCATGAGCGAGCCGACGAGAAGCTGCTGTACCCGGAGGTCGCGAGGGCGCTGGGCGGCAGCGATCCGACAGCGACGATGAGCCGGCAACACACCGAGATCACGGAGCTCGCCGGCCGGATCAGCGAGCTCTCCGACGAGATCAGCCGTCGTCTGCATGCCGGACCGGCGCGGGAGGACGACGCAATGCGTCCAGGCGTCCCGGTAGCCTCGGGCAGCGATCTCGGTGCGGAACTACGAGATTTGCGGCGGGCGATATATGAGCTGCACGCGATCCTCCGGCTGCACAATGCTTCGGAGGAAGAGAATTTCCACGTCCTGGCCGACGGGTGAGGACGACCAGGACGCGGAATCCGCTCGTGGCCGAATCAGTGTTCCTGCCGATGCGCCACGACGACGGGGCAGTGGGCCTGTCGAAGCAGATCCTGGCTGACCGAGCCGAGGAGCGGCCCAGAGATGCGCCCACGTCCCCGAGAACCGACAACCAGCAGTTCCGCCCCCAGACTCTCTTCGAGCAGCCTGATCGCGGGATCGCCCCGCAGCAGGAGAGTCGTAGCGTTGACGTCGGGCCACTGTTCACGGTATTCAGCGAGTTTGCGGACCACGGCCGGTAGGCGGCGGCCGAATATGGCTTCGCTGCCCGGCGGCTCGTCTTTCAGGTCTGCCCAGCAATGCACCACGGTGACCGGCAGCTTGCGAACCGAAGCCTCGCGGAATGCGATCTCGAGCGCATCTTCGGAGTCCTGCGATCCGTCGACGCCGACCACGACCCGGCGGTGACCGTCCAGGACGAGATCACTGCTGCGAACAACGGTCACCGGACACGACGCGCGGGCCGCGACGGTCGCGCTGACCGAACCGAGCATCGCCGCGCTGACCGCCGAACGCCCGCGGGAGCCCACAACCAGCATCCCAGCGTTGCGACTGGCATCGATCAGCACGGCCGTTGTGCGCCCGGGCGTGTGAACACCAGTGACGGCGTCGGCCGGCAAACGGTCCTCAGCGTAGGCCACGGCGCGCTCGAAGGCCTCTGAGGTTCGATGCGCCGGTGACGGGCCTTGGAGGACGAACGTCTCCGACGAGCCCGGTGGGGTGTACGGGTAGTAGTGAGATGCCGGGGCGGGATCGGCGACCAGGATCACCTTGAGTGGCCGCTGGTGCAGGCGAGCTGCTTCGACAGCCCATCGGAGAGCCAGCTGGCTCCCTGGCGTTTCGTTGACGCCAACCGCGATCGGCCGTGGCATTGCTGTAGTGCCGCTGGCTGCGGATGCCCTCGCGTCAGCCTCTTGGTCGTGGTGTTGGCGTGTCATCGCCCTTCCTCCGTACGTGGCGGACACCCGGCGTCTCGAACTGTTCGTGTCGAACGCTCTCGGTGTGTCGCAGGAACCGGTTCCAGTCCGCGGTCGCGGACGGCTACTACCACTCTTCTGCTTCGCAGGTCACGGTCGTAGTGCCGGAAGTCCCGCGCGCCGGGGCCTTCGACCCTGGTTGTCTTGTGCCCGCAGGAGGGACCGTGGAAGGACAGAAGACACAGAGGAAGGTGGACGCCGTGCACGCGAATATCGGTGACCGGATTGTGATCGACTCCGAGCCGCGCGGTCAGGATGAGCGCGAGTGCGAGGTCGTGGAGGTACAGGGTAGGAGCGGCACTCCGCCCTACATCGTCCGATGGGCGGACAGCGGCAAGCTTGCGCTCTACTTCCCTGGGCGCGACGCGCAGCTCAAGCAGCCTGAGACGAGCCGCTGAGCCGCAGCAAGGCGCTGGGCGCCTTCAGTCGGACGTCTCGGCCTCCGCAGCCTGCCGGACCAGACGGCTCGCCAGGTCTCGAGCTTCATCTGGGCTGAGCGAGAGCCAGAGGTTGTCGTATTCGGGGTTCTTTCGCGGCACGTCCAGGACGATCCGTTCCACGGGACGAGTCACACCAGGGAGCCGAAGCCTGCCGACCTCAACCGTGCGGCCGTAACTGGTGCACATCGTCTCGTGCCGGATGCTGTTCGACATGTCGCTCTCCTGTTCCTCTGCTGTTGTCAGCTGTACCCCGGTACGGCCTCACGTACTACGACGCGGCCGGAGCCGATGCCGTTCCACCTCCTGACGGGCTGCTTCGCGCCGTCTACCGGGGAACGGACGGCAAGAGCGACAAGCGGTTTGTTGTCCAGGACGTTCGGCGTCCGCGACGTGCTCGACGACTTTCAACAAGCTTGTCCGGCCGGAGACGGGCCATTGGTCCTGTCCAGCCGGGGCGACGGGCTCTAGGCCGGTATACCTCGAAGGTGGTGTTCTGAAGTCATGACAATCAGCCCTGAGAACCTGCAGACGCAGTCCGGCATTCTCCGGACGCCGGTGGCCGCGCCGATCGCGGTGGGAGTCGACGGAACCGACTCGTGCCTGGTCGCGGTGGAATGGGCCGCGACCGAGGCGATGCGCCTCGGCCGAGCGCTTCAGCTCGTCCACGCCTACCCGGCCAACGTCATCGATTACCCGGTGACACCGGTGGGGCATGAACGAGCCGAGTTGGCCTTCGAAGCAGCTCGTGCTCGGCTTGCTGCACAGCAGTATGACGGCCTGGCCATGACCACCCACACCGCCCAGGGCTCGCCACCGCGGGTTCTGCTCCGGATCGCCGACGACGCCGGCATGCTCGTGCTCGGACGTGAGCACACCGGCCGGGTGGCGAGCTTGCTCTCGACGTCGACGGCAGTCGCCTGTGCGACCAGCACGGACACTCCGGTCACGGTGGTCCCTGCCACGTGGTCGTCGCCGGCAGCCGCCGACGGCGCGGTAGTGGTCGGCATCGACGGCTCCGACCGGTGCCAGCCCGCTGTCGCCTATGCGTTCAGCACGGCTGCCGAACTGGGAACCGGGGTCCTTGCGGTACTGGCCTTGGATCTTCCCGCGGGCTACCCGCAGGGATGGCCCGCCGGAAATGGCCGGGACTACCTGGTGGAGGACGCGCGGCGCGCGCTGATGGACGCGTTGGCCCCATCGCGGGAGATGTATCCCGGTGTTCAGGTCGACACGAGCGTTGACGAGCGTTCCGCCGTCGAGGCTCTGGCCAGCTTTGGGCCGGAAGTGAACCGGCTCGTCATCGGTGGGCGCGGCCACGGTCTGGTCACTGGGGCGTTGCTCGGCTCGGTGGCTCGCACGGTCATCCGACGCGCTGGGGCGCCGGTGACGGTCGTGCACCGCTGAGCGTCCGACGCACGGTGACAGGGCTGCACCAGCCTGCCCTGTTCGGCCAGCTTTGACCTGCCCACGCCTCTTCGTGCCTTGTCGACAACAATCGTCGATGGTGAGAGACTTACGAAGGGCAGAAAAGGGGCGAAGCTGTATGGAGGATCAGGCCGGGCACTTTCTGCCGAAGCTGCCGCTGGATGAGCTCTTGGCCGAGGTGCAGACGCGCCTGCAGGCCGTGGTGTCGGCCAGAGACGGAGTTCATTCATTGCTCGAGGCCGTCGTGTCGATCGGTCGCGACTTAGAGCTCGAGACCGTTCTGCAGCGAATCGTCGAGGCCGCCACCGACCTGGTCGACTGCCGGTATGGCGCGTTGGGCGTCATCGGAGAAGACGGCCAGCTCGCGCAGTTCATTCCGGTAGGTATCACTGAGGAAGAGATCGCCGAGATCGCCGAATGGCCGCACGGGCGCGGCTTGCTGGGGCTGTTGATCAAAGAGCCAAGACCGCTGCGGCTCGACCGTATCTCCGATCATCCGGAGTCTTACGGTTTCCCCGAAGGGCACCCGCCGATGCGCAACTTCCTCGGTGTACCCATCCGGGTCCGCGATTCCGTGTTCGGTAACCTCTATTTGACCGAGAAACACGGTGGCCGCGACTTCGACGAGCAAGACGAGGTCATCGTGTCGGCTCTGGCCACCGCCGCTGGCATCGCGATCGAGAACGCCCGGCTGTATGACGAGACAAAGCGGCGTGAGATCTGGCTGGACGCGTCGGCGGAAGTGACGCAGGCGTTGTTGTCGGGCGCGGACCCGTCGGCTGCTGTCCAGCTGGTTGCGAGCAACGCACGCGAGATGGCCGATGCCCACACCGCGGCCGTCGCCGTACCCGGCGGAAAGATGGACATCATGACGGTGCTTGCCGCGAACGGCGCCGGTTCTGAACATCTCGCGACCCTGGAGTTCTCGGCTGAAGGCACGCTGATCGGAACGGTCTTGTCCAGCGGTGAGGCTCGGACCGTCGAGGAACTGCGCAAGGGTGTGGAGTCCACTCCGTTGCTCGACCGCCTGCCCAACGGCCCCGCACTGCTGGTTCCGCTCGGCGCGCGGCAGCGGGTGCGCGGCGTGCTGGTCTTGGTCAAACGGCGCGGCGAAGCGCCGTTCCCCGCTTCGACGGTCGGGATGCTGAGTTCGTTCGCCGATCAGGCGGCCGTCGCGCTGGAACTGGCCGATGCGCGTCGTGAGGCCGAGCGGCATGGGCTTGTCGATGACCGGGAAAGGATCGCTCGCGATCTTCACGATGTGGTGGTCCAGCGCCTGTTCGCCAGCGCGATGACCCTCACGGCGGCCATCCGGCTCGTGGAACGGCCCGAGGTCGCGGAACGGATCCAGCGCACGGTCGATGATCTCGACGCGACGATCCGCCAGATCCGCTCAACGATCTTCGCGCTTCAGTCTGCCCAGAGTGGCACTGAGACCACGCTGCGTGACCGGGTGGTCGGGATCGTCGCCTCGGCAACCGAGCAGCTCGGCTTCGCACCGTCCGTTCGGATGGAAGGTCTGCTGGACACATCTGTCACCGAAGACGTCGGCCACGACGTGATAGCCGTGCTCCAGGAGGCATTGTCAAACGTCGTCCGGCATGCGCACGCGACGCGCGTGGACGTTGATGTCGCCGTATCGGACGGAGAGATCCGGCTGAGCGTCACAGACAACGGCGTCGGGGTGTCCGCGGACGGCCGACGCAGCGGCCTGGCCAATCTGGCCGAGCGAGCGCAGCGGCTCGGAGGCTCGTTCGACATCGGGCCCGGCCCGAGCGGCGGAACCAAACTGCACTGGCAAGCACCGGCTCTCTGACTGCCGGCGCGGCATCCTTCTGCGGTTCCCTTCCCTAGTCGCCTGCACTTGTGGTGCGGGCCCGTCACGTTTCGGTCACGTCCCAGTCGCGTCCTGCCTGGCTTACTGGGTCTTGCGGCACTGCCGTGGAATCCGAACGGAGGGGGAGCGCGATGGAAACGAGTCCGAGAGCAGACGTCAGCTGGTGGCCGGAAGGCCAGACAAGCAGGCCAGGTGGAATACGGGCGTTGATTACCGGCGGTGCCGGATTCGTGGGTGGACATCTGGCTGAACGCCTTCTGGCTGACGGCCACCAGGTCACTGCCCTGGACGACTTGTCGACGGGCAGTCGTGCCAACATCGAGCACCTGGAAGACCGGCCCGGTTTCGCCTTTGTCCGGGGGTCGATTCTCGATGAGCGCCTGATGGACGCCCTCGTCTCGCGATCGGACGTGGTGTTCCATCTCGCGGCAGCCGTAGGGGTGGAACTCATTCTGGCCCGGGCGCTAGAAGGTATCCGGACCAACGTGCACGGCACCGAGATCGTCCTCGAATGTGCGTACCGGCATCGCACCAGGACTCTGATCGCTTCGACGAGCGAGATCTACGGGAAAAACCCGGCCGCCACCTTGAGCGAGACACAGGACAGGGTGGTCGGATCACCACAAGTCCGGCGATGGTCCTACGCGGAGGCAAAGGCGCTCGACGAGACGATGGCGTTCCTGTACTGGGCCGAGCTTGGTGTCCCCACCGTGATCGCACGGCTGTTCAATGTGGCGGGCCCGCGGCAGACCGGCCGCTACGGCATGGTGATTCCCAGGTTCGTCAGCCAGGCGATCAACGGCGAGCCGCTGACCGTGTACGGCGATGGCCAGCAGACGCGCAGTTTCTGTCATGTCAGCGATGCGGTCGAAGGTCTTGTCGCGCTGGTGGCCGACCCCGCTACCTATGGGCAGGCGTTCAACATCGGCCGGCCCGAGGAAGTCACCATCCAGCATCTCGCGGAACGGGTCATCGCGTTGTCCGGATCACCGAGCGCCATCCGCCGCATCCGGTACGAAGATGCCTACGGCGCTGGATTCGAGGACACCATGCGCAGGGTGCCGGACATCAGTCGCGCGCGAAACACCGTTGGCTTCGATCCTCAACGCAACCTCGACGACATCATCAGGAGCGTCATCCAGGATCAGCTGACCGCCGCACTGCGGGTCAACGGCGATAGGCCGGTTCCGGTCGTGGCCGGTTTCGCTGGAGACAGCGATGTTTGGTGACGATTTCCTGGCTCGGCAGCGCGTCCTGGTCATCACCCCACATGCCGACGACGAGACGTACGGCTGCGCCGGAACTATCGCCCGGATCAAGTCACTCGGCGGTGAAGTGTACGTGGTGCTGGCCACAGCGGCCGACCTGCGGCATTTCGGTGCGGATGACGCCGGTAACAAGGTCAAGCTGGTTTCTCGCGGCACCCGGATGGGCGAGTTCGAAGCCGTGATGAGGCTGCTGAAAGTGGACGACTGGGACGTGCTGCTCGCGGACCCGGAAGCTCATCTCGCTCTTGATGTCGTCCCACGTAAGCAGCTGGTTGGCCTCGTGGAGTCGAAGGGGCGGCTGTCGATCGACCGGATCGAGCCGACGATGATCCTGATCCCGGCGCCGAGTTACAACCAGGATCACGAGGCCCTGTACCGCGCGTGTGTCACCGCCACACGGCCTGGTGTCCCGGGTGAGCGGCACCTGGTCCCGTTCGTGTTGGCATATGACAACACGTCGTTGTTCTGGTCGTTCGATCATGAGCGGTTCCGTCCGAACTGGTTCGTCGACATCTCCCGGTTCCTCGACGTCAAGATCCAAGCCATGCGCCTACACGCGTCTCAGGTCCGGCCGCCGATCTACCACGGCAGCCCGGAAGGCTTGGAGATGGCCACGATGTTGCGTGGTCGCGAGGTCAGTGTCGAAGCGGCCGAGGGGTTCGCCGTGCTCCGGGCACTGGTCTAGCGGTGCTGTTGCGATGAGGAGGTGAACTGCGATGAAAGACGTGGTTGTCTCGGTGCATCAGCCGAACTTCCAGCCCTGGCTGCGGCTGCTGGACAAGATCCTGGCCAGCGACGTGTACGTGGCGTTCGACACCGTGCAGTACACGAAGAGTGAATACCACGCCCGGCAGAAGATCAAGACACCGACGGGTCCGATGTGGCTGTCGGTGCCAGTACGACATGTCCGTGGAGTCCAACAGCTCATTCAAGACGTCCGGATCGAGAACGCGCAGCCGTTTCGCCGGCAACACCTGCGACGCCTGCGATTGTCGTACGGCTCAATGCCGTACTTCGACGAAATCTATCCCATTCTCGAGGAGGTCTATGGGCGGGACCAGGAGAAGCTCGCGGACCTGAACCTCGACATCATCAAGGCACTGTGTGAATACCTGGAGACGCCGGTGCGGATCGTGCGGGCCAGCACGTTACCGCACAGCGGGGACACGACGCAGCGGCTCGTCCAGCTTGTTCAGGCGGTGGGCGGAACCACGCATCTGACGAGCACCTATGGCACTGAACGGCGCTATGTCGACTGGACGGTCATGCACCGTGCCGGCCTGCGAGTCGAAGCGCAGATGTTCGAACATCCGGTCTACGAACAGATCGGCGACGAGTTCATCGCGAACCTCGCGGCGATCGACATGCTGTTCTCCTGTGGGACCGAAACGGCTGAGATCCTTGCCGGCCGGCGCCGGCATGAGGAGATCGATGTGCTGTCCGCGGTGGGCTCGCATGCCTAAGATGGGAGTCGCCTGGCGAGCAGGCCCGAGCATGCCAGCTGTCCGAGAATGGAAGGCGTTGATCGTCAGTCGTCGCACAAACCCAGTGCGACTCCTTCCTCCGCCTTGCCATCCAGGCGCCCGACCCCGCTCGCTGTCAGGCGCCCCATTCTGCGCGGCCTCTGAGCCGACGCGCGGCGGCTGAGGGGCACCTGATGGAAGTCCCCTTCCTGTTCCTGGTCGTAGGGGTGAATCTAGCCCTGTGGTCGGTGGTGGGGTTGGTGCGGTATGGCACCGAGCGATGGATCACGTGGCCGGTGAGGGGCGATCACGAGGGCGGTGCGGAAGCCGGAACTGACCCCGCGGAGAAGGACGAGGGTCGACTGAAACCTGCCGATGTGGCGGTGCTGATCCCCGCCCACAACGAGGAACCGGTGATCGCGGCATCCATCGAGTCCGCGTTGCGGCTCGTCCCGGCGGGCAACATCCACGTCGTAGCCGACGGGTGCGCCGACGCGACGGCCGAGATCGCGCGCGCGGCGGGGGTTCAGGTGTTGGAACTCAACCCGGGCAGAGGAAAGGCCGGCGGGATCGAGGCCGTGGTGGAACGCTTCGATCTCCCCGGCCGATTCGAGGTGCTCCTGATCGTCGACGCGGACACAGTGCTGGATCAGAACTACCTGAAGCGCGGACTGGTCATGTTGGACGAGCCCGGGGTGGTCGCGCTGGCGGGGTATGCGAAGGCCAGCTGGCGGCCCCAAGAACTCTCGGCCATGGGCCGCTTCCTGGTCTCTCACCGCACCCGTGTGTATGCCGTGATGCAGTGGCTCAAGTACGGGCAAACCTGGCGCTGGACCAACGTGACGTCGATCGTCCCGGGGTTCGCCAGCATGTATCGGACGCGGGTGCTGCGTGGGATGGACCTGAACCCGCCGGGCCTCGTGATCGAGGACTTCAATATGACCTTCGAGATCCACCGCAAGGGTCTGGGGAAGATCGCGTTCCGGCCGGGAGTCAACGCGACGACGCAGGACCCGGACAACTTCCGGGACTACTACCGGCAAGTCAGTCGATGGTTCTTGGGATTCTGGCAGACAGTGCGCCGGCATGGTTACTGGCGTAGCTGGTTCTCGGCTGCGCTGCTGCTCTTCCTGGCCGAGGTCCTGGTCGCGAGTATCGCCCTGGTCCTGCTGACCGGTGTGATGACGGCATGGGCGTTGACGACGTTCGCCGTCAACGCCGGCGTCACCTGGGCGTGGCTGCTTGAAGCACACGCAGGGTTCGATGCGTCCATCGGGTGGACGACGCTGCTGTTGTTCCTGTTCCTGCCGGACTACTTGCTGACGTGTGTGACTGCGATCGCGGTGCGGCGGCCCAGTCTTCTGCTGTACGGCCTGGGTTTTCTGGTCCTGAAGGCGGTCGACGCGTCGGCCGTGTTGAGGACGCTGCCGCAAGCCTGGTCGACGCGGTCGAGCGGACAATGGAAGAGCCCGGCACGTCGGCCGGTGGCGTCTGCCGGTGATGCGGATGTTCAATCGCGTCGTGTGATCGGTGGTGTGCCGCCTGATGCCGGGCCGCCGTCGTCACCCGACGGGGCTGGTCCGCAGCCGTGATCTTCCGGATGGCGCGACATCGGCGGATGCGCTCTAAAGCACTGGCGGTCCTGATGGCGGGAGCCGCCGTGACTGTGGTGGCCGTGCTGGCGCTCCTGGTGGGCATCGCGCGGAGCCCGAGCCCGTCCAGCCCGGAGGAATCCCCCGTTGCTGATCCGGGTCACCCATTGGTCATCGGGTATGTGCCGTACTGGGATCAGGAACGTGCGTTCGACGTCCTGTGGGAGCAGTCTGACCTGCTGGACGAGGTGAGTCCCGTCTGGTATTCGATTGAACCCACGGGCGAGGTTGTGCTCGCCGACGACACTCATGTGACCGTGGACACCGAGGCCGTGCGGGAGGCCAGCCGCCGTGGTGTACGCGTCATTCCCACCGTCACCAACCTGCGAAACGGGGAGTGGGACGCGGCAGCGGTACAGGCCGTGCTCCATGATCCCGCACGCCGCGGCACCCATGTGGACGAACTCGTGAGCCTGGCTGTGGCCGAGCGATACGACGGGATCGATGTGGACTACGAGCACCTCGAAGCCGCCGACCGGGAGGCCTTCACCGACTTCCTGACCGACCTGGCGAACCGGCTGCAAGCGGAGGACAAGGTGCTCACCGTCGCGTTGCATGCGAAAACGTCGGACGAGGGGTACGCCGCGCGCAACGAGGCTCAGGATTACCAGGCCATCGGGCGAATCGCCGACCAGGTGCGGGTGATGACCTACGACTATTCCTGGGAGAGCTCGCCGCCAGGTCCGGTCGCACCGCGTGACTGGGTCGACGACGTACTGGAATGGACCGTGACCCAGATACCGCCGGACAAGGTGATCCTTGGCATTGTGCTGCTCGGCTATGACTGGGTAAACGGGCAGGGCATCACCATCGACTACACCGACGCGATGGCCCGCTCCGAGGAGTACGACGCGCCGGTCCAGCGTAGCGATGATGGGTCGCCGTGGCTGACCTTTCACAGCGCGCATGGCAACCAGCACGAGATATGGTTCGAGGACGCGGTGAGCGTGGGGGCCAAACTCGAGCTGGTGAGCGAGTACAACCTCGGCGGTGTGTTCTTCTGGAGGCTCGGCGGCGAGGACGCGAACGTGTGGCGGCAGCTGCCGTCAGTCCTGGACGAGCCCTGAGGTCACACCAGCTGACTCAACGTGGTGCCGAGCATGCTCGTCAATTGTGAGGTCGGCTTGATGCCGAGTTCCGCGTCGAGAATCGAACTGAACCGCCGGTACTCGCGGACGGCCTCTACGGTGTTCCCTTCAGCGAGGTGAACCTGGATGAGCGACCTGCGTGCGCTCTCGCGGAGCGGGTCGATCTCGACAGCTGTCAGGGCGCACTCGAGGGCTTGGGCGAACGACTCCGCTTCGGCGAGGCGACAAGCCAGTGTCTCGAGTACGTGGAGCCTGGTGTGATGGATCCGGTCCCGTTCGAGGCGGACCCAGTCGTCGTACCATCCGGGTAGGAGGTCGCCGCCGACGATGATGGACCACCTGGACGGATGCGAGAGATCGGGCAGAGTCTGGCTGGTCAGCACCCGGTTTGCGTTGAGACGGAACGTGTGGACGTCGACGGAGACGTGCTCGGCCAGCCACAGTTCGCTTGGTGTCGTAAGAACGAGTTCGGGCGCATGCCGGTGTAGGAACGACAGCGCGGCCCGCAGGCTCGCCTGCGCGCGGTGTTCGTCCACGTCGGGCCAGAGCGCACCTGCGACGAAGGCGCGTGACCGGCGGCCGCGCAGGGCGAGAAAGGCCATCAGCCGGCGGCTCCGGGCAGGAACCTCGACGATATGGCGGCCATGTAGCAACTGCCAGCAACCGAACAGGCTCAGCCTGTTGGCCAGACGCTCTGTCATCCCCACGCCCCCCGACGAAGTGGACGATAGGCGGGGAGCGTTGTTGTTCAGGCCCCCCGCGCTCGCCGCGTCGCAAATCGGACTGCCGAGCATCGACGTGTCCTAAGAAGGTGTACGACCTCAGGGCACTTATCCATTGTGTGCGAACGAGCAAGCGGAGACCAGGGCCTAACGCCCTATTTCTACGACTTTTAGGTGCTCTTGTGGCACATGTGTAGGTGTTCGGGAGGGTTACGGGGGGGTTCTTCCGTGGTTGTCAGTAGGTGCCCCGGGTTGTGTTGTGCGTTCTTGTCATGCCGTCTGGATGGTCGGCGTGCTCCGTGATTGGTGCGCCGGCCACCGGGTTGGCTGTGTCTGGAACGACGATCTTCACGACCACCGCACCAGGTCTGGCAGCGTGGCTGTGGTGGTTGGTATCGCGGATCGGTGTCAGGAATCTCGATTGTTCCGTGCCGACTCGGCTTTGAGCTGTGCGGAGAACGCCGCGGCCTGCGTGCGTCGATTCATGTCGAGTTTGGCCAGCAGGTTGGAGACGTAGTTCTTGACCGTCTTCTCGGCCAGGAACATCCGCTCGCCGATCTGACGATTGGTCAGGCCCTCGCCGATCAGGTCGAGAATCTTGCGCTCCTGCTCGGACAGCGCCGCCAGCGGGTCCTTCCGGCTGGCCTTGTCGCGCAACCGCTGGAGCATTCGGGACGTGCTCTCCGGGTCCAGCAATGACTGCCCCGCGGCCAGTGACCGTACCGCGCCCACCAGGTCGGTGCCGTGGATCTGCTTGAGCACATACCCTGAGGCCCCGGCCATGACGGCATCGAACAGGGCGTCGTCGTCGGCGAAGGAGGTCAGCATCAGGCAGGCCAGCCCTGGCAGGCGAGAGCGTATCTCGCGGCACACCGTGACGCCGTCACCGTCGGGCAACCGGACATCCAGGATCGCCACGTCCGGCTTGAGCGCGGGGATTCGCGCCATGGCCTGGTCCGCGGTCCCGGCCTCGCCGATCACGGTGATGTCCGGCTCGATCTCGAGCAACGAGGCGACCCCGCGGCGGACCACCTCGTGGTCGTCCAAGAGGAAGACTTTGATGACTCGATCTGGTTCGGGCTGCGGGATCTGTTCGCTCACATAGACGACGGTAGTGCCTTGGACAGGGTACCGACCAGGCCGAAGGTCCTTTTTCCGGGGACTAGTGCCCTGCGTGGGAGCCTTTGACCGCGGGGTAGCCCGGTCGGGATGACAACCGGCGGCGAATAGCCTTCTCGGCGCCGACCACACCATAGGCGGCGACAGCGACGCCAAGGGCACGCAGCCAGCTGCCGGCGTCGACCGGCGCGCTGTGGAAGAGACTGTTCATCCAGGGCGCGTAGGTGAAGGCGATCTGCAGCAACAGCATGGCGGAGATTCCGACGCCGACCCAGGGATTGCTGAACACCCCGGCGTGGACGAACGATCGCTCCAGCGACCGGCAGCTGAGCAGATAGGCGGCCTGAACCAGCATGAAGACGTTCACCGCGACGGTCCGGGCTTCCTCGATCGACGCCCCACGGTCCAGTTCCAGATGGAACAGCCAGAACGCGCCGATCAGCATCACGATCGACACCAGCCCGATCCTGCCCATGAGCGCAGCGGTGAGCAGCGGTCGTGAAGGCGGTATCGGCGCACGATCCATGATGTCTTTCTCGAGCGGTTCGAACGCCAGCACCAAACCGAGCGCCACCGCGGTGATCATGTTCACCCAGAGGATCTGGACCGGCAGAATCGGCAGCTGGGTGGCGAACAGGATCGCGGCCAGGACGACGAGCCCCTGGCCCATGCTGGTGGGCAGGGTGAACGTGATGAATTTGCGCAGATTGTCGAAGACGCCGCGGCCCTCTTCTACGGCTGCCTCGATGGAGGCGAAGTCGTCGTTGGTGAGCACCATGTCGGCAGCTTCCTTCGCTACCTCGGTTCCGCCGACACCCATCGCCACGCCGATGTCCGCGCGCCGCAACGCCGGGGCGTCATTGACCCCATCACCAGTCATCGCGACCACGTGCCCACGCGCCTGCATGCTCTCGACCAGCCGGAGTTTTTGTTCCGGGCTGACGCGCGCGAACACCGTCGTGCGTTCGATCGCCTCGGGCAGTTCGTCGACCGGGCATGCACTGAGCTCACGTCCGGTCATGATCTCCAGGGCTTGCCCCGCTGGCCCGCTGAGGCCGAACTGCTCGGCGATTGCCCTGGCCGTGACCGCGTGGTCGCCGGTGATCATCTTGACTTCGATACCGGCGTGCAAGCAGGTGCCGACCGCGTCGATGGCGTCCTGCCGTGGCGGGTCGTACATGGCTTGCAAACCCAGCACGGTGACTTTTGCTCCGGCGAGTAGTTCGTCGGATAGCTCGGTCAGCGTTGTGACGCCCGTGTGGTCGACTGACGGCGGCGGCGCCAGGTCTACGCGGGCGACCGCGAGCACTCGTAAGGCGACCGAGGCCATGCGGTCCGTGTGAGCATGCACGGCGCCGTGATCGACCGGAGCCGGCTGTCCGTCGGCGTCGAGCTCCTGGTTGGCCATGGCCAGCACCCGCTCGACTGCCCCTTTGAGATAGGCGACAGTGCCGCCGCCGGGCTTGCGGTGCAAGGTCACCATGTAGCCGCGGTCGGAATCGAACGGCAGTGACTCCAGCCGCGGGTACTCGTCGTTGACCTCCGCCTGGCGCAGCCCGGCCTTCGCGGCCGCCGTGATCATCGCCGCTTCCGTCGGGTCTCCGGTGATACCCCAGCGGCCGTCGTGTTCACTCAGGTGGGAATCGTTGCACAGCACCCCGGCCAGCAGGCACTCGCGAAGCGCCGGAAACCGGTCGGGTGAAAGACCATCGGCGTGCGCGGCGCTGGTGTGAGCGGATTCGAGCCGGATGGTGCCCTCGGGCGCGTAGCCGGTGCCGGTGATCGTGAATGTCTCGTCGCCGGCCACGACGGTGGTGACCGTCATTTCGTTGCTGGTCAGTGTGCCGGTCTTATCCGTTCCGATCACCGTAGTGCTGCCGAGCGTCTCGACCGCCGGCAACTTTCGGATGATCGCCTGCCGCTTCGCCATCCGGGCGACCCCGATCGCCAGGGTGATCGTTACCACGGCCGGCAGCCCTTCGGGGATGGCGCCGACGGCCAGCGCGACCGCCGCCGTGAGCATGTAGCCGGCGTCCTCGCCGCGGGCCAGGCCGAGCAGGAACGTCAGGGCAGCCAGGACGAGGATGGCGACTGTCAGAATCCGGCTGAACCGGCCGATCTTGCGGGTCAGTGGTGTCTGGAGGGTTTTGGCCTCGCCCACCAGCCGGTGGATCGTGCCGATCTCGGTGTCGGCGCCGGTTGCCACGACGACGCCGCGGCCGTGTCCACGGCTGACCAGGCTGGTCGAGTATGCCATGTTGGCGCGGTCTCCCAGCACCGTATCGGCCGGCAGCTTCAGCGACTGTTTGGCGACGGGGACGGACTCGCCGGTGAGTGCCGACTCGTCGATCTGCAGTTCCTGCACCGCGAACAGCCGCAGATCAGCCGGAACTTTGTCGCCCGTTTCGAGCACCACCACGTCGCCCGGAACCACCTCTTCGGAGGGGATGCGCACCTTGCTGCCATTGCGCACCACAGTCGCTTCGGTCTGCACCATGGCGACCAGGGCATCTAGCGCTCGCTCCGCGCGTGATTCCTGGAGGTAGCCGATGCCCGCGTTGAGGACGACCACCGCCAGGATCACACTGGCGTCGACGAGCTCACCGATCGCTGTCGTGGCGGCCGCCGCGGCCAGCAGCACATAGATCAACGGATGGTGGAACTGAAGCAATAGCCGGACCAATGGGCCGCGCCGGCTGAGCCTGGGAAGCACGTTGGGGCCTATCTGATGCAGGCGCCGTCGTGCCTCGTCCGCGTCGAGCCCGTGCTCCCGATCGGTCTCGAACAGGAGGAAGACCTCGTGCTCCGGCAACACATGATGGTTGCCGGAGCCTCGGTTCACGTGTGCGGGACCGGCTGCCGCCTCGTCAATGGACGAGCTGCTGGACGACGGGCCATCCGGACCCGTATCGGACCTGGCGGGACTCGGTCCCTTCACGGCTGGGCGCGCTCGGCGTCGGTGGGCTCGTCGGCGGCGTCTCCGTTGTGGACCACAGCCACCGGACCGTTCGCCCGGTGCAGAAGGCGCTGACTGACCGACCCGAGCAGCATGCCCCGGAAGGCGCCGCGTCCGCGGGACCCGACAACCACCAACGCGGCGGTTTCACTCAGCTGAGACAGTGCGTCAGCCGAATCGTTCAGGAGCACCTGGGTGGTCACTTTGACCTGAGCCGGCACTACATGCTGATTCCGGGCCATGAACTCGTCCATGTGCTCTTCAGCCGTACGCCGAGCGTAGGTTTCCGACGTGCCGGTGATGTTGGTGCCCTCGATCGGCATCGCGACCACCGGTAGCCAGTATGTGTGCACGGCATCGACAGTGGTCCCGCGGCGCTGGGCCTCTTCCACGGCGAACCGGAAGGCGGCGTCGCTCTGCGGACCATCGATCCCCACCACGATCGGACCTGTGGTGCGGTACTCGGCCGCATCGGGGCGGATGACGATGGTGGGGCATGCGGCCCGGCTGGCCACCCGGGTGCTCACCGAACCGAGGAAGGCGGCACCGACGGCGCCTAGTCCACGGCTTCCGACGACGACGAGATCGGCCGTGCGCGATGCCGCGAGCAGAGCCGGCACCGGTGGCTGGACGACCAGTTCGGTGGCGACTTCCAGCGGTGCGTCCTCGGTGGTGACCAAGGAAGTGGCCACCTCGAGGAGATTCTCACCGTAGGTCTTCAGCTCGGCCGTCGGTGGCAGCACGGATGCGCCCCCGAATGGCACCGCCGTGACCGGTGTGTGCACGGCGTAGAGGATGACCAGCCGGTCACCGCGCAGCCGGGCTTCTTTGGCGGCCCAGAAGAGGGCGGCTTCGCTGTCGCGCGAGCCGTCGATGCCTACGACGATCTGTCCCATCATGGATCCTTTCCTGAGCTTGCCGGACCCGCGGCGGGTCCTGCTTCTTTCCTATCGCAGCTTTGCTGGCCGCGGTCACGGTCAAGAGTCCTTCCACCTAGGGACCTTCGGGTAGGTCGATCATGCAGTGTTGAGCCCTGGATTCCGGGATGACGAGGACCTTTGCCCCTGCTCCCGGAGCGGCGTCGAAGCGCACGCTAGGCCTATGAACACATCCATTGACCTCGGCTCGACCGGTCTCGAGGTGCTCGGCCGGGACGAATGCCTTGCCTTGATGAAGACGGTGCCGGTGGGACGGATCGTCTTCACTGAAGGGGCGCTGCCGGCTATCCAGCCGGTGAACTTCGCCCTCGACGGTGATTCTGTGGTGATCCGGATCGGTATCGGTTCCAAGCTTGCCCTGGCGGCAAAGTCGGCCGTCGTCGCCTTTGAATGCGATGAGTTCGATGAGCAAGGTATGACCGGGTGGTCGGTGGTGCTGATCGGCCGCGCCGAAGCTGTCGGCGGCGAGAACGAGAAGCGCAGGCTGGCAGACCTGCGGATCACCCCCTGGGCCCTGGGGAGCAGGGCGCACTATCTGCGGATCGTTCCGGAGATCGTCCGGGGCCGCCGCATTCTGACGCACGTCCCAGCGGTCTGAGGCACCTGTGATGTGGCGAGGGAGCCAGGTGTCGTGGCGCAGCCGACCGGCCCGCCGGCAAGAGGACCATCGTCCCACCGGCCGGCGACCTAAGACCGCATCGGGAACCCTCTCACCTGGGGTTTATTTGAAGTGAGCCGGAAACGCCGGCCGAGAAACACAGAAGGTGAGGTAGGGCGATGTTTCGTCCAACTAAAGCAGTAGCTGCGGAACGCACGGGGACCGAGGCCGCGGTGCCGGTTCAGCGCGACGTGCTGCGTCCGGGCGGTCGCCCCAGCCCACTCGGCTATGTCATGGCGGCGCTCCGGTTCGCGCTCGGATGGACGTTCCTCTGGGCGTTCCTCGACAAGACTTTCGGACTCGGATATGCGACACCGGCTGAGAACGCCTGGATCGAGGGCGGCAGCCCGACAACAGGCTTCCTGAGCAACGTCGACGGTCCGTTCGAAGGATTCTTCACGAACATGGCAGGTCAGGGATGGGCCGACTGGCTGTTCATGCTCGGTCTGCTCGGCATCGGCATGGCGCTGATCCTCGGCATCGGGATGCGGGTCGCCGCGGTGACCGGCGCGGCACTGCTGGCCATGATGTACATGGCGGCGCTGCCGTTGACGAACAACCCGTTCATGGACACCTACCTGATCGAGATTCTGCTCCTCGTGGCGCTGGCTCTGGCCGGTGCCGGCAGGGTCGTCGGATTGGGCGGCTGGTGGGAGAAGCTGCCCTTCGTGAAGAAGAACCGCTGGCTCGTCTGAGCCCGGTTCACTTCCGCCGGGGTCAGTTCCCGGTGGAGCCCGGATCCCGGGATCGGTCACCACAGACCGGTTCCGGGATTTCGTGCGTGTGCCGCTTTGGTCCTGACCCAGCCCATGGGTGGTTGCGGACCTTCGGTCCCGCGTCAGTCCAGCCTTCGTCGGCCGGCGAACCCGAGATCTCGCCGGTGGTACCAGTTGATGTCCGGATCACCCTCGAGCCAGCACAGCAGCACGGGCACACCGTCGAACTCCGAGGGAAAGTCCAGCAGTAGCGGTGCTAGCCCCTTCAGTTCGACGCCCGCGTCTTGTATCTCGGTGACGATCTCGTCGAGCCGGGCCTGCGCGGCCTTGAACTCCGGCACACCGCCGAGCGCCGTGGGCGCGCCGCGCTCCTGGGCGGCGGCGAGTTCCGCCGCGTCGGCTCGGCGGGTGATCAGCTCGTCGATCAGCGGACGGAGCCGGGCGATCTCCGCCCGGGCCGTCGCCACGTCGAAATGTTCCATGTCTTCACTCTGCCACGGCACCTTCGCGGCGACGCATCCCTTGACGTTCGTTGAGGCGGCGGACTAGATTCGACGTAATTTGTTGCGGGCATATCCAAATTGTCGCGGGTGATCTCTGGTGCGCATCGAGCACGGCTCCACGCACGAGGCTGTGCGCCGGCACAACCTCAGCGTCGTGCTACGTCAACTACACGTGCGCGGTGCGCAGTCGAGGTCGGAACTCGCAGCACGTACGGAGCTGAACCGCAGCACCATCAAGGTCCTGGTCGAGCACTTGGTCACCCTCGGGCTGGTCACCGAGGGCGGGCCGGATCTGCGCGGCACCCGCGGGCGCCCGTCGCAGACAGTGAGCGTTTGCCCGGATCGGCTGGCGGTTATGGCGGTCGAGATCGCGGTGGACTCGATCGCCGTGGCGACCGTCGGGCTCGGCGGTCACATTCATCAACGTCGCAGGGCGGCTCGCTCACCGGTTCACAGTGAGCCCGAGGCGGTTCTCGGGGGCATTCACCAGCTGGCGGCCGACGTGTTGCCGGAGTCCCCACCGATCGTCGGCGTCGGCGTGGCGGTCGTCGGTGTTGTCCGGCGCGCTGACGGACTCGTCCACATCGCCCCCAACCTGGGGTGGCGTGACGTGCCGCTCGGTGAGCTCATCAGATCCGAGACGGTCGGTCATCTGGTGCCCGATGGGGTTCCCGTGACCGTCGGCAACGAGGCAGATCTCGGCATCCTTGCCGAGAACGCCCGCGGCGCGGCGCACGGCGTCGACGATGCCGTCTATCTGTCGGGTGAGGTCGGCATCGGTGGCGGAATCGTCGTCGGGGGCCGCCTCCTGACCGGTGCTACTGGGTACGCCGGTGAGATCGGACACCTACCCGTCAACCCCCAGGGAGCCAGGTGCGGCTGCGGCGGCCGCGGATGCTGGGAGACCGAAGCCGGAAAGCGGGTGTTATTGCAGCTGGCAGGGGTGGAGGACGAGCCGGGCGCAGACCCCGTCGCGCAGGTGATGACCGCCGCGCAAGAAGGTGAGCCGCGCGCCGTGCGGGCCGTAGAGCAAGTCGGCACCTGGCTCGGTGTCGGCCTTGCCGGATTGATCAACGTCTTCAACCCCGAGCTAGTGGTGCTCGGCGGCATGTACGGCCGCGCGTTCGACGTCTTACAGCCCGCGCTCAACCAGGCGCTCGAGTCGCGCGCCATGATGACGTCGGCACCGCGCGCCGGGGTGGTTCCCGCGGCTCTCGGCAGCGATGCGTCACTGATCGGCGCCGCCGAAAGCGCCCTGAACCCTTTGATCGAGGAACCCACCCGGGCCGACGCTACCGCACCGGGAACCGGCCGGCGCCGACCCGAGCGGCCAGCGGCACCACTGAACCTTCAAGCCTGAAAGTCACGACGCAACACCCCAAAGAAAGGACGACTACCGTGTCTGTCGAACCAACCCGCGCTGACCGCTTCTCCTTCGGCCTCTGGACGGTGGGCTGGACAGCCCAGGACCCGTTCGGGCCCGCCACCCGGCCCGCGCTGGATGCGGTCGAGGCGGTCCACCGGCTCTCCGATCTCGGCGCCTACGGCGTGACCTTCCACGACGACGACCTCTTCCCGTTCGGGTCGCCGGATGCCGAGCGAGCCGGGCACATCGACCGGTTCAAGGCGGCACTGGCTGATACCGGTCTTGTCGTACCGATGGTGACGACCAACCTGTTCAGCCACCCCGTCTTCAAGGACGGCGGCTTCACCAGCAACGACCGCTCGGTGCGCCGGTTCGCCCTGCGCAAGGTCATGCGCAACCTCGACCTCGCCGCCGAACTGGGCGCGTCGACCTTCGTGATGTGGGGCGGGCGGGAAGGGTCGGAATCCGACGCCGCCAAGGATGTTGTCGCGGCGCTCGAGCGGTTCCGCGAAGCGGTCGACACCCTGGCCCAGTACGTCGTCGACCAGGGCTACGGGCTGCGGTTCGCGCTGGAGCCGAAGCCGAATGAGCCGCGTGGCGATATCCTGCTGCCCACCGTTGGTCACGCACTCGCTTTCATCTCCAGCCTGGAGCACGCCGACATGGTGGGCCTCAACCCGGAGGTGGGTCATGAGCAGATGGCCGGGCTGAACTTCGTCCACGGCATCGCTCAAGCGATGTGGCACCAGAAGCTGTTCCACATCGATCTGAACGGACAGCGCGGTGTCAAGTACGACCAGGACCTGGTCTTCGGGCACGGTGATCTGCTGAACGCGTTCTTCCTGGTCGATCTCCTGGAACACGGACCGATCGGTGGCGGCTCGGCTGCCGTCAGCTCCGGCTACGACGGTCCGCGGCACTTCGACTACAAGCCGCTGCGCACCGAGAACGCCGACGGCGTCTGGGTATCGGCGGCCGCGAACATGCGCACCTACCTGATCCTCAAGGAGCGCGCCGCGGCGTTCCGCGCGGATCCGGAGGTGAAGGAGGCGCTGGCGGCGGCCCGCGTGCCGGAGCTGGCCGAGCCGACGCTGGCGCCTGGTGAGAGCTACGCGGACCTGCTGGCCGACAAGGCCGCGTTCGAGGACTACGACGCCGACGCGGCCGGAGCCCAGGGCTATAACGTCGTCCGGCTGAACCAGCTGGCGATTGACCATGTGACGGGCGCTCGCTGACGCCGGTGAGTTGGTAGGCGGGACCGTATCGAGGAGGAGCGGACATGGCATTGGTAGCGGGAATCGACTCGTCCACCCAGGCGTGCAAGGTGGTGCTGGTCGATGTGGACTCGGGAGCGATCGTCGGCGCTGGGCGTGCCGACCACCCGGACGGCACCGAGGCCGACCCACGTGCCTGGTGGGACGCCCTGGCACAGGCTGGTGAAGGTCTGCTGGACCGTGCCGACGCCGTGGCCGTCGGTGGCCAGCAACACGGCATGGTCACCCTCGATGGCGCTGGTGAGGTGGTCCGCCCAGCGCTGTTGTGGAACGACACCCGGTCAGCGGCCGCCGCGCGAGAACTGACCGGCGAACTCGGGGGACCGCAGGCCTGGGCAGACGCTGTGGGGCTGGTCCTCGTGGCCAGCTTCACCGTCACCAAGCTGCGCTGGCTGGCGAGAAGCGAGCCGTCGTCGGCGGAACGTGTCGAACAGGTGCTTCTGCCGCACGACTGGCTCACCTGGCGGCTGGGCGGCGCGGAACAGCCGCCCACCACCGACCGCGGCGACGCGTCGGGCACGGGTTACTGGTCGGCAGCTACGGGGGAGTACCGGCCCGATCTCCTCCGGATGGCGTTCGGCCGTGAGCTCGGTGTGCCGCGGGTCGCCGCCCCGGCGGAGATTGTCGGCACGACCCGAACCGGCGCGGCGATAGCGGCCGGTACCGGCGACAACATGGGGGCGGCGCTTGGCCTGGGCCTAGCTCCGGGCGACATCGTGGTGTCGCTCGGCACCAGCGGGACGGTGTTCGCGACGTCGGAGCGACCGGTCGTCGACGTGTCCGGGATCGTGGCCGGCTTCGCCGACGCCACGGGCCGTCATCTGCCCCTGGTGGCTACTCTCAATGCCGCGCGGGTGCTCTCCGCCGCGGCCGCCATGCTCGGCACCGATCTGGCCGGTCTCGACCGACTGGCGCTTCAGGCCGAGCCCGGCGCCGGCGGCCTGGTGCTGCTGCCGTATCTCGATGGTGAACGCACCCCGGACCTGCCCGACGCGACCGGGACCCTGACCGGCATGACCCGGGACGCGATGACACCGCAGAACCTCGCCCGGGCCGCGGTAGAGGGAATGTTGTGTGGGCTCGGCGCCGGGGTCGACGCGCTTCGCGCGCATGGTGTGCCGGTGGAGCGCATCCTCCTGGTGGGAGGCGCCGCGCAGTCGGCGGCGGTGCGGGCGGTCGCACCGGAGGTGTTCGGCGTGCCTGTCGTCGTTCCCGCACCCGGGGAGTACGTCGCTCTGGGCGCGGCGCGGCAGGCCGCCTGGGCGCTGAACGGGGGCGATCAGCCGCCCGCCTGGGAGGTGACCGTCGACGCCGTACATGAACCCAAGGGGTCGTCCGGGGCGGTGCGCGAAGCCTATGCTGCCGCCAGGTCACGCATCCATCCATGACCTGTTCGGGCTACCCCTCACCATGTGCCGCTGGTACCGACCGCGAAGAACAGGCCGAGCATCAGGATCAGCATGAGCGCGCCACCTACGGTCACCACATAACCCATGACCAGCCCAGCCACGGCCATGCCCCGGCCCTCTTCCCCGGTGCGCTTGATCTGGGAGAGCGCTATGTGGCCGGTGATGATGGCGGCGATGGCGCTGATGCCGGTCATGAAACCGGCGCCGCCGCAGATGACGGAGGCGAGGGCGTAGCCGTTAGTGGACCGTGTGGGCGCATACGCCGGCGGCATCGGA
Organism: Phytoactinopolyspora mesophila; assembly: GCF_010122465.1. NCBI lineage: Bacteria > Bacillati > Actinomycetota > Actinomycetes > Jiangellales > Jiangellaceae > Phytoactinopolyspora > Phytoactinopolyspora mesophila. Next base: position 126,325 of record NZ_WLZY01000008.1, on the reverse strand, counting down.
TGCCCGGGAGCGGCCGGCAACGGTGCCTGATGATGCGGCAGCACCCCACTGGGGAGATCCCGTACCGCGTGATCGAGTTCGCCGTACGTGCGAGAGTTCAGCACATGCTGCAGGCGGCTGCTGTGTTCTTCCCAGGTGATCCGGCCTTCGGCCAGCGCGGCTTTGACCAGATCCGCGGCCCGATCGCGGTCAGCGTCCGATGCGCGCATGGTGCGCCAGCCTTCAGCGTTCATGTCTCCCCCCTGGGCAGTGATGTCTAGTCTAGTGCGCCGAGTTGCGCAGCGGCGTCATCCGCCGGATCGGCTCACCCAGTGGGAGGAGGCAGGATGCCGAGGCTGTAGGCCTTGGTGACGGCGGCGGTTCGGTCATCGACACCGAGCTTGCCGAAGATCCGGATCAGATGGGTCTTCACGGTCGCCTCGCCGATGTGCAGGGAGCGCCCCACCTCCGCGTTGGAAAGCCCTCGCGACACGGCGGCAAGCACCTCCGACTCACGTGGGGTGAGCGTTGGTTCCACCGGTGTGCGCATCCGGTTGACCAGGCGTGCGGCCACCGGCGGCGCGAGTACCGTCTCTCCCTTGGCGGTGGCTCGGATGGCCTCGGCGAGCTGGGCTCGGGGAGTGTCTTTGAGCAGGTAGCCGGTGGCGCCGGCCTCGACCGCGCGGACGATGTCGGAGTCGGTGTCGTATGTCGTGAGAACCAGCACCCGGATGCTGGGGAAATCGGCGAGAATGCGTGCGGTGGCGTCCGCGCCGTCGAGGCGAGGCAACCGCAGATCCATCAGGACGACATCTGGCTTGAGCTTTCTCACCAGCGCGACCGCTTCCTCGCCGTCGCCGGCCTCGCCGACCAGGTCGAAGTCTTCCTCGGCGCTGAGCATCCCGGCCAGGCCGGTGCGCACCACCGGATGGTCGTCGACCAGGAGCAGCCTTAGCGTCGTCACGAAAGTCCACGCTACCGGCTGCGCCCGCCGTCCGAGCGCGTCACCACCGCCCCTTGTCCGGTGATCGTCAGTGGGTTGTGGTTGCTAGACCACGACCACAACCCACTGACGATCACCGGAAAACAGCCATAACCCACTGACGATCACCGGGGGGTGGGGCCGCCGGGGTTCATCGGGACGTGCACGCGGACCGTTGTGCCTCCGCCAGGTGTGCTGGAGACCTCGAAGCCGCCACCTGCCTGTTGGGCACGGGTTCGCATGCCCCGGAGCCCGAAGCCGCCGGAATCCTGGGTGGTGTCGAACCCGACGCCATCGTCGGCGACCGTCATCGTGGCCATCCCGAGGCCGTCGTCGACAACCGACAAACTGATCCGTACCTGAGACGCGCCGGCATGTTTGCGGATGTTCGACAGCGCTTCCTGGGCGGTGCGGAGCAACACGATCTCGGCGAAGACCGGCAGCGTGACCATGCCGGGCGCTACGTCGGCGTCGGCCCGCACGCCGGTTTCGGTGCTGAACCGCCTGGCCACCGTCGTCAGCGCCTGGGCCAGCGACCTGCCCTGCAGATCGACCGGAGCCAGTGCGTCGACCAGAGCGCGGGTCTCGGCCAGGTTCTCGCGGGCAGTCCGTTCCAGCAGCGCCAGGCGATCGCGGACCTGGCCCGCGTCACGCTCGAGCGACGCTTCGATCGCCTGCGAGAGGGTCAGAATGCTGATGAATCCCTGGGCAAGCGTGTCGTGGATCTCATGGGCGAGCCGCTCACGTTCGGCGAGGACTCCGCGGACCCGCTCGGTCTCGGCGAGCTCGGAACGGGTCGATTCGAGCTCGTCGATCAGCTCGGCGCGCCGCTCGGCCTGGTTGGCCACCCCCACCATGAGGATTCCCACCAGCATGACCAGTCCGGTCTGCATGATCGCCTCTGGCGCGTGGCGCACGGCCGACTCCCAGCCCCAGCCGGCGACATGCACTTGCGTCAGAGCGAGGCCGAGGATCACCACGACAGAGGTGACGGTTGCGGCACGGGGACTCAAGAAGGCCCAGATCTGGGGGAACAGTGCGAACAGCACGAAGAACACGCTGGTATCGCCCGAGGTCACGATGTAGATGGCATACAAGCACAGCCAGGTGATCGTGAGATACGTGAATGCGGGCAGTCCACCCGGGCGTTCGAACAGTCTGCGGGCGAAGGCGGCGTAGGTCGCGCCCATCACCGCCAACAGCCCGACAGTGATGAGCCGCGTTTCGACACCACCACCGACGAACAGGGTCGACACAGCGCCGAGCACCAGCAGGCCGAGATACAGAACGTGCCAGATGGGGATGATCCGGTCCCACCAGTCGTCCAGTTTGGCCATACTGCTGCCCGGTGCAGGCCCGTTGCCGGCCGGCCGGGTGTTGTCGCTTCGAGTGGCGATGTCGGCAGCCGCCGCGAAGAAGGAGCGGCGGCTGCCGTCGTCGCTCACCCGTCGTCCCGGCGCTTCCACCGGAACGTCCGCGCTGCGAAGATCAGTCCGAAGACGATCCACGCGCTCAGGATCAGGATGATCGTGCCGTGCTCCCACGACCCCGATACTTCCACAGCTTCGAACTCGTCGGGCAACAAAGCCGATCGCATACCCTGAGCCATCCACTTCACCGGGAAGACCGACGCGATCGTCTGCAGCCACTCCGGGAGATCGCTGAAGACGAAGAACACGCCGGAGATGAACAGCAGAAGCAGGGTCGGACCGACGACGAGCGCCTCGGCGCTCTTGGCGGATTTCGGCACCGACGAGTAGGCGATACCCAGGACCGTGCCCGAAGCGGTGCCGAGCAGGAACACCCAGGCAAAGGTCAGCCATTTCGACGCGTCCGTCGGCAGTTCCGCGCCGAAGGCAATGACGGCGACGGCTAGGAGTAGCACCATTTGCAGCGCTGCGGTGACGAGGACCATGCCGATCTTGCCGAGGAAGTAGGCCATCGGCGGCATCGGCGTACCACGAAGCCGTTTGAGTGTGCGATCGTCGCGCTCGGCCGCGATGCCGACGGCCAGGGTCTGGAAGCTCACCAGGAAGATTCCGGCGGCGGCCATGCCCGGAGTGAAGTAGGTGGCGAAGTCGACCCCGGCGGTTTCTTCGTCGAAGAGCTGGTCGTCGCCACCGAAGACCAGAGCGAACACACCGAGTAGCACGATGGGCAGCAGGAACGTGAAGAACACGGCCGCGCTCTCGCGGAAGAAGACCTTCAGCTCCAGCACGGTGCGCGACAGCCCGATCCGGACCGCGGACGGCCGCGCGGCGGCCGCGGATCGTTCCGTGGATCTTGTGGATGTCTGGGTGGTCATGCGTGCTCCAGGTTCTCGGAGGGCCGGGACGCGTCGGCGGATTCGCCGATCAGCCGGAGATAGACGTCTTCCAGCGTCGGGCGCGACACCGTCAGCCCGGGGACTTCGCCGCCGAAGCGGCTGCTGAGCTCGGTGATCAGCTGGGTCGGTTCAGCTGAGGCTTCTTCACGCGGGCCGTCGGGTGTCATCCAGCGAACGGTCGCTTGCTCATCTGCCCGTCCCCCGAGTTCGGCCGGGGTGTCCAGCGCGACGATCCGTCCGCCGGCGATGATCCCGACCCGGCCGGCGAGGTGCTCGGCCTCGTCGAGATAGTGGGTGGTCAACAGGATTGTGGTGCCGTCGTCGGCGAGGGAGGAGACCAGCCCCCAGAACTCGCGCCGGGCTTCCGGGTCGAAACCGGTGGTCGGCTCGTCGAGGAAGAGCAGTTCGGGCCGGCCGAGGATACCGAGCGCCACGTCGAGGCGCCGTCGCTGTCCACCGGAGAGATGCCGCACCCGGGTCTTGTGTTTGTCGTCCAGGCCGACCGCGGCGATGACGTCCTCGGGCTCCCGGGCATTCGGGTAGTAGCCGGAGAAGTGGTGGACGACCTCGTGCACCGTGAGGTCGTCGTGGCCACCGGTGTTCTGCAACACGATGCCGATCCGGGAACGCCAGTCCTGGCCCGGGCGCCCGGGATCCTGCCCGAGGACCGTGACCTCGCCGGCGTCGCGCTTTCGGTATCCCTCGAGGATCTCGACGGTGGTCGTCTTGCCCGCACCGTTCGGCCCCAGCAGCGCGAAGACCTCGCCCTGCTCGATGTCCAGATCGATGCCGTCGACGGCACGGGTGCCGCTGTAACCCTTGCTGAGCCCGCGCACCGTCACGGCCGGATTCGTCGTAACCATGCCTCCAGCGTGCCGCCGGTGGGGGTTCTGCCGGCAGCATCGGCAGGCTGAACCTCGGGTCCACCAGTCGGTGGACACGGCGTTCCCCTTAATCGGTGATCGTGAGCGGTTTCTGGTTGTTGGAGATGACGCTCACCTGGGGTTTCGTGGTGCGGGAACAACCAGAAACCGCTCACGATCACCGATGGGCGTAGCCCTCGGTAGTAAGGACCTTAGACGGGGCCTCAGGTGGTGTTGGGGGTGTCTAAGGTAGGCGCCCACACCAAAGATGGGGCGCACTCCCCATGCGCCCCGGGGGTTCTTACCGCGACTCTCGATATCAACAGCAGAAGAGTCGGCGGGAGAACAGCAGATGTATATCTACAACGAGGACGCCGCACGGGCGATCTACGAAGACCGGTCCAGGAGCCTGCGCAAGGACGCGGAGGAACACCGTCTGGTCAAGCGCCGGTGGCGGATCCGGAGGCGGGGCGGGCGCTATGCAGCCGCGAAGCCTGCCCTGCCTCGGCGGGGCGTCGCTTCAGAGGGTGTCGCGGGCGCCCTGTGCTCGAGGCCGGGCATCGGAGTCTGAGCCACGCTGCTCGCGTGGGCTTATCTGTCGGCGCCGGGTGGCACGATGGGGGTGTGGTCCTGAACATGGGAAGTCCGGCATTGATCGGGCGCGAGCGTGAGCTGGAAGACCTGCGTGAGGTGTTCAAGAGTGTCCAGGCGGGTGAGCCGGCGGCGGTGCTGATCGCTGGTGAAGCAGGGATCGGCAAAACGCGCCTGGTTGAGGAGTTCGCCCTCGAAGTGGGGGCCGCCGGCGCGCGGGTACTTCGGGGCCAGTCCGTCGACATGGACGGAGAAGAGCTGGCGTTCGCGCCCATCGTGGGGATCCTGCGTGCGCTGATGCCCGAGTTCGGCCCGGAACGCCTGGTCGAACTCGCGGGGCCGGGCGGGCAGGCGCTGCGTGCGCTATTGCCGGAGCTCGGCCACAATGCGGGAGACGGCACAGCGGGAAGAGGCCGGCTCTACGAGGTCGTCACGTCGTTGCTCGAGCGGGTGGCGGCCGAGGACGCGCTCGTCGTCGTGATCGAGGACCTGCAGTGGGCCGACGGCCCCACCCGGGATCTTCTCCGGTTCATGATCCGCAGCCTGATCGCCGCTCCGGTGATGTTGCTGCTGACCTGTCGTGACGACGAGCTCGGCCGCGGGCACCCGGTCCGGGCCTTGCTGGCCGATCTGGAGCGCATCCGCCGGGTCGGCCGGGTGGATCTCGCCCGGTTGGGCCGTGACGAGGTAGCGGCCCAGCTGTCAGCGGTGCTCGACCGCGAGATCGCGCCTGACCAGGCGGAGCGGGTCTTCGAGCGCACCGAAGGAGTGCCCTTCTACGTCGAGGAGCTGGCTCACGCAGCCGATGATGCCGGGCCTGTGGCGCTGCCCGAGTCGTTACGTGAGCTGCTCATGGTCCGGATCGCGCCCTTGTCCGAGCAGACACAGCGGCTCCTGCGGGTGATGGCGCTCGGTGGGCATCGGGTCGACCACGCGGTACTCGAGCCCGTGGCGGGTTACGACGTCGCGGTGCTGGATTCGGCGCTGCGCGAAGCCGTGTCCATGGGGGTGATCGTCGTCGACGGAGACGGTTACCGGTTCCGGCACGCATTGCTGCACGAGGCCCTGCACGGCGACATGCTGCCGGGCGAGAACGCCCGTGTTCACGCCGCCTACGCGCGGACGCTGGAGAAACAGCCGCATTTGGCTTCGGACGGTCAGGCGGCTACCGCCATCGCCCATCACTGGTATTTCGCGCACGATGTCGAGCGGGCCTTCCGCTGGTGCTTGAACGCGGCGGCGGAGCTTGTCGGCAGTTATGCACATGCCACCGCGCAGGTGATGCTCGAACGTGCGCTGGAGTTGTGGGACCGGGTAGCCGATCCCGCCGAGGTCTCGGGAGGCGGGCGCGGAGACCTGCTGGCCAGAGCCGCGGAAGAGGCATACGCGGCCGGCGAACGCGAACGAGCTATCGCGTTGCTGGAGGCTGCGCTGGACCACGTGGACGAGGCAGCCGAGCCGAGGCGGGTTGGTGTCTTACTCAGTCAGCTCGGGAAGATGAAAGGCAGAAGCGGCCGCGCCGACCCCGTGGCGACGCTGGTCCGCGCGTGTGAACTCATTCCGGCGGAGCCGCCATCGGCGGAACGTGCGGAGGTCCTGGGATGGCTGGCCGGTATCTTGATGCTGGAATGGCGTCTGGATGAGGCGCTGCGGGCCGCCGACGAAGCCGAAGAGGCAGCGAACGCGGCCGGTGTGCGGCAGCTGATCGCCGCCGCCCGCATCACCCGCGGAACGGCCTGGGCCGATCAGGGACGCACGGAGGAAGCGCTGGCGGAGTTCGAGCGGGCCCGCGAACTGATCGACGACGAGCCGATGACGCTCCTGCGTTACTACATCAACTTGTCGCACGTTCTGGGCCACGCGGGCCGTTTCCGCGAGGCTGTACAGACGGCCAAGAAGGGCCAGGAGCGCGCCGAAGCCATCGGCCGCAAGCGCACCTTCGGGTCCATGCTGGTGGGCAATGCCGTCGAGCCACTGTTCGAACTCGGTGAGTGGGAGAGCGCCGAGCAGCTCGTCCACCAGGGCCTTGCCCACCACCCGCCCGGACAGCACTACATTCAGCTACTCCTGTTCAACGCGTGGCATGCGCTGTGGCGTGGCGACTACGACACCGGCGAGCGTGTCCTGGCCGAGGCAAACGACCGTGCTTCGCGGCGGGTGCTGTTTCCGCAGCTGCAGATGGACCACCTCCGGGTCACCGCTGAGCTCGCACTGGCTCGGCATCAGTTCGCCAAGGCTTGGGACATGGTGGTCACCGAGCTTCGAGATGCCAACCATGTGCCGGTTCCGGGACACGAGCTTCCGCTGTTCTTTACCGCCGCACGTGCACTGGCTGCTCTGATCCGAACCGGCGCGGTGACAGCGGAGTCGACGGCTGCGGACATGCAGTGGATACGCACGGGAACTGCGCAGATATCGGCATCCTGGCCAGGCAATGTGTGGCAGGTCCTCACCGAGGCCGAGTTGGCTGGACCCGACGTAGCCGCGTGGAGGCATGCGATCGAAGCGCTCAGCGCGGCCGAAGGCCCGGTCTACCTCGTGCCGTATGCGCAGTACCGCCTCGGATGGGCCCTGCTTGGTTCCGGAGAGCGACACGGCGCTGTCGAAGCGCTGAGCCATGCCCTCGACGGGGCTCGTCAGCTCGGGGCCGGCCACGTCGTACAGCAGATCGATGACCTGACCCGCAGTGAGCGGCTCACAATGACGCCGGAAAGTGCCGCGGGGGAAGCAGCCGGAGGGCCGGCCGGGTTGACGGCGCGTGAGCGCGAGGTCCTAGACCTGATCGCGGCCGGGCGCAGCAACCGCGAAATCGGTGAGGCGTTGTTCATCAGCGCCAAGACGGCCAGCGTGCACGTCTCGAACATCCTTGCCAAGCTGGGAGTTTCGACCCGCGGCGAGGCCGCTGCCGTCGCCTACCGGGCCGGCTGGATCGGCCGGTAGCCGCTGGCCGCGGCCCGCAGGTTACTTGCGGCGGCGCCTATGGTGGTGGTCTCCCCATGCCCGGCGTGCACGGCCGTCTCGGGGGGCAAGGTCAGAAGTCGCCTCTCGATTGACCCGATGATGGCGCCGAAGTCACTGAACGACCCTCCGGTGGCGCCTGGACCATCATGCAGAAGTGTGTCGCCGGAGAACACGGCGGTGAGCTCCGGAGCATAAAAGCAGACTGACCCGCGGGAATGCCCGGGCGTGTGAATGGTGCGGACCCTGATGCCGGCGACGACGATCTCCTGGCCGTCGATGAGATCGGCATCCGGACCGACGTCCGGGTAGACACGGTCCCATAGCGTGCGGTCGCCGGGGTGCAGGTGGATGGTGGCGCCTGTTTCGTCCCAGAGGGAGCCAACGGCACTCAAGTGGTCGTCATGGCCATGGGTGAGCAGGATCGCGGTCACGGTGCGTGAACCGACCACGCCGAGAATCGCGTTGGCGTCATGCGCCGCGTCGATCACCACACACTCGGTGTTGTCACCGATGACCCAGACATTGTTGTCAACTTCTAGTGTTCTCCCGTCGAGACTGAACGTCCCGGATGTAGTCGCGTGGTCGATGCGCACTGTCATGGGGCGCTCCTGACGCGGTTGATTCGGGAAATGTCTCTCCTCTATTCGTTCAGGATAAGGGTCAGCCGTTCGGACGATATGTCAGGACCGGGAATTCAGTGAGCGATGCCGGCCGGGGCGCCCGGTGAAGCCGCGTCGTCGTCGGTGTGGAAGGCGGCTAGGGTACGGAGGAGGAGGTCCGTAGCCAATGGGATTGATCGACCGAGTCAAGGAACTGTTCAGCCGCGACGAGGGTGTGGACACGCCGCCGGTGATTCCGCTGGATACCGATGCGCGACGAGCTCAGCTCGACGAACTCGAAGACGCGTTGCGCACACTGGCACGTGCGATGGCGGAGGTCGAGTCCCGGATGACCAACCCGGGATGGCGCGGCCGGGTCGAGGACCTCAGGTTCGCGGCCAACGAAGCAAGCCGCCTGGCCCATGAGGGGTTCGACCGCGCGGCCTTACATGACCTCGCCGCCGAGGTACGCCCGCTGTATGGGCGTGGAGACGTTCCGGCCGAATACCAGCCCTTCACGGCCGAACACGAACGCGTGCTGAGCGCCACGGCGGCATTGCGCGCCGACCTGGCGAGCGAGCGTGACCTCCCCCCCGACGAATAACTGTCCCTCCTGGTCGGGTGATCGTGAGCGGATTTTTGCTGCCGTCCACCACGACAATGCGCTGACGATCACCCTCACAGCAGCAAAAATCCGCTCACGATCACCCGACAGGGGGCCGTCGTCATAGGGTGTTCTGTTATGCGCCGATCCTTGATTGCTTTGACTGCCGTCGCCGCCATCGGCCTGGCCGGATGCGGCGGCGACGACGATGACCCCGTGACCGACGGTCCCGCCGAACAGGTCGACGAGCCGGACGACGCCGACCCGGACGAGGACGCTGATCCGGATCCTGGTGACGATCCCGATGAACCCGACGAGGGCGAGATCGTCGAGACCATCACCGTCGAGGCCGGTGACCTGTACTTCGAAGGTATCCCCGAGACTCTGCCGGCAGGGACCATCGAGATCGAGTTCGAGAACGTCGGTGAGATGCTCCACGACATCGCCATCGAAGAGCTCGACGACATCGTGGTCGTCGCCGCGGCCGGAGGCGAGTCGGATGTCGGTACGGTCACTCTCGAGCCGGGCGAGTACACCTTCTACTGTGCCGTGCCAGGTCACCGGCCGGACATGGAGGTCACGGTCACCGTCGAGTAGAGATGGTGACCTTACGGCCGGAGTTCGGGGCGGACCTCCTCGAGGAATAGGCGGGTCTGCTCCGGCCGGTCCGCGCTCGGCCAGAAGACGAACGAATCGAAGCCGAGACGGTCACGGTAGTCGCGCAGGGTCTCGACAAAGTAGTCGACCGGGCCGGTCAGTCGTCGCCCGTTCTCGGGCTCCCCATCCTTGGTGATCTGTCCGAAGATGTTGAACACGCGGCGGATCTGCGCGGGGTCGCGGCCGGCGGCCACCGCTGCGTCGTCGATCCGGCGTTGCATCCCGGGCACGTCGTCGAGGTTGAGATAGGCGTTGGTGGGCAGCCAGGCGTCGGCGTGGCGGCCGGTGACGGCCAGCATTTTCGGGCCGAACGAGCCGATCCAGATCGGCACCTGGGGGTCCGGCTTCGGGCTGACCTGCGTGCCGGAAAGGGTGAAGAATTCGCCGGTGTGGTCGACGCCGGCGCCGGGCTGCCAGAGTCGCCGGATCAGGCCGACTCCCTCTTCGAGCGCACGGACGGATTCCCCGGGCGTCCAGCTCGGCCCGCCGAACGTCGCGCTGCCGCCGGAGTCACCGGAGCCCAATCCCAGTACGAAACGTCCTCCGCTGGTGAACTGCAGTGTGGCCGCAGCCTTGGCGAGCATAGCCGGGGCCCGCAACTGGAGGCTGACCACGTTGGACGCCAACGTGACCCGCTCGGTGTGCGCTGCCAGCGTGGCGAGCATGGTCCACGTTTCGAGTTCGTTCGGAACGTACGGGTGATCGGCCAACGTCACCAGGTCGGCCCCCAGTTCGTCGGCAAGCTGAGCGGTCTCGATGGTTTCGGCGAACCGCCGCTGGGTGTGCGCGAGTGCGACGCCAAACAGGCTCTTCTGAGTCATGATCGGGGCCTTTCGTTGCTGTGTCCAGTCCGTTGTCCCCAACACTAGGACCTCAACTAAGGTTCGGATCAAGGGAAGCGGCGAGCGCCTGGTCAGGTGACTGTGCCGATCAGCCGCCGGGCCGCTTCCTGGTGTTCGCGGGAGCCGATGACATGCGCTGCCCGGTCCGTGCTGACCATCGGGTCGTCGAACAGTCCGGCCTTGCGCTTCAGTCGCATGATGCGTTCGACGGACTCATCGATGCGCTCGGCGCTGAGTTCGCCGTCCTCGACGGCACGCCGGATCGTCTTGATGGCCACCGGGAAGGAGTCGTCGGCCGGAGTGAGCAACTGGTCGACGCCGGCCTGCAGCGCTCGCAGTGGCGCCTCGGTGATGTCGTGTGCCATCCGGGCGGCGGACATCCCCAGACCGTCAGTGACGACGACGCCGTCGAAGCCCAGTTCGTGCCGGAGAAGCCCGGTCACGATCGGATACGACGTCGTGGCGATGGAGCGGGCGGGGTCGAGTTCGGGGAAGATCAGATGTCCCGTCATCACGACGTCGACCCCGGCCTCCAGGGCGGCCTTGAAAGGCGGCAGATCGAGCTGCTCCCACCGTTCACGGCTGTGGGTGATCACGGCTTGACCGGTGTGGGTGTCGACCGATGTGTCGCCGTGGCCGGGGAAATGCTTGACGGTGGGAATCACGCCGCTGTCCTGGAAGCCGTGGACCTGGCTACGCACAAGGACGGCAGCCGTGTCCGGATCGGATGCGAAGGAGCGCTCCCCGATCACGGGGTTCTCGGGGTTGACGTTGACGTCGGCTACCGGAGCGTAGTTTTGCCGGATTCCCATGGCGCGCAGTTCGCGGCCCATGATGGCCGCGACGCGACGGGCGGAATCAGCCCCCGCCGAAGCGACCGTATGTGCGGAGGGGAACCAGGTGGCAGGGGGCGACATTCGGGCCACCCTGCCGCCTTCCTGGTCGGTGGCGATCAGCAGCGGAATCTGATTGCTGGGCCGGTCGAGCGCCGCCTGCTGGATGTCGTTCGACAGTTTCGCGATCTGGACCGGATTGTGGACGTTGCCGCTGTCTCGAAAGTAGATGATGCCGCCGGGCTGGTACGTGGCTATGAGCTCGGCGGCATTGCTGACGCCGTAGGCCGCCCGGTTGCGTTCGACTGACTCCGGCTCGGCGGTGTCCGCCGTAGCTCCGTGCACGCGGAGAACGAATAGTTGGGCGATCTTCTCTTCCAGCGTCATGCTCGAGACGTTGTTCATTTGCCCTACGTTTCCATGGGTCATCCCTTTTGCACAGAGGTGGCCGCGACCTGCCGCGGCAGAGGGTGGAAGCACGCGTGGAGCCGGCCATCCGGATCTTGGTATTCAGGTACGGCCGACCCGAGTTCCGGCCACTCGCTGACACACCGTTCGGTCTGGAACGGGCAGCGGCTCGCGAACAGGCAACCGGTGTCGGCACCCAGTGCGGCGTCGGCGTCGGTATCCACGGCGGCGACCGGTTTGACCTGTTCCGGTCCGGGCTGCTCCATGCCGTACAGGACCGGAATCGCCGACAGAAGCGACTGGGTGTACGGATGAACCGGCCCGGAGATGACGGTGTCGGTGGGACCGCGTTCGATGATCTGGCCACGGTAGATCACGTACATCTCACCGTCGGCGCCGATGTAGCGCGCCGTGGCGACGTCGTGGGTGATGTACAGGAGGCTGACCCCCAGCCGTTCCCGGAGGTCGCGGAGGAGGTCGAGAATCCCGAGCCGCAACGAGACGTCGATCATGGACACCGCCTCGTCGGCCACCAGCACCTCGGGGTCCACGGTCAGAGCCCGGGCGATCACGACGCGCTGCCGCATCCCGCCGGACAGCTGATGTGGGTAGCGCGGCAGGACGTAGCTCGGATCCAGGTCCACCAGGGTCAGGAGCTCTTCGGCCCGCCGGTAGATCCAGGAGCTCGACTCGCCGATCTGTTTGGCTCGCAGTTTGAGCGGATCGTGCAGCGCCTGATGGATGGTCCGGGTCGGGTTGAGCGCTGAATAGGGGTCCTGGTGGATGAGCTGCACCTTGCGGAAGTACGGTTGCTGCGCCTTCGGGCGCAGCGACGACATCGCGACGTCATTGATGACGATGTCGCCGTCGTCGTGTGTCTCCAGGCCGGCGATGATCCGCCCGAGCGTGGTCTTTCCGCAACCGGACTCGCCGATGAACGAAATCGCCCCACCGCGGGGGATGGTGAAGTCGACGCCGCGCAGCGCTTTCACCTCGCGCTTGCCGAGGACGTCTCCGCGCTGCCGGAACGTCTTGACAATGCCCTGGCCGCTGATCACGACTGCTCCTCTTCCGTTGGCGTCTCCGGGGGATTGACGTCGTCCCCGCCCGCGGCTCGTTCCTCGCCGATGCCCGACCGAACCCTGGACGACGTCAATCCCCCCGAGACGCCTGTTGTCGCCTTCGTGCCTTTGGCGGGGGTGTCCGCAACAGCGTGGCAGGCGACGAGCCGGCCGGAACCGCTCACCAGCGGCGGCTCGACGGTCTCACAGATGTCCATGCGCAGCGGGCACCGCTCCCGGAAGACACAGCCCTCGGTGGGGATCGTCGAGAGGTTCGGTGGTCGGCCCGGCAGCGCGTGAGCCTCGGAGATGTCTCCGGTGAGCCGTGGAATCGCCTGGATGAGGCCACGGGTGTAGGGGTGCTGTGGTTCGCCGAGGACGTCGCGGACCGGGCCCTGCTCGACCAGCTGGCCGCCGTACATGACAGCGAGCCGGTCGGCTACCTCGGCGACCACGCCGATGTCGTGGGTGATGACCAAGGTGGTGAGGTTACGTTCGGCATGGATGTCGCGGACGATCTCGAGGATGTTCGCCTGAGTGATGACGTCAAGGGCAGTTGTGGGCTCGTCGAGGACCACGAGATGAGCGTTCAAGACCAGCGCGAACATGATGCCGACGCGCTGGCGCATACCACCGGAGAGCTCGTGCTGGTACGAGTCGAGGACCCGGGCACCGTCGAGCCCCATCCGGCCGAGCAGCTCCTTGGCCTCGGCGACCAATGCGCGCAGGTTGTCCACATCGTGTGAGCGGCCGAGGTCGAGGAGTTGCTTGCCGATCGTCTTGAGCGGGTTGAGCGAGTTCTGGGCGGCTTGGAAGACGTAGCCGATCTGGCCGCCGCGCACCTGCCGGAGTTTGTCCCCGCGCAGCTTGACGACGTCGCCGATCCCGTCGATCTCTATCTGGCCGGCGCTGATCCGCCCGGGGGGCTGGACGGCATTGAGCAGGGAAAGCGCGAGGGTGGATTTCCCGGATCCGGATTCACCGACGAGGCCGGTGATGGTTCCCGGCGCGAGGTCCATATCGATGTCGCGCACCGCCGGCAGTTCACCGGCGGGTGTCTTGTAGACGACGGTCAGGCCGCGGATACGCACAGCGGTGGCACCGGCCGCGCCGGGCGCGTCGTGAGTAGTTGGACGGGTGGCGAGTGGCACCGGTCATTCCTCCCGTAGCCGCGGATTGAAGATCTCGTCCATCGCGTCCACGACCAGCACGATGGCGACCGTGAGCAGGAGCAACGCGAGTAGGGGCGCCAGCATGTACGGCAACCTCGAGGCCGTGGTCATCGCACCGAAGTCGAAGACCGCCCGGTTCAGCATCACACCCCAGTTCTCCCCGATCACCGGCATGACGCCGAGGAAGAACAACCCGACCTGAGCCCAGACCGCGAGGATCATGCTCATCAGCAGGTTCATCGCGATGTAGGGCGCGATCGGCGGGAGTAGCTCGCGTACGACGATGTGCGGGGTGGACAGCCCGAGGCCACGCGCCGCCTCGATGAAGCCGCGCTCGCGCAGCGACAGGGTCTGCGAGCGTACCGCCCGGGCCAGGGCGCCCCAGCCGAGCAGGCCCAGGACAAGCCCCATCTCCCACGGGGAGGCGAACTGCCACACAGTCGAGAGCACCAGCAGGATCGGAATGCCGGGGATGGTGAGGTTGATGTCGGTGATCCGCATCAGCACCGCGTCCAGGCGGCCGCGCCGGTAACCGGCGAACAACCCGATCGAGGCGCCGAGCACGATGGTCACGATCGCCGTGATCAGCGCGGTCAGGAGCACATACCGGGAGCCGATCACCACCAGCGCCAGCACGTCGAAGCCCTGGAAGTCGGTGCCGAACGGGTGCTGGAGACTCGGTGGTGCGAAGAAGTTGTCCGGGTCGCGCGGCAGCGGTCGCCCGTACAGCACCGGCCCGAGAGTGGCCATGAAGATGAACAACCCCAGCAGCGCGACTCCGAAGAGCCGGCTGGGCTTGCGCAGCATCACCCGCCACACACCACGCCAGAAGTTGCGGCGCATCGACGGGCCCTTGGTGGTGACGTCCACCATGCCGGGGGAGGTCATACCCGCTCACCCGCTCTCCGAATACGTGGATCGATCACGCTGTAGAACATGTCGGCGATGATGTTGGCGATGATCACCGCGATGGTGATGAGCAGCAACGCGCCGGCCATGACGGTGATGTCCCGCCGGCCGATGCTGTTGATCAGCAACATCCCGAGGCCCGGGTAGTTGAAGATCCGCTCGATGAAGATGGCCCCGCTGAACACCGCGGCGACCGACAATGCGAAGACGGTGAACAGCGGCAGGATCGCGTTACGCGCGATATAGCGGAAGATGATCGACCGTTTCATGCCTCGCAGTTCTGCCGCGAGGATGAAATCGTCGCCGAGTACAGTCACCACGCTGGATTTCATCGCGAGGATGAACCCGCCGTAGGCCGAGATCGTGTACGTGGCCACGGGGAGGATGGCGTGGTATCCCAGCGAGAGGATGTAGTCCAGGTTGAACCCTGGCTCGTAGAGGATGTCCACCGCCCCTGAACGGGGCAGGACGGGCCAGAGAGTGGCGAAGATCGCCGCCAGGATCAGTCCGACCACGAAGTCCGGAATCCCGCGCAGCAGCGAGCCGGACATCGTCAGCGCGTCGCCGAGCTTGCTGGAGCGCTTGATGGCGGCGTAGACGCCGATGAACACACCCAGGCCGAAGCTGAGGATGGTCCCGAGCAGCACCGGGATGACCGTCCATTTGGCGGCATCGAGCAGCATGTCGCCGACATCCACCCGCGTGTACATCGACTGCCCGAGGTCGAACCTCGCCAGCGAGCCCATGTACTCGAGGTATTGCTCGGCGATGTTGCCGGTCGGCTGGAACCGGTGCATCATCGCGGTCTCTGCCGCGGCTTGGTCGGGAGAGTACCCCTGTTGGATGAGGTTCTCGTATGCGGCGCCGACGGGGTCGCCGGGCATGATGCTGATGATCACGAAGGTGAACGTCAGCACCACCCAGACCATGACGAGCCCGCGGACCAATTGGCCCGCGAGCCGTCGTGTCATTCCCTTCACAGTGACTGGTATCCGTCTTCGTCGAATGATCAGTTGACCGCGGTGACCCAGCCCTGCTGGATCCAGATACCGGCCAGGCTGGTCACCCCGGTGACGCGGCGGGCGTCGTCCGGCGGGTCGGTGATGAACCGGTCGGTGTTGGAGAACTGGGTGTTGACGTAGTCCCACATCTGGATCACCGGCAGGTGCTCGTTGGTGGTCTGCGCCAGGATCGTCATGATCTCGTGGGTGCGCTCCTCGTCCGCGGTGCGCAGCTCGTGCGCCAGCTCACCAGGGTTCACCTCGCCGTGGCCCTCGACATCGTAGGTCTCCGGGCCACCCTTCCAGTTGCCGCTTTCACCCGGCTCGTTGTAGCTGAGCCGCCCGGCCAGCACCTCCCAGCCGTTCGACGAGCCGTAGAGCCGCTGGTAGATGTTGTACGGGGACGGGCCGAGACCGATCAGCCAGAACCCGACCGGGTACTCGCCGTTGGTCATCTCCTCCTGGTAGACGGTGAAGTCCGGCGAGGTCCGGATCTCGGAGTCGATGCCGAATTCGTTCAGCTGGGTGGCGATGTTCTCACCGGCGGCGATCCAGTCGGAGAAGCCACCGGGCACCTGGATCGGCACCGAGAACGGGTCTCCGTCGGGGAGCACCCACCGGCCGTTCTCCTCGGACAGGCCGGCAGCTTCGAGCTCCTCGGCCGCTCGGTCGAGGTCGACGGCGTACGGGTCGAGATCACCGACGGTGTCGCCGATCCACTCACCGACCACTTCCTGGTGAATGCCGGAGGTCGTGGTGGCCGCGGTCCCGCCGTCGGGTGTGCTGACGGCGACCATCTGCTCGCGGTCGATGATGTAGGCGAGGGCGCGGCGCACGTTGATGTCGTCGAACGGCTCGTACGTCTGGTTGAACGCCAAGCCGGCCACGACCGGCGAGTACGTCCTGCTGGCCTCGTTGCCCGGGCGCGCCTCGATCTGCTGGACGACGTCCTCGGGGACCGCGACGAAATGCGACGAGTCGAGCTCGCCGGCCTGGAGGTAGTCCCAGACCTGCTCGTTGCCGTCGTAGTTGCGGGCGATGACCTGGTCAGGAGCGACGAGGTGATCGTTGTGGAAGTGTTCGTTGCGGACGAGCAGCGCCTCGCTGGGGTTGATCCGTTCCAGCACGTACGGCCCGGCCGAGATGTCTTCCTCGGGTGCGAACGAGACGACGTCCTCGCCGGCCTCACTGATCGCCTCGCGGGCGTCGTCGGCGGCGTCGTCCTCACCGCGGGCGGCTTGGAGTAGTTCGTCGAAGTCGTCCGGCAGCAAATCACCGTAGATGTGCGCCGGCACGATGATCATGTTCATGATGCCGTTGACGAACTCCCGGGTCGGATTTTCCGGGTCTTGAGTGAACTGGACCGTCTTGTCGTCGATCACCTCGATGTCAGATGCGGCGCCAGCCGCCCCCGGGTCGAGAATGAAGGCACCGGAACCCCTGGTGTAGGCGATGTTCGAGGAGACGACCACGTCGTCGGCGGTCACCGGGGTGCCGTCGGACCAGGTGGCGTCCGGGTGCAGAGTGACGGTGAGCTCGAGGTTGTCGTCGGTCACCTCCCACTCCGAGGCCAGGCCCGGGTAGAACTCGGTGGGGCTGGTCGGGTGGTTCTTGACCCACGCCAGCCGCACCGAGTTGTAGCCGGCGAACGAGTTCCCGTCGGGGTTGTAGGGGTTGGGCGGTGCCGTGGCGTGCAAGCCGGTGATGATGGTGGTGTAAGCCCCGCCGCGCTGAACCTCCGGTTCGTCGCCTTCTTCGGCGGCGCCGTTGCCGTTGTCGTCAGCGCCCGGCGCGTCGTCGCCGTCGTCGCCGCCGCATGCGGTGAGGGCAAGGGCGAACGCCGCCAGGGTGGCAGTGATTCGCGTAACCTTCATGGTGCTGCTCCCGGGATAGCTGTGTGGCCGGTAAGGGGCACGAAAAAATGGTGTAGACCAATATTCACCGGAAACTAGCGAGAAAATTATTCTCGGTCAAGGGACCATCCGGGCGCATTGTCGAAACTGTTACCAAGCAGCAATGCTGTCGCAGCAAGGTCGGCAGCGTGGCTGCGGTGCCCCGGACTCTGCGCTAGCGTCCTGCAAGACGAGGCCTTGGGCGCTCGCCCTGCAGGACGCAAGCGGGTCAGTCCTGAGCTGCCGGCAGCATCTCTGCAGTGATCCATTTCGTCCAAGATCATCCGACTGGCGCGCGATGTGCGGATTGTCGTCCGTTCGGTTGATCGCCCTGAGGCCGAACGGACAAAGTTTTGGGCTGAGCAACCCCGTTCTCGGCATCTAGCCTGGTCAAACGCGTGACGTACATCTCGTACGCGTTGCGGAAGCGACGGTTCAGGTAGATGATCGAGTCGGCGGAATCCCATTGCGCCGGGTCGCCCGGGCATCGCACCCAGGCGAGAGCCGACGGCGGGTGATACCGGATATGCATGGGACCAGTGGAATCGGTGCGTGGCCGCTGAGACCGGCCACGACGGGGAAGGACGGCCATGTTGCGCCGGGACACGGAGTACGTGTTGACCTGGAACGCACAAAACCACAGCTGGCTGGTGCGGCCAATCGAGCGTGATGGGAACCGCATCGTCCAGATCGGTCCTGGAGGCACCCACATGGATGACCCAGCCTGGACCGCCGACTCACTCGCGTCGGAGTGGGTCGAATGACCTCACACCGCTTGCCCCGGCGGTTCGCATTGCAGCGTCACGAGGATGCCACCGGTGTGTCCGGGGTCGGCCTCGTCGCATACGGCACGGTGTATCCAACGGGGCGCACCACATTGGCATGGTGCTGCAGCGACATATCGTCGGTTACGGTCTACGACTCACCAGAGCAAGTCATCCAGGTCCACGGGCACAGCGGCACGACCGACCTGGTGTGGATCGACGAGCCCGAGCAAGAGGATACCCCCAAGAATCGGTGACGCCACGCGGTCTCGTGGCGTCACTGAGACCGGCTCGGCCGGCCGTCCGGCGCAGCCGCTGCCTGCTCGACTCGTCGCATCGCGTCGCGGTAAATAGGGCCTTCCGCGACCGGCAGCAGACGGGCGAGGGTCCGAAGCCAGCGTACGTTCACCGTCGCGGCGACATCAGTGACCGGAACACCCGGCATCCGGTAGAGCCGACGGGCCCAGCGGGGTAGTAGCGTGAACGCCGACCCGGCCACCATCAGCCAGGCAGGCCGGCCGACGGTCCATCCGTACCTCCGCGGCATCGGTGGCAGCGCCAGGAACCGGGCGACGTCGCGGGCGGCGGGGGTCAGCGCGAGTTCGGGCCGGATGTTCTGGAAGTACTCGGCGACGGCCTCCGCCGAGTCCGGGATCGTCGCGGGGTCGAGCCCGATCAGCTCGCCCGCCCGCACCTGTTCGCCGTAGTAGCGGTCGACGTCGTCATCGCTGAGCCGGACCCCGGCCCGTCGGGCGGTGGTGACGAACGAGTCGACCTCGCATACGTGAACCCAGCGCAGCAGTTCAGGTTCGTCGATGCGGTACTCCTCGCCGGTGGCGGGGTCGGTAGCGCGCAGCCGGTCATGCAGCTTGCGGACCCGGGCGCCTGCCCGTTGAGCGTCATGTGTGGTTCCGAAGACGACGGTGGCGACGTATTCCGCCGTGCGCATGAACCGTGCCCAGTTGCCCTGCCGGTAATCGGTGTTCTGAACGACGCCCTGCACCGCCCGTGGATGCAACGCTTGAAGGTAGAGGGCGCGTACGCCGGCCACCCAGAGGACCGGCTCGCGGTGGACCCGCCAGCTGATACTGTCCGGACCGAACAGTCCGAGGTCGGCCTCGGAATGATCCATACCAATCATGATGACATGCCCGCCTCCGTCCGCCGTCGTCGCGAGCGTGCTGGTGGGCGGGGCAGCCGGAGGTGGCGTCGGCAATGAGCGAACGGGTGCGAAGCCGTGCGGTGACGTTCGACAGGTACGGTGAAGCAGCGGTGCTCGACATCGTCGACGTCGAGCTTGCGCGGCCGGGGCCAGGCCAGGTGCGGGTCCGGGTGCGGGCGGCCGGTGTTCAGCCGTTCGATGTGAAGCTCCGCCGAGGGGACACCGCCGACTGGGCTCCGGCAAGGTTCCCGCAGGGTGGCGGCTCGGAGTTCGCCGGTGTGGTCGAAGAACTCGGTGACGACGTCACGGAGTTCGCGGTGGGCGACGAGGTCATCGGCTGGGCAGTTGGAGCCGCCCACGCGGACCACGCGGTTGCCCGCGTTGCGGCCCTGGTGCGTAAGCCGTCGGCAATGTCCTGGGAAGAGGCAGGTGCGCTCGGCGCCTCCGGCCAGACGGCCCATACGTCGCTCGAGGCCCTGCATGTGAGTGCGGGCGAGACCGTGCTCATTCATGCGGCCGCCGGAGGGGTGGGTACCGCGGCGGTTCAGATCGCTCGGGCGTGGGGTGCGAGCGTGATCGGGACGGCCAGTCCTCGTAACCACGGCTACCTGCGTGAGCTGGGAGCCGTTCCCGTGGAGTACGGCCCAGGACTCGTCGCCCGGGTGCGCGAGGCCGCCCCGGCGGGTGTCGACGCCGCGCTCGATGCTGTGGGGACCGAGGAGGCGATGCGCGCGTCGGCGGATCTCGTCACCGATCCGGGCCGCGCCGGGACCATAGCCGGGCAAGAGCTCGCTGAGCAGATGGAAGTCCGCGTCCTGGGCACGCAGAGATCCGCCGAACGGCTGGGCAAGCTGGTCGATCTCTACGAACAGGGACGGCTGCGGGTCCACATTCACGCTGCTTTCCCGTTGACGGATGCCGTAGCCGCACACCGAGAGGTGGAGCGCGGGCACGTCAGGGGGAAGGTCGTCCTCACGACCCACTGAGCACCACCGGGCGGGGCGGATTACCCCGAATGCGACGCGTCGACCAGGGTGTCGGACAGGGGCAGCCCGGTGATCGCCGAGATGAGTTCCGCCGCGCGGCTCGCAGCTTGAGCAGGGGACAGCTGGCCGAGCAGGCTGGCTTCCAGCATGCTCTGCAGCTGTGCCGTCACCCGTGGGTAGACAGGTGTGCGGGGGCGGATGACGGCCTTCTCGAGTACACCCACGGCGGTGTCCAGCAATGGGTCGTCGTCGATGAGTTCGATCGCCGAGCGCCTGGGTGGGATCCGGCCGGTGGCCGTGCCGATAGCGGCCAGTGGCTCTGGGGCCGTCAGGTGGCGGAGCAGCCGCCAGGCGAGTAGCGGATGAGCCGCTTGCCGGAAGATGCCGCACACCATAGTGCCTGCGAGGCTGGCCGGTGCGCCACCCTCGGGGCCGCGTGGGATCGGGATGAATCCGACGTGATCGGCGAGCTCACCCAGTTCGACGTCCATCTTCTCGGCCAGCGCCCGGGCCTCGTAGCTGCCGCCGAAGCTGATGCCGGCCTGGCCGCGTGCCAACAGCCGGATCGGACGATTCCACTCGTAGCCGACGGCCTCGGCCGGGAGCAACTCCTCCTCTACGAGCTGGCGGAGGAACGTGAGTGCCTGAACGGTACGGGGCTGGCCCAGCGTGACCGCGCCGGGGCCGAGGACCTCGACACCATTGGAAGCGAGGAAGGCGAGCAGGCAGTACGTGGTGGTCTCCGCTCCCTTGGAGCCTCCTGGCAGCGCCAGCGGATGGGTAATGCCGTCCCCGAGCAGCGCGTGTCCCACGGCGCTCAGATCCGCCCAGGTTTCCGGCGGCTCGAGGTCCAGCCGCTGCAGTTCGTTGCGCCGGTACCACAGCCCGGCCACGTCAGCGCTGAGCGAGACCGCGTATGTGCCGCCCTGGTAACGGTTGGCGGTGATCAGCGGGGGCAGGAAGTCGGTCTCGAACTCCGCACGGATCCAGGTCTCGTCGAGGTCTTCGAGTGGATGCAGGAACCCGGACGCGGCGAACTCCGGCATCCACACCGAGTCCAGCACGGCGAGGTCAGGCGCCTGTCCTTCAGCGACCGCGTGCGTCAACGTGTGGTAGAGATCCGAGCGCGGCACCGCGACGACGCTGATGGCCAGATCGTCCGGGGCCGTTTTGTGGATGAGGCCCTCCCAGGGCCCCTCGGCCGGCACCACGATGCGCAGCTCGGTGCCGCGCCGCGGTGCCCAGTGCGGATTGACGAACGTGCCACGCCGGCGGTGCCGCAGTATGACGCCTTCTTCGGCGAGTTCGGACAGCGCCCGGCCGACCGGCGTACGGCTCAGCCCGTAGCGCTCACACAGCTCGTGCTCGGTGGGCAGGCGATCTCCGGGACCGTAGTCGCCCCGGATCATCGCCTGCAGCAACAGCGTTTTGAGCTGGAAGTACAACGGGATCGGCTGCTCGGGGTCGATCGACATGTGGCAGCCTCCGGCGAAAGTTGGGCGGCCTCGGGCGGTAGTTCGAGACAGCACCATGGTAGTCCTCGGCCCGTGGCCGATCAGGGCATACCGGGTCAGGCTGAGGTTGCGCGCCGCGTCCGGACCGCTGCGGCCAGATCTGTGAGCAGCCCTTGCGTGGTGGTCCAGTCCATACACGAGTCGGTGATGCTCTGGCCGTAGGTCAACGGCTCAGAGCCGAGATCCTGGCGACCGGCCACGAGGAAGCTCTCGAGCATGATCCCCGCGATGCCGGTCTGGCCGGTGGCGATCTGCTCGGCGATCTCCGCGGTGACGACGGCCTGGCGCAGGTGGTCCTTGCCGCTGTTGCCGTGGCTCGCGTCGAGGACCAGCCGTTCCGGCAGTTCCGCCTTGTGGAGCAGGGCCAGCGCGTCGCGGACGTCGGTGGGACCGTAGTTGGGGCCGCCTTGCCCGCCACGCAGGATCACGTGGCAATCCGGGTTGCCGGCGGTGGAGACCGCGGCGGCCGTCCCGGCGTCGTCGATGCCGAAGAAGACGTGGCTGCTGGCCGCGGTGATGCAGCCGTCGATCGCGGCTTGGACGTCGCCGCTGGTGGCGTTCTTGAATCCGACCGGCATCGAGAGCCCGGAGGCGAGCTGGCGATGCACCTGGCTCTCCGGAGTGCGGGCCCCGATAGCTCCCCACGAGACGGTGTCGGCGATGTATTGCGGGCTGATCGGCTCGAGGAACTCGCATCCGACCGGAAGCCCGGCATCGAGCACGTCGAACAGCAGAGTGCGGGCGAGTCGCAGGCCGCGCTGAACGTCGAAGGTGCCGTCCAGCCCGGGATCGTTGATCAACCCCTTCCAGCCCACAGTGGTGCGGGGCTTCTCGAAGTACACCCGCATGACGATGCGGAGATCGTCGTCGAGATGCTGGGCCACGGGTGCCAGCCGGCGGGCGTAGTCGAGGGCTGCCTCGGGGTCGTGCACCGAGCACGGGCCGACCACGACCAGCAGGCGGTCGTCCTGGCCGGAGATGATCTCGCGGACCTCGGCCCGGGTCCGTCGCACCAGGTCGGCATGGTGGTCGCCGAGTGGGAGTTCGGCGAGGAGTTCACGGGGCGGTAGCAGCGGCTGCAGCCCCGTGATGCGGAGATCACCGGTGGGCGACGGCTGCGGGAGCGGATGGGTTTCAGACATGTCGCGGGAGTTTCCAATCCTGATCGGGGGACAGGAGGCCCGCGAAGTCAAACCCGGGCCGGCCCGTCTCTAACGACGAAAGGCAGAGACCGAGGTCTCTGCCTGTGCTGGCTCCGGGTGGGGCGGTTGGTCAGGGTGCGCTGTCCGCGGCTCCACCCGGAGCCTGCGTAAAGCGCGTATACCAACGGACCTCAGCCACGAACGCAACTGTAGCCTGCGTTTCGGCTGATCTCCAATCAGCGTGTCGGAGCCAGCGCATAGGGTCGGGACGTGCCCGAGATTCACGAACTGACCGCGCTTGAGCTGGCCGCTGCCATCCGCGCTGGTCAAACGTCGCCTACAGAGGTTCTGGATGTCACGCTGGAGCGGGCTGAACGGCTCGGTCCGCAGGTGGGGGCGTTCGTCACACTCACCCCCGAGTTCGCACGCCAGCAGGCCGTCGCCGCCGAGCAAGCATTGGCGGACCAGCGTGTGGACACGCCGTTGCTCGGCGTGCCATGTCCCGTCAAAGACCTCAATCCAGTGGCCGGCGTTCCGATCCGGTGGGGCAGCGCGGCAATGGGTGAAGAGGTGGCGCCCGTGGACGACGGCGTGGTCATGCTCCTTCGCGACGCGGGAACACTGATGATCGGCAAGACGAACACGCCTGAGTTCGGCCTGCCGGCCTATACCGAGCCGGACATCATGGCGCCGGCCCGCACACCGTGGGATACGCGGCGATCGGCCGGTGGATCCAGCGGGGGAGCCGCGGCGGCGGTGGCCGCCGGAATCGTCCCCGTCGCGCACGGCAGCGACGGCGGCGGCTCGATTCGTATTCCGGCCAGCGCGTGCGGGCTGGTCGGGCTGAAACCGTCCCGGGGCCGGGTGAGCCCAGGCCCGTACCAGGTGGACGGTCCGGGCCTGGCGGTGAACGGCGCGCTCACCCGGGATGTGCGCGACACGGCGGTGATGCTGGACATCCTTGCCCACCACTGGCCCGGCGACCTGTTCGTCCTCCCTGGCCCGCGCACCACCTTTCTCGACGCGTGCGAGCGGGAGCCGGGCCGGCTTCGCGTGGGGATCCTGACCACGCCGGTCATCGACGCGAACGTCACTGTAGATCCGGCGTGTATCGAAGCTGCCGAGGCGACCGCCACGCTCCTGCACGAGCTCGGCCATCATGTGGAGCGGGCTCCCGTGCCATTCCCGCCGGAGCGATGGGCGTCGTTCGAGGCACTGTGGTCGGTGATGGCCCTGATGGCTCCGGTCCCGCCGGGCTCGGAAGAGCTGCTGGTGCCGTTGACCCGATGGCTGCGTGAGCAGGGACGCTCGGTTCTGGGCGTGGAGTACGCCCAGGCGGTGGGTCATGTTCAGCAGGCGACGCGCGAAGCGGCAGCCACCTGGGCCGCATACGACGTGATCGTGACGCCGACGCTGGCGCGGCCACCCGCGATGGTCGGGTCGTTGCGCGACGACGACGATCCCGTCGCCGATTTCGCCGCTCAAGTGGCCTACACGCCCTGGACCAGTGTGTGGAACCTGACCGGTTGGCCTGCGGTGAGCCTGCCGCTGCATTGGAGCGTGGTCGACGGCGTGACGCTACCGATCGGCGTCATGCTGGGCGGGCGGCTCGGCGATGAGGAGACGTTGTTATCGCTGGCGGCACAGCTCGAGACGGCTCGGCCGTGGCGGGACCGGCGGCCACCCGTCTGGTGAAGCCCGGCCGACACTTGGCAGCAAATATGACCCAGGTCACATTCGTTGGCGGAATTTCCGGGGATTCATTCCCCGTTTAACCCGATGTTCGAGCTAATACGGGGAGTCAGTCCCCGGTTACGGTGCTCGCGTCGACGAGAGGAGGCGGCATGAACGCCACAGTGGGAGCTCTTCAGCACCGGCTGCGCGCCGACGCATCCCGTAACCGGGAACGGATCATGGCCGCTGCACGGCACGTGCTCCTCGAGGCCGGCCCGGATGCCCCGCTGGACACCATCGCTCAGCGCGCGGGCGTCGGGAACGCCACCGTCTACCGGCACTTCGCAGACCGCCGCGAACTGTTCCGTCAAGTGGTGCTGTACTCGATGGAGCGGATCACGGACGCAGCGGAGGCGGCGCTGGCCGACCCGGCCGACCCGTTCGACGTGCTCAGCGGTTTCATCCACACCGCAGCTGACGAGCACGTGGGCTCTGTTTGCTCGCTGACCAGCGAAGACTTCGACAGGAACGCTCCACCAGTGGTGGCGGCCCGGGAACGTCTCTTGCAAGCCATCGAGGCCCTGATGAGCCGCGCCCGCGACGCCGGCCAATTGCGCCCCGATGTCACCATCGGCGATCTCATGGTCGCGATCACCCAGCTGAGCCGGCCGATGCCGGGTTCGGAGTGCACACACTTCGAGCGGTTCGCCCGCAGGCACCTGCAGCTGTTCATCGACGGCCTACGCAGTCCAGCCCGGTCAACGCTGCCCGGGGAATCAGTCACCCTGGAAGACCTGGAGCGTCGTAGCACCTGAAAGAGAACCAGCCTCGCTCATAGTTTTCTCACGCCGCGCCACTGAATTGCGCGCTGCCGCACTCCTTCCCTTCTCACGCCTCTTCCTGCTCACTACGAGTCGATTGGTGAACCTCGCATGTCCGAAACAATCCAGGAGGCCACGCAACAGCGTGACTCAAGGCGCTGGAAAGCCCTGGCCTTCATCTCGATCGCCCAGTTGATGGTGGTGCTCGATGCCACGATCGTGAACATCGCGTTGCCCTCGGCCCAGGCCGACCTCGGTATCTCAGACGCCAACCGGCAGTGGGTCATCACCGCGTATGCGCTGGCATTCGGCGGGTTGCTGCTCCTGGGGGGCCGGATCGCCGACCTCTGGGGCCGCAAGAACACATTCCTTACCGGCCTGGTCGGTTTCGCTCTCGCGTCGGCGATCGGCGGCGCGGCCGTCAACGAGGCGATGATGTTCGCCTCCCGGGCCCTGCAGGGAGTCTTCGGTGCTTTGCTGGCGCCCGCCGCGTTGTCGTTGCTTGCGGTGACGTTCACCGACGGCAGGGAGCGGGCGAAGGCCTTCGGTATCTTCGGCGCCATCGCTGGTGGAGGAGCCGCGGTTGGCCTGATTCTGGGCGGCTTCCTCACCGAATACCTGGACTGGCGTTGGGTGTTCTACGTCAACATCCCGATCGCCGCTGTGGCGTTCCTGGGCGGATTCGCGCAGATCAAGGAGCCCAAAGACAGTCGGAATCCCTCTGCGCTCGATATTCCCGGTGCGTTGCTCGGCACACTCGGACTGGTGGCGCTTGTCTACGGCTTCACCCGAGCTGAGACCGACGGCTGGACCGACGCGGTCACCATAGGCATGTTCGTGGCGACCGTCTTGCTGCTCGGGGTGTTCGTCATGGTCGAGCGGAGGGTCAAGGCCCCGCTGCTTCCGTTGCGTGTGGTGCTGGATCGCAACCGGGGCGGTGTCTACTTGTCGCTGGGGCTGGCGATCGTCTCGATGTTCGGCCTGTTCCTGTTCCTGACGTATTACCTGCAGATCGTCGAAGGCTACAGCCCGGTGCGCACTGGCCTGGCGTTCCTGCCAATGGTGGCTGGCATGATCACCGGGTCGACACAGGTCGGCGCCAGGCTGATGACCCGGATTCCGGCCCGTTACTTGATGGGTCCGGGACTGGCGATCGCGGCCGTGGGCATGCTGATGCTCACCCAACTCGAACCCGGCAGTTCGTACGTCGGGCTGATCCTGCCGGCACAGATCCTGCTCGGGCTGGGCTTGGGAACGACGTTCATGCCGGCCATGAGCCTGGCGACGTACGGCGTCGAGCCGCGCGACTCCGGTATCGCCTCGGCGATGATCAACACCTCGCAGCAGGTCGGTGGGGCCATCGGGATTGCGTTGCTGAACACGATCGCCGCCAGCGCGACCACCACCTACCTGGCGACGAACGTCGGCAGCGCGGTGTCTGTGGAGCAGGTCCAGCTTCAGGCCATGGTGCACGGTTATACGTCGGCCATCTGGTGGGCAGTGGCGATCCTGGTGGCGTCGGCGGTCATCGCTTATACGTTCGTCAATGCCGACCAGCGCACGGCGCGTGTGTCCGATGGCGACGGATCGGCCGAAGAGGCCGCGCCGGTCATGGTCCATTAGCGGAAACGATCTACCACTCCCGTTGTTGATCATGGGTAGATACCTGATTTACGGCCTCGCCAAAGGTGTATTCGCCCATGATCAACTCGGGAGGGCGGAGCCGGCAGAGCGAGCACGCCGGCCAGCCTGGATAGGCTAGCCAGGTGAGTCCACAGTCCCATCGGGCGGCGCCGGAGCGCGACCAGCAACCCGCGGTGCAGAAGATGCGTGTTCGGTTCGCCAAACGCGGCCGTCTCCGGTTCACCAGCCATCGTGACTTCCAGCGTGCGTTCGAACGTGCCCTGCGCCGCGCCCAGGTGCCTATGGCCTTCTCCTACGGGTTCACGCCACATCCGAAGATCTCGTTTGCCGGCGCCGCACCCACCGGCGCCGCAAGCGAGGCGGAGTATCTCGAGATCTCTCTCACGGATCGGCGCGATCCGGATCAGATCCGCCTATCCCTCGACGAGGCACTGCCGCCCGGCCTCGACATCATCGAGGTCGGCGAAGTCGATCCCGCGGAGCCCGGCTCGCTCGCTGACCGCCTGCGGGCATCACTATGGGAAATCGCCTGTCCCGGTGCGGCACCCGACGAGATCCGATCGGCGCTGGCCACCTTCCTGGGCGCTGAGTCCGTCGAAGTCGAACGTCTCACCAAGAAGGGCAACCGCAAGATAGACGCCCGCGGAGCAGTACTCTTCGCCGAAGCCGACGAGAGCCACGACACATCCGAGCCGGCCATTCGCTGCGTCATCGAACACCAAACGCCGACGGTCCGTCCGGAGGAGGTCCTCGCTGGCCTGCGGGTGGCGGCCGGTTTCACACCCCCGTCACCGCCCCGCGCGCGGCGCCTGGCTCAGGGGACCTGGGACGAACAGCGCCGCGAGCTCATCCCCCTGACGTTGTCAAACCCACCCCAACGTCGGTGATCGTCAGTGGGTTGTGGCTGCTAAGCAGCAACCACAACCCACTGACGATCATCAGATCGCGACCACAGCGTACTGACGATCACCGGGGTGGGGTCACTCGTAGAGGACGGCCTGGATCTCGTCGTCGTCGATGTTCGACTCGTCGTACCAGAAGAAGCCGGTGTCGATGGTTTCCGGCAGCTCGTCGCCTTCCAGCGCCTCGACGGCGGCCTTCACCGTCTCGTATCCGATGCCGACGGGGTTCTGCGTGATGGCACCGGCCATCACCCCGTCGCGGATGGCATCCATCTGCGCCTGACCGGAGTCGAAGCCGACGATGACCAGGTCACCGGCGATGCCGAGCTCCTTCACGGCATTGACGACCCCGATGGCCGAACCTTCGTTGGAGCCGTAGATGCCGTCCAGGTCCGGGTTGCCCTGGATGATGGCGGTGGCCACGTTGGTGGATTCGAGGTGGTCGCCGCCGCCGTACTGGATGTCGACGATCTCGACGTCGGGTGCGTTCTGCTCGATGTACTCGACGAAGCCGTCGCGGCGTTCGGTTCCGGTGACGCTCGTCTGGTCGTGTACCACCATCGCGATCTGCCCGGACCCGCCGATGAGCTCGACCATGTTCTCGGCCGCCAGCGCGGCCGCCGCCCGGTTGTCGGTGGCGGCGGTGGCCAGCGGTACCTCGCTGTCCACTCCGGAGTCGAAGGCGATCACCGGGATGTCGCTGGATGCCGCCTGATCCATCAGCGGTGCGGCCGCCTGGCTGTCCAGGGCGGCGAACCCGAGCGCGTCGGGGCTACGGTCGATTGCGGTCTGGAGCATGTCGATCTGCTGCGCGACCTCCGACTCGGAGTCCGGGCCCTCGAAGGTGATGTCGACGTCGAACTCGTCGGCGGCCTGCTGGGCACCGTCGCGGACGGACTGCCAGAACTGGTGCTGGAAACCCTTGGACACCAAGGCGACGTAGGTCCGGTCGCTGTCGCCGGGTGGGGCCTCGCCATCGGCGCCGTCAGTGGTGCCAGTGTCGTCCGAGCCGCACGCGGCGAGGACGAAAGCGGCGGCGACGAGCCCGGCTACGCCGGTGATGCGTCTTCTCATGATGATCTCCGAATCGGTGTGAAGAGCTGATGGGGATGGGGGCGACTAGTAGAGGCGAGGGCTATCCCTGTTTGCCGCGGCGAAGGATGTCGGTATAGACAGCGAGGAGGATGACCAGGCCGATGATGACGGTCTGCCATTCCTGGGGAATGGACATGATGCGCAGCCCGTTGGTGACGGTGCCGACGATCAGTGCTCCGATCAGCGTGCCGACGATGCTGCCCTTGCCGCCTTGCAACGATGTGCCACCGATGACGACGGCGGCGATAGCCTGCAGTTCGTAACCGACGCCGATCGCAGGCTGCGCGGAGTTCAGCCGGGCCGCGAGAACCACTCCGGCGATTCCCATGAAGGCACCGGAGAGCGTGTAGATGATGATCTTCCATTTCCGGACGTTGATGCCGGAGAGCACGGCGGCTTCCTCGTTGCTGCCGATGGCGAAGGTGAAACGGCCGAGAATCGACTTGCCGAGTATCAGGGCGGCCACGATCGTCGCGGAGAACAGGATCAGGACCGCGTTGGGGATGTCGACGCCGGGTATGGCCGAGCCCTGGGAGATGCCGGTGAACCCGGAGACGTCGGTGAAGTAGATGGGTGCCGTGCCCGAGATGACCAACGCCAGTCCCTGGGCGATCATCATCATCGCCAACGTCGCGATGAACGGAGGGATCTTCAGGAACGCGATGTTGAAGCCGTTGACCAGCCCGATCAGCGCACCGGTCAGCACGCCGCCCAGCACGCCCAGGTACAGCGGCCAGCCGAGGTTGACCAGGAAGACGCCGGTCATGACCGCCGCCAGCGTCATCCCGGTGCCCAGCGACAGTTCGATGCCGCCGGTGATGATGACGTAGGTGGTCCCGAGCGCGAGGATCCCGATGACGGCCGTCGACACCAGAATGCCGGTGACGTTGGACCAGGTGAGGAAGTTGTCGTTGGCCAGCGCGAAGAAGGCGACCAGCACGATCAGGCTGGCGAAGGCCAGGATCTGCTGCAGTTGCTGGCGCACGATGCCGCGAGCCGTGCGGCCGGCGGGGGTGCTCGCCGGCACGGCGGAGTCATCCGTCGGCTGGTCGGCGGTCTTGACCTCGTTCATGCAGCGATTCCTCCATGCGCTCCGGAGCGGGTGGCGTAGTCCATGAGGACTTCCTGGTCGGCGTCGGCGTTGTCGAGAATCCCGGTAACGCGCCCTTCACACATCACGACGATCCGGTGTGACAAACGCAGCACTTCCGGCAGCTCGGAGGAGATCATGATGATGGACTTGCCCTGTGCGGCCAGCGCGTTGAGCAGTTCGTAGATCTCTTCCTTGGCGCCGACGTCGATGCCACGGGTGGGTTCGTCGAAGATCAGCACGTCGCAGTCCTTGGCCAGCCATTTGGCGATGACCACCTTCTGCTGGTTGCCTCCGGAGAGGTTCTTGGTGCGTTGCTGGATCGACGGGGTTTTGATCCGCATCGACTCGACGTACGACCGAGACGTCTGACGTGCTTGGTCGTCACGGATGAAACCGAGAGGGTTGGCGTGATTCCCTAGCGACGAGATCGAAATGTTGAAGTTGACGTCTTGGTCGAGCATCAGGCCGAATCGCTTGCGGTCCTCGGACAGGTAGCCGATTCGCAGCCGTGCGGCGTCGGCCGGGCTCTTGATCTTGACTGGCTGGCCGTGTAAGAAGATGTCGCCGCTGTCGATCTTGTCCGCACCGCAGACGGCCCGGGCCACTTCGGTGCGCCCGGCGCCCATCAGCCCGGCGAAGCCGAGGATCTCGCCCTGGCGCAGCTCGAAACTGACGTCCCGGAGCAAGGGCTTCGTCGAAAGACCAGCGACTTCCAATACCGTCGGGCCGGGCGCCGGAATGTCAACCGGGCGCGACTCACCCTTGATCTGCCGTCCGACCATCATCGAGATGATCTGTGGCAGTTCCACGGTCTCTGTCAGCACGGTGTCGACGTACTCGCCGTCGCGCATGACGGTGATCCGGTCGGAGATGATCTTGAGCTCTTCCAGCCGGTGGGAAATGTAGATGATGCCGGTTCCGCGGCTGCGCAGGTCGCGGATCAACCGGAACAAGATCTCGGTTTCGGACTCGGTGAGTGCTGCCGTCGGCTCGTCCATGACCAGCACGCGGGCGTCGAACGACAACGCCTTGGCGATCTCGACCACCTGCTGTTGGGCGACCAGGAGGTTGCCGGCCTTGGTCCGGGGATCGAGAGAGATGCCGAGGTGATCGAACAGCTCACGGGCGCGCCGGTTGAGGTCGCGGTCGTCGACGAAGAAGCCGAGACCTCGACGCTTTTCCCGGGTGATGAAGATGTTCTCCGCGATACTGAGGTCCGGCATCAGCGAAAGCTCCTGGTGGATGATGCTGATGCCGAGGGCCTGAGCGGCGAGGGGATTGTCGATGTTCACTGGCTGCCCGTCGAGACGGATCGTGCCCGCGTCCTTCTGGTAGATGCCGGTCAGCACCTTCATCAGGCTGGACTTGCCGGCGCCGTTCTCGCCGACGAGCGCGTGGACCTCACCGGCGGCCAGTTCTAGACGGACATCGGAGAGGGCTTGCACGCCCGGGAAGCTCTTGCTGATTCCCTCGAGTTCGAGTAGCCGGTGGTTCACGGTCCTCCAGATGTCAGGTGGTGCGGAGGTGAGACAGCGCCGAAGAGTAGGTGATACAGCTACGGCGAGAGATCGGATGAATTCGATGGTAACTGTGTTAACTCCGATGTCAATGCCCTGCCCTCGATCAACTTCTCTGGCTGGTCTGCCCGCAGGTGGGGCAGGTGGTCGGCGATTCTCGCCGCGCCAAGGCAGACGCCGACGTCAAGGGTGGGTTTGTGCGATGTTGGCCGAAGTCGGCGATAGGTCGGACGTAAGGACCGTTATGAGGTCTTGATGCGGCTGTTATGCCAATGCCGCTGTGGTCCCTAGGCTCGACCGCCACGCCACGATGGCAGCGGGCGGCGTCCGGCGGCGACCTCGAACGCCGCCCGTGCGAGCAACCGGGTCGAATCCAGGGTGGGCAACGGGGACACCTCTGGGGTGACGAGCAATGGGATCTCGGTACACACCAGGGCGACGGCGTCACAGCCGACGCCGCGGAGGCGGTCGATCACGCGCAGGTAGTCCTGCCGCGAGGCGTCGGTGAAGACACCGTTGACCAGCTGGTCGAAGATAATCGTATTGATCATCCGACGCTCGTCCGGGTTGGGGATCTCGGCTTCGATGCCGCACGCGGCGAGTTCCCGGGGGTAGATGGGTCCCTCCATCGTGTACGACGTGCCGAGCACCCCGACGCGGGTAAAACCCTGCTGGGCGGCTTGCTCGGCCACCACACGAGAGATATGCAGGCCGGGTAGCGCGAGCTCCGGGCCCGATGCTTCGAGGGCCAGATGAGCGGTGTTGTCCGGACAGGCGAAGAAGTCGGCTCCGGCCGCTGCCAGGCGGCTGACCGAGGTCGCGAGGGTGGTTCGAATGCTCTGGTGGTCGCCGGAGTCCCAGGCCGGCATGCTCCGCGCCATGGCGATGCAATCGAGCGTCACGTCGGGATGCTGGTGTTCACCGAGTTCGTCGAAGCCATGCTGGCAGAACGTACGGAAACACAGGGCTGCGCCTTCGGCGCTGTGCGCCAGGATGCCGGCATGCTTCATGCCCCCATTCAATCCCATGGTCATGAAGACTTGACCACAGAGGTCCAGCAGTGTTCATGATCATGAGCGGGCGAGGACGCCGCGTCCGGAATCCGCCGGTTTTGCCATGCCGTGCAGCGTTAGCGTCGCGTCATGACCACGACATTCCCCTTCCGCTTCGGTGTTCTCGGCGAGCAGGTTCGCTCGCCTGAATCACTTGCGCATACGGCTCGGCAGGCCGAACGGCTCGGCTACAGTACGTTCCTGCTGCGTGATCACTTCGTGCGGGAGCCGTTCGGCGATCAGCTGGCCCCCCTGGTCGCGCTGGCGGCCGTAGCCGGGTCCACCACCACTCTGCGCGTCGGCACTGTCGTACTGGCCAACGACTATCGCCACCCGGTGATGCTCGCCAAAGAGGCCGCGACTCTCGACGTGCTCTCGGGCGGTCGCTTCGAGATGGGCCTGGGGGCAGGCTGGCTGCGCGACGAGTACGAAAGCGCGGGAATGCCGTTCGACTTGGCCCGTTTGAGGGTGGACCGGCTCGAGGAGTCGCTCGTGATCCTCAAAGGTCTCCTGGCCGGTGAGAAGGTGACCTTCGATGGCGAGCATTACTCGATCAGGTCGCTGAGCACCTTCCCGGCCGCGTCGCAGCGTCCGCATCCACCTATCCAGGTCGGTGCGGGTAGCAAGCGCATGTTGCGGCTGGCCGGAAGGGAAGCCGACATCGTCGGGGTGTTACCCAAGGCGCTGCCCGAGGGCGCCATCTCCGACGCTCTCTCCGAACGTACGCCGGAGGCGATGAAGCAGAAGATCGAATGGATCCGGGAAGGAGCTGGGCCCCGGATGGGTGACGTCGAGTTGTCGATGGTGATCTCACCGGTGATCGACGACGATGTGCGCGCGGCGGTCGCGCGATACACGAGCGGCCGGGACTGGGCGCGGTTGCCGGCCGACCAGGTGCTCGACATGCCGGCGGCGTTCCTCGGACCTGTGGAGCGCATCGCGGAGGTGATGCGTGCCCGGCGGGAGCAGTTCGGGTTCTCTTATTACATCGTGCCGGATGCGATCATCGAACGTTTCGCACCGGTGGTGGAGTGCCTGGCCGGCACCTGAGGTGCCCGACGTCGGCCGACACGGCCGGAGGTTTGTTCCGGAAGAGTCATCGGACGACCCTGGTGGCATACTGAGGCCGAGAATACGTCCGATCTCTGGGGAAGGCAGGCGCGATGGCCGTCACGGACGAGGCGATTCTCAAGATCAAAGAGATGATCGTCAGTGGCGAACTCCGCCCGGGCGACCGGTTGCCTCGGGAAGCCGATCTAGCGGCCCGCCTGGGCCTGGCCAGGAACTCCCTGCGCGAAGCCGTGCGAGCGCTGTCGCTGATCAACATCCTCGACGTCCGGCAGGGCGACGGCACCTATGTGACCAGCCTGGAGTCGTCTCTTCTGCTGGAGGCCATGAACTTCGTCATCGATCTGCACGGCGACGACTCCGTGCTGCAGTTCTTCGAGGTGCGGCGGATCATGGAGCCTGCCGCGGCGGCGATGGCGGCCGTCCGGATCAGCGACGACGAACTACGGAAGCTGCAGAAATTGCTCGACGAGATCGGTGCCAACCCACCGGTGGACCACCTCATCGCCAATGATCTGGAGTTCCACCGGGTGGTGGCCGAGGCCTCCGGCAACCTGGTCCTGAGCTCGCTGGTCGACAGCCTGTCCGCGCCGACCCAGCGGGCCCGGGTATGGCGGGGGCTGACCGAGGGCGACGCCTGGCAACGCACCTGGGAGGAGCATCGCGCCGTCTACGACGCGCTGGCCAACCGGCAGCCGGAGCTGGCCAGGTCGTGGATGACGGTGCACGTGTCCGGCGTCGAACACTGGCTCCGGCACGCGCTCTAGTGCACCGGCGGCACCTTATCCCCCGGCGCCTTCCCCGTGATCGTGAGCAGAATTCTGCCCCGCCGCGCGGTGATCGTGAGCGCAATGACGCTGCTATAGCGACGGTGAACCGCTCACGATCACGGGGGTGAATAGCGCGGATCCGCTCACGATCACGGGTCAGAGACCGTAGATCCGGGCGGCGTTGCCGGTGAACACGGCGTCCGATTCGCCCGGGGTGAGCTCGGCCAGGCACTCGCGGGTGGCCTGGAGGACGTCCGAGTATGACGCGGCGAGTGTGCAGACCGGCCAGTCCGAGCCGAACATGAGCCGGTCGGCTCCGAACACGTCCACCAGCCGGTCGGTGTACGGGCGCAGATCGGTGAGAGTCCAGTTCGCCCAGTCAGCCTCCGTGACCAGACCGGACACCTTGCATGACACGTTCGGCAGCCGGGCCAGCTCGCCGATCTCCGCCGACCACGGTTCCAGCACACCCTCGGCGATCGCGGGTTTCGCGCCGTGATCGACGACGAACGCCAGCGTGTCCACCTCTTGCACCGCCCGCCGGGCGGCCGGCAGCTCCCGTGGGCGGATCAGCAGGTCGTACACCAAACCAGCGGTGGCCAGCATCGACAGTCCACGCAGCACGTCGGGCCTGGTCAGCCACTCGGGGTCGGTCTCGTCGTGTACCTGATGGCGAATTCCGGCCAGCAATTCACCGCCGGGCAGCGAGCGCAGCCGCGCTAGCCGCTCCGCGAGATCGGGCGCCGTCAGATCCACCCATCCGACCACACCCGCGATCAAGCCCTCGGAACTGGCGGCCGTGGCGAGGAGCTCTTCGGTCTCGTCCTCGTCATGGGCGGCTTGGACCACAATGGTGCGCGCGACACCCGCGGGCGACGTCACGGAGCGCAGCTCGTCGAGGCCGTAGGGGCGCCGAAGTGAAGCGGCCGGGCCGGTCATCCAGGGGTAGTTCCGGCGGGCCGGGTCCCACAGGTGGTGATGGGTGTCGGTGATTCCGCTCATGTGATCAGCTCTCAGCCGGGCCGGGAGTGGGTGGGGTCCGTTCGTCTTCGGCACCCGGTACCGGGGCGTCGGCCCGCAGCAGACCCTCGTCTTGGAGTTCGGACCACAGCTGCGAGGGAATCGGCGCCTGGAACAGCTGAACGTTGCGCCGCACCTGTTCGGCGTCGCGGGAGCCCACGTTCACCGTGGCCACCGCCGGATGCGCCAGCGGGAACCGCATAGCTGCCGCCGGCAGTGTGGTGCCGTGCCGTTCGCAGATCCGGCCGATGTGTTGCGCACGGCGGAGCAGCGTGGCCGGAGCCTCGCCGTAGTTGTACATCGCTCCCGGCTCGGGGTGTGGCTTGGCCAGTAGCCCGGAGTTGAAAACCGCCGCCGCGACCACGCTGACGCCGCGCTGTTCACACAGTGGCAGGAACTCATCCAGCGCGCCTTGCTCGAGCAACGTGTACCGCCCGGCCAGCATGATCAGGTCCATGTCAGCGTGGCGCACGAAGCGGGACAGCATCTCGGACTGGTTCATGCCGGCGCCGATGGCCGTCACCACTCCTTCGTCCCGAAGCTGGGTCAGCGCCGGACATGCCTCGTCGATCGCCTGTTGCCAGTGGTCGTCGGGGTCGTGCAGGAACAGCACGTCGATCCGGTCGAGCCCGAGTCGCTCGAGACTGTGCTCGACGGACCGGAGGACGCCGTCGCGGCTGAAGTCCCAGATCCGCCGGTGTGTCGCCGCGACGTCGAAACCCTCATCGTCGCGCGCGCCGGAGCCTGCCGGGACGGGTTCTAGTAGCCGGCCGACCTTGGTGGATACCACGTACTGGTCTCGCGGCCGCTGCCGAAGGGCCGCGCCGACGCGGCGTTCGGAGAGGCCGAGGCCGTAGTGGGGCGCGGTGTCGAAATAGCGAATGCCGCTGCGCCATGCCTCGTCGATGGCCGCTGCCGCGTCATCGTCGTCGACCGCGCGGTAGAGATTGCCGATTGGGGCGCCGCCGAGCGACAGGGTCGTGAGTTCAGCCGCGGTCCGCCCCGCTCGCCGGCGGGTGATCATGGAAGCTCCCACACGAGGCTCAGGCCGTGGTCGTCGCCGGCAT
Source organism: Phytoactinopolyspora mesophila (assembly GCF_010122465.1). Classification (NCBI taxonomy): domain Bacteria; kingdom Bacillati; phylum Actinomycetota; class Actinomycetes; order Jiangellales; family Jiangellaceae; genus Phytoactinopolyspora; species Phytoactinopolyspora mesophila. The sequence goes on along the minus strand of NZ_WLZY01000008.1, from coordinate 89,354 downwards.
AGCTGTCCTGGACCTCCAGCAGCTCGGCCATCCTCGCCTGCCACTGGATGTTCGCCGGGTGGTCACGCAGCGCGTTCCGCATCGCCTGGTAGTCGTCGACCTCGACGAGGTGGAACAGATCCCGTCCGCTGCGCCAGATGCGCCACGTGTGGACACCGGCCTCGCGCAGCGCGGCGTCGAGCTCGTCGGGGATCACGGCATGTGATTCGTCGTACTCGGTTTCCTTGCCAGGTTTGAGCCGGGTGTGCAAGGCCACCTGCTGCATTGTTGCTCCTTCCTCGCGCCCTTATGGGGCGGACGACCACACCGGACCGTCGGGGTAAGCGTATTTCTCGAGAGAGGCGGGCTTGATCGTGGCGCCGAAGCCGGGGGACGACGGGGCGACGTAGCGGCCGTCCCGGACCACCACCGGATCGACGAAGTGCTCGTGCAGGTGGTCGATGTACTCGATGCTGCGCCGCTCCAGCGATCCGCTCACGGCGAGAAAATCGAACATGGAAAGGTGCTGGACCAGCTCACAAAGGCCGACGCCGCCGGCGTGCGGGCACACGGGCACACCGAACTTCGCGGCCAGCAGGAGTATCGCGATGTTCTCGTTGACCCCGGCGACCCTCGCGGCGTCGATCTGCAGGAACGAGATCGCCTCGGCTTGCAGGAGCTGCTTGAAGACAACCCGGTTCTGAACGTGCTCACCGGTGGCGACCCGGATCGGTTCGACTCCACGGGCGATCGCGGCATGGCCGAGCACGTCGTCCGGACTCGTGGGCTCCTCTATCCACCAGGGGTCATACGGAGCGAGTGCGTTGATCCAGGTGATCGCTTCATCGACATCCCAGCGCTGGTTGGCGTCCACGGCTATCCGGATGTCCGGCCCGCACGTCTCCCGGGCCAGCCGCAGCCGTCGCAGGTCTTCGTCGAGATCCGAACCGACCTTCAGTTTGATCTGCTGGAAGCCGTCGGCCATTGCTTCCTTGCACAGCCGGACCAGTTTCGCGTCGTCATAGCCGAGCCAGCCCGGTGACGTGGTGTAAGCGGGATAACCGTCAGCCACCAGCAGCGATTCGCGCTCGGCCTTGCCCGGCTCGGCCCGGCGGAGGATCTCCAATGCCTCTGCCGGGGTGAGCGCGTCGGTCAAATATCGGAAGTCCACCAAGTCGACGATCTGCTCGGGGGTGAGGTCAGCGAGCAGCTTCCACAAGGGCTTGCCCTCCAGCTTCGCCTTGAGATCCCACATCGCGTTCACCACCGCGGAGATCGCCATATGCATGACGCCCTTCTCCGGGCCTAGCCACCTCAGCTGGGAGTCATAGACCAGCTCCCGCCAGAATCCTCCGAGGTCGGCAAGGGTGTCCTCGAGGGGGAGTCCAACGACGAACGGCCGCAGCGCTTCGATCGCGGCTCGTTGGACGTCGTTGCCACGGCCGATCGTGAAGGCGAATCCGTGTCCCTCGGCCGTTCCGGGGAGATCGGTCTTGAGGGCGACGTAGGCTGCCGAGTAGTCCGGATCCGGATTCATCGCGTCGGAACCGTCCAGTTCACGCGAGGTGGGGAACCGGATATCCCAGGTCTCCAGGGCGGTGATTCTGCGCTCGGCATCAGCCACTACAGGTCCTCCACGTCCATGCCATCGAACATATACATCGGATGTTTCCTAGTCATCCGATGTATAGCCCACCGGCCGCGGGGTTGTCCAGCGACGTGACCTCGCGCCGACTGGGTGGTGCCGACGGTGTGGTGAGTGGTAGGAGCCCGGGCCGGGGTGGTGGGATCGACGTGCCCGAGCGTCGCCGGGGAGGTGTCAGGTTGACCCCAAGGGCCTCCAGTCCCTATTCTTAGACGTCGGCGCTACTCGCGCCCGAACCCGCGTGCCCGCTTTTCGAAGCGGTGTGCGCGTGCCCAAGCCGAGCGAGCCCATCAGGCCCGATAGTAGAGAGTGAGTCCGCGGTGTACGCGATCGTCCGTAGCGGCGGCAACCAGAAGAAGGTTTCCGTCGGTGACGTCATCGACGTCGACCGGCTCCACAGCGAGGTCGGCTCGACCGTCACCCTGCCCGCCGTTCTCGTGGTTGACGGCGAGACCGTGACCAGCGACGCCACGAAGCTCGCGAAGGTCTCGGTGACTGCTGAGGTGGTCGACGAGGTCAAGGGTCCGAAGATCCACATCCTTCGCTACAAGAACAAGACCGGGTACCGTCGGCGCCAAGGGCACCGGCAGAAGTACACGCAGGTCAAAGTGACCGGCATCGAGACGAAGTAGGACACGATGGCTCACAAGAAAGGCGCCTCGTCCAGCAAGAACGGGCGCGACTCCAATGCACAGCGGCTCGGCGTGAAGCGGTTCGGCGGCCAGGTGGTCAATGCCGGCGAGATCATCGTCCGGCAGCGTGGTACCCACTTCCACCCAGGTGAGAACGTCGGACGCGGCAAGGACGACACTTTGTTCGCCACGTCCGCGGGCTCCGTCGAATTCGGCCGCAAGCGTGGCCGCAAAGTTGTCAACATCGTCCCGGCGGGGGAGTGACCCCCCGCTTCGACGCGAGAGTCCTCACATAGTGGCGAAAGCGGGCCGGTCACAACGACCGGCCCGCTTTTTCGTCGTTTCACCCACCGGCCGTCCGTCGCGCGGAAGCCGGAACGGCGTGAAACGCGGGTCAACGGAAACAATGCGGTCCCGGTACTGGTTGCAAGACGTGGGCCGAAGACTCAGCTGATCATCGAACGGGTCGGCCGGGGAGAAGTGGAAGGAGGGATGGAACGTGGCGATACCGTCGTTCGTCGATCGCGTAGTACTGCACCTGACCGCCGGTAACGGTGGTCACGGCTGTGCGTCCGTGCACCGGGAGAAGTTCAAGCCGCTCGGTGGACCCGACGGCGGCAACGGTGGCCGCGGAGGAGACGTCATTCTGGTCGTCGATCCCAACACCACCACGCTGCTCGACTATCACCGCTCTCCACACCGGCGCGCGGGCAATGGAACCCCAGGTGAAGGCAGCCATCGCAACGGAGCCGACGGGGCCGACATCCTGCTCAAAGTGCCTGACGGCACAGTTGTGGCCACCCGTGACGGCGAGGTACTGGCCGACCTGGTCGGTGCCGGAACCAAGCTCGTCGCGGCTCGCGGCGGACGCGGCGGCCTCGGCAACGCCGCGCTGGCCAGCACTCGTCGCAAGGCACCTGGGTTCGCGCTGCTGGGGGAGCCCGGCGAAGCGCTCGACGTCGTCCTCGAACTGAAGAGCATCGCCGACATCGGTCTGGTCGGCTTCCCCAGCGCGGGAAAGTCCAGTCTGATCGCGGCCATTTCCTCGGCTCGCCCCAAGATCGCGGACTATCCGTTCACCACGCTGGTGCCCAATCTCGGCGTGGTCGAGGCCGGCGAGGTGCGCTTCACCGTCGCCGATGTGCCCGGTCTGATCGAAGGCGCCAGCGAAGGCCGTGGCCTTGGGCACACGTTCCTGCGGCACGTCGAGCGGTGCGCCGCGCTGGCCCATGTGGTGGATTGCGCCACCCTCGAGCCAGGTCGTGATCCGATGACTGACATCGACGTGATCGAGGCGGAGCTGGAGCGCTATGGCGGGCTCTCCGACCGGCCGCGGCTGGTGATCCTCAACAAGATCGACGTTCCGGAGGCTCGTGAGCTCGCTGAGTTCGTCCGGGCCGACGTGGAAGCCCGCGGCTGGCCGGCGTTCAGTGTCTCGGCGGTCGCGCGGGACGGTCTACGTCAGCTCACCTTCGAGATGGCCCGCGTCGTCAGCGCCGCGCGTGCGGCCGCCCCGGAGGTTGAGCCCACCAGGATCGTGTTGCGGCCCACCCCGGTGGACGACGACGGTTTCACCATCACCAAAGAGCACAGCCACGACGGCGAGTTCTACCGGGTGCGTGGCGCGAAGCCGGAGCGTTGGGTCCGGCAGACCGATTTCACCAACGACGAAGCCGTCGGCTATCTGGCCGACCGGCTGGCCCGCCTGGGCGTTGAGGAGGAATTGGTCAAGGCCGGCGCCGAGGCCGGCGACGAGGTCGTCATCGGCGGCGAGGACGCCGTAGTCTTCGATTGGGAGCCCTCGGTGCACGCCGGTGCTGAGCGGCTCGGACCGCGCGGCACCGATCGCCGGCTGGAGCGGTAGCGATGCGCGAGGTGATCGCCAAGGCCGGCCGGGTCGTCGTCAAGGTCGGCTCGTCGTCGCTGACAACGCCGAGCGGCGGGCTGGACGGATCTCGTCTGGTAGCGCTGGTCGACGCGCTGGCCCGGGTACGAGCTGCCGGCCGGGAGGTGGTCCTGGTCTCATCGGGGGCGATCGCAGCCGGGCTCGCCCCGCTGAACATGCCGACACGCCCTCGCGATCTGGCTCGTCAGCAGGCCGCGGCCAGCGTCGGGCAGGGCCTGCTCGTGGCGCACTACAGCACGGCGTTCGCCTCGCACGGCCTGAAGGTCGGGCAGGTGCTGCTCACCGTCGACGACGTCACCCGCCGCTCGCATTACCGCAACGCGTACCGGACGCTGCACAAGTTGCTGAGCCTGGATGTGGTCCCGGTGGTGAACGAGAACGACACCGTAGCCACGCAGGAGATCCGGTTCGGCGACAACGACCGCCTGGCCGCTTTGGTGGCGCAATTGGTGCACGCTGATGCGCTGGTGCTCCTCTCCGATGTCGACGGGCTGTACGACGGCGACCCGCGCCGCCCCGAGACCACACGCGTTCCGGAGGTCAATGATCCGGCCGAACTCGACGCGTTCAAGATCGGCGGTACCGGGCGCTCAGGGCTGGGCAGTGGCGGGATGCAGACCAAGGTCGAGGCGGCGGCGATCGCCACCGGCTCAGGTATCGAGGTGGTTTTGACCTCGGCCGGCGAGGCGGCCGAGGCGCTGCGCGGCGAGGATGTCGGCACCTGGTTCCATTCCCGGGCCCGGCGGAGGTCCACGCGATTGTTGTGGCTGGAACACGTCGCCGACGCCGCGGGGCGGCTGCATCTCGATCCCGGCGCGGTACGGGCGGTGGTGGAGCGGCGCAAGTCACTGCTCCCAGCTGGCATTATCAGCGTGGACGGCACGTTCACGGCGGGCGACCCGGTGGACATGGTGGACGAAGGTGAGCGCGTGGTTGCCCGAGGGCTCGTCAACTACGACGCCGCCGAGCTGCCGGCGCTGCTGGGCCGCTCCACCCGTGAGCTGGCCCGCGAGCTCGGTGCGGAGTACGAGCGTGAGGTTGTGCACCGCGACGATCTGGTCGTCCTGCACCACCGGTAGCGTCAAGAATCTCTTCGCGGGTTCCCGCGGTTGGGTTTCCGCAGGTCGTCGTTGTGTACTTGATCGGCTTCGTGCTGGCGGTCAGGTGAGGGGACTTCCCGGAGATAGATCCGATCAATAGACTCTGCGTCATGATCAGCTTTCGCGCCTGGGTGACAAGTGTCGTTGTAGCGAGTATGTCCGTGGTCATCGGCGGAGGCGGCGTGGCCTCGTCCTCCGATGTCTTGCCCACAGGTACATCCATGAGCACATCCGCGGATCCCCCGGCGCCCGCACCCGCCTCCGGTGGCCTGGCCGAAGGGGAACTGCCGCGCGTCGTTCCCACGCCGCAGCACATGGTGGGCAACGGCCCGGCTCTCACCGTCCGGGGCCGGATCCAGCTCGGTGTCACCGCCGAGGTCAGCGACCCGGCACGGGAACTGGTCGGGTCCGTTCTGGAGGAGGCCGGTGCCGGCCGCGTCGACGTCGTCGACATCGACGACGTCCGGCGGCGGCCAGGACAGCTGACCGTCATCGCGGGCACCGTCGGCCATCCCGCCGTGGACGACGCGTTGCGCGCCGCCGGCGGCGAGGTGCCGGCCGACCTGCCGGCCGAGGGATACGCCCTGGCATCGAAAGCCGCGCGGGACGGCGGTGTCGTCGCGATCGGCGGCGCGGACCCGGACGGCATCTACTATGCGGCTCAAACGCTACGCCAGCTGGTGGCCGGCCGGGCACTTGCCGCCGTCTCCATCACCGATTTCCCGCTGATGCAACTGCGCGGATCCATCGAAGGCTTCTACGGCCAGCCATGGAGCCACGAGGAACGCCTGGATCAGCTGGCCTTCTACGGCGACGTCAAGGCGAACACATACGTCTATGCGCCGAAGGACGACCCCTACCACCGGGACCAGTGGCGCGAGCCGTACCCGGCAGACCTCGAGGCTCAGCTGGGTGAGCTGGTCCAGCAGGCGATCGACCATCACGTCCGGTTCACCTTCGCGATGTCGCCGGGTGTGTCGATCTGTTACAGCGATCCGGGCGACCTGGACGCGTTGCTCGACAAGCTGCAGGCCATGTACGACCTAGGGGCGCGGAGCTTCTCCATCGCACTAGACGACATCACCTACGACGAGTGGAACTGCCCGGGTGACGAGGACGCCTACGGCGAGCCGTCGCCCGGCGCGGCCGGACAGGCCCAGGTGGACCTGCTCAACGTGGTCAAGCGTGATTTCATCGACGGGCGCGAGGGCACCCATCCGATGCAGTTCGTCCCGACCGAGTACGACAACGTCGCCGAGACGCCCTACAAGCGGATCATCCGCGAACAGCTGGACGAGAGCGTCGAGGTGATGTGGACCGGCACCGACGTGGTGCCGCCGAGTATCAGTGTCGATGAGGCGGCGGAGGCCGCGGAGGTCTGGGGGCGGCCGGTCTTCATCTGGGACAACTACCCCGTCAACGACTACTGGTGGACGACGGGCCGGCTGCTGATGGGGCCGTACTCCAAGCGCGAGGCGGGCCTGCACACACAGGTGTCCGGGATCTTGCTGAATCCGATGAACCAAGCCTCGGCCAGCAAGGTTGCCCTGTTCGGCGGCGCGGACTTCAGCTGGAACGACGTCGGCTACGAGCCGTACCGCACCTGGGAGGCGGCCGCGGACTACCTGTCAGGGGACGACACCCGGACGACGCAGGCGCTGCTGGCCTTCTTCGACCTGCAGCACTTGGCGCCGACGTTCTGGGGCGACGCGTGGCTGCCGGTGGCGCCGGAGCTGGACCGGCGACTCGAGCGGTTCGACGCATCCTGGGCCGCCGGCGAACACCAGGCGGCGCTCGACGAGCTTCGCCCCTACGCCGAACTGCTGGCTGGCGCCCCGGAGCTGATCGCCGCCGGCGTGGCGGACCCGATCTTCCACGAGGACATCGGCCCGTGGATGGAATCGCTGGCGCTCTGGAGTGCAGCGCTGCTCGCCACGCTGGACGGGTTGCAAGCCAGGGTCGATGGCGATGAGGACGCGGCAAACCAACGGTTCGCCGACGCGGCGGAGCTGATCGAGGCCGCTGGAGAGGTCGAGACGGTGCCGGGCAAGACCCGCCCGGAGGGTGTCGTCAAGATGGGTGACGGCGTCCTTGACGTCTTCCTCACGGCCGCACCGGGGCTGCGCCCGTGACTCGTGCGGGGCACTAGAATCGCCCGATGCCTGACGCTCCCATCCGGTATCGGTCCTACGACGACGACAGCGCCCGGTGGCTGGGTTTCTCGTTCCGCGACGGTGACATCGTCATCAGCACCCGGTCCAAGAGCGGTACCACGTGGATGCAGATGATCTGCGCGTTGCTGGTGTTGCAGACACCAGAGCTGCCGGCGCCGTTGCCGGCGTTGTCGCCATGGCTGGACTGGCTCGTCGTTCCTCGCGACGAGGTCTACGAGCGGCTTGCCGCCCAGGACCACCGGCGGTTCATCAAGACCCATACTCCACTGGACGGGCTTCCGCTCGACGGACGCGCGACCTACATCGTGGTGGCGAGACATCCGCTGGACATGGCCGTCTCGCTGTATCACCACAGCGAGAACCTCGACCGCGAGCGGATGCGGGAGCTGATCAGCCCGGACGAACCCGCGCCCGCGCGGCGTGAGCGGCCCGCGCTCCGGGAGTGGGTCCTCGAGTGGGTCGGCAGCGACGACGACCCGCGTCAGCAGCTGGATTCACTGCCGGGTGTCATGCTGCATCTGTCCGACGCCTGGGCACGCAGGCATGAGCCCAACGTCGTACTCGTGCATTATGACGATCTCTCGGCCGACCTCGACGCCGAGATGCGCCGTCTCGCCGCCACCTTGGACATCACCGTCCCCGAGGAGCTCTGGCCGGAGCTGGTGCGGGCGGCGTCGTTCGAACAGATGCGCGCCAACGCGGACCGGGTGGCCCCGGACCCCGCCGGGGTCATGAAGAGCAAGGCGGCGTTCTTCCGGAACGGCCGGTCCGGCTCCGGCCGCGACATGCTGTCCGACGACGAGATGGCGCGCTACCGCGAGCGGACCGCGGAACTGGCACCGCCGGACCTGCTGGCCTGGCTGCACCGCGAGACCCACGCCACGGACGCGGAGGTGGAGCAGATCGGCGCCCGCCTCGCCGAGCGGTACACCGACGCTCTGAACAGACTGGGCACGGCGTGACCACCTTCCGATACTTCACCGCCGATCAGCTGGTCCGGGTCGCCGAGCTGGCCACCGGTGCGCCGCCGTTGATCCGCGACAGGAGCCTGCTTGCCTCGGCCGCGGAGCGGCCGTCGTCGTCGATGTTCGGTACTGAGATGTACCCCGGCCTGATCGACAAAGCGGCCGCGACGTTCCACTCGGTCGCTCGATTCCATCCGCTCGTGGACGGCAACAAGCGACTGGCATGGCTCGCCGCGGCGGTGCTGTGCGAGCTCAACGGCGCTGAGGTGATCGCTACTAACGACGAGGCGTTCGACGTCACGATGGCGGTGGCGCGCGGTGACTATGACGACGTTCCCGACATCGCACGGGCGCTGAAGCCACTCATTAGAACTGTATAAAATAGCGACGTTCTGTACACTTCAGATATGACTGCTGAGCCGCTGCACGAGGTTCCCGACGAGATCTCGGTGACCGAGGCGAGAAAAATCCTGGGCGAGCTCGCTGAAGCGGCGGAAAGTGGCCGGGTGATCCACCTGACCAAGCGCGGCCGGCGCATAGCGAAGATCATGCCCGAGCAGTCTCAAGCAGACGTCAACGAAGCGTTCATGCAGAGCGCTGACTGGATCATCGACCGCTATCGCGACATGTTCGACCGCATGGCAGAGCTGTGACCGGTACACGATTTCCCACGCTCGGCGAAGCGTTGGCGATCAATCGGAGATTCACGGGTCTTGCCGTGCGGGACGTCGGCCTGCTTGCTTCCGCGCTAGGCCGGCCACAAGCCTCGGCATTCGGGCAGGACGCGTATCCCGACCTGTGGAGTAAGGCCGCCGCCCTGGTGCATTCGGTGATCCGCAACCACCCCTTCATGGAGGCGAACAAGCGCACCGCCACGGTCCTCGCTCTCAACCTCCTTCGAATGAACGGCACAGACGTCGGCAATGTCGACACCGAAGCCATGCTCAGCATTGCCGTCGCGGTCGCCAACAGCGATATCGACGTGGACAAGGTCGCCGTGGCTCTGCGGGTGGCGGTGGAGCGCATCGAGCCGTTCGACCCGCGTCGGCTTTGCTGAGCTGATCGCGCGCGGCACGGGCGCCTTTGCGACACTGAGCTATGCGATATGGACTCAAACTCAGCCAGAACGCGAGCATCGACGAGTACCGGGCGGTCTGGCGGATCGCCGACGAGGCCGGGTTCGACCACTGCTGGAACATGGACCACTTCGCCTCCCTCGGCGACGACCCCACCCTGGACATCTTCGACGCCTGGGCGCTGCTGGGAGCGATGGCCCAGGCCACGACCCGCACCCGGATCGGCTGCATGGTCAGCGGCAACACCTACCGTCATCCGGGTGTGCTGGCCAAGATGGCGGTGACGGTCGATCATCTCTCGGGTGGCCGCCTCGAATTCGGCATCGGCGGTGCGTGGGCGGAGAACGAGCACACGATGCTCGGTCTGGAGTTCGGCACCGTCGGCGAGCGCCTGGATCGCCTCGAGGAGGCGTGCGAGCTGATCCGGTCGCTGTGGACCCAGCCGCGGACCACGTTCGAGGGCCAGCACTATCAGCTTGCCGAAGCGATCGCCGAGCCCAAGCCGGTCCAGCAGCCGTATCCGCCGGTCTGGATCGGTGGCCGCGGACGCAAACGCACGCTGCGGATCGTCGCTCAGTATGCCGATGCCTGGAACACCCCGGGCGGCACACCGGCGGAGGTGGCCGAGCTGTCCGAGGTGCTGGACCGGCATTGCGACGACGTCGGGCGGGACCCGGCGGACATCCGCCGCACCGTGCAGCTCCGGCTGTCGGATCAGCCCGACGACGTATTGCCGCGGGTGGAGAAGTACGCCCTCGTCGGCGTCGACGACGTCATCCTGATCACCAACGGCGGCAGCGCCGAGGCGCAGGCCGAACAGGCGGCGTCGTTGTTGCCGCGGTTGCAGGAGATCGGCTGAGCTGTTGCGTCCTGCAAGGTGAGTCTCAGGACGCTCGCTTCGCAGGACGCAAGGACGGGCCGCGGGGATTCGGCATCAACAGGCAGGCGAGCGCCCCCAGCAGCAACACGATGGCCGGCAACAGGATCGACGCCCTGGCCGCCGAGGTGAAACCGTGCACAAACACTGCTTCGGCCGCCTCGCGGAACTGCTCTGCCAGCTCTGGTGACGTATCGGCCGGGAGGTCGAACGCATCGTCGGCGTCTACGGGGACCTCTCCGACATGGCGGGCGCCGGCGGTGATCCGGTCGACGAATTGCTGCTGAAACTCCGGAGGCAGGGTGCTCGCCTGGACCTCCGCTTGCCTGGTCAGCTCGATGCTCAGACGGGCTTGCAGGAGAACGCCGATGGACGCGCTGCCGATCACCGCGCCCACTTGCCGGAGGGTGTTGAACAGTCCCGACCCACCGCCCACGAGATGCGGCGGCAGACTCAGCGTGCCGAGCGTCGCGAGCGGAGCGAAGATCGCGCCCATTCCGACCCCGGCCAGGACCAGCGCCGGGGCGAGCAGCAGAGGCTCGACGTCGGTGCGGATCGTCCACGCGAGCATCGCCAGTCCGCACGCGTAGCCGAGGAAACCGGCACCGCCCAGCTTGCGTCCGTCGAATCGTTCGGCTATCCGGCCCACGAATGCGGAGGTCACGCCAGAAGCCAGCGGCATGGGTGCGGAGATCACCCCGGCCATCAGCGGCGAATAGCCACGGACGGTCTGCAAGTAGAGCATGAGTGGCAAGACGGTGCCGATCAGCGCGAAGCCGAGCGTGGCGTTCGCCAGGATCGACTGCGAGAAACTCCGGAAGGTGAACAGTTGCAGGTCCAGCAGCGGTTCGCGGCGACTGCGGCGCTGCCAGATCACAAAGAGCGCGAGCAGCGCCAGCCCGCCGCCGATCAGCCACCAGACCGTCACCGGACCGGCGACGGTGCTCCAGTCGTAGCGCTCGCCTTCCTGGAGGCCGAAGATCAGCGCGGCCAGGCCCAGCGTGAACAGTCCGATGCCGGGCAGGTCGAACCGCCGGCTGTGGCCGGGCTGCCAGTCGGGCACGAAACGCAGCACCATGGCTAGACCGGCGACCCCGATCGGCACGTTGACGTAGAAGATCCACTGCCAGCCGAGGCTGTCGACCAGCACGCCACCCAGCAGTGGTCCGCTGACGGTTGCCACCCCCGCCGTCGCGCCCCAGACACCCATGGCCGCGCCCCGGCGCCCGGGCGGAAAGAGGTGATAGACGAACGCCATGGTCTGCGGCATCATCGCCGCCGCGCCGAGCCCCTGGATCGCTCGCCCGATGATCAAGGGCTCGACAGCGGTGGCCATCCCACACGCGAGGGACGACACCGTGAAGATCACCAGCCCGGCGACGAAGACCCGCTTGGGACCGTACCTGTCGCCCAGACGGCCCGTGACCAGCAGCGGGACAGCGAACGTCAGGAGGTAGACGCTGTTGACCCAGATGATGTTCTCGAGGCTGGTCTGGAGCTTGTCGAGAATCGCCGGGATCGCGATGTTCACGATGGTGGTGTCCAGCAGGAGCATGAAGAACCCGAAGGACAGCGCGGTCAGAGCGAGCCAGGATTGTCGCAGCCCTGGCTGCTGCTGGGAGGGCTTGTCGTCCCGGGCAGGTTCGGCCCGTCGGGGCGCATCGCGTCGCCACCCGGTGCCTGTCGTGTCGTGCCGGCCGTCGCTCACCTATGCCCTCCTCTGGCGCCTCAGCTTCGCAGCCGCGTTCGTGCGACGACGACGCAACCCCCACTCACGATCACCGGGAGTGGGGACAGGTATGGCGGCGTAGAGGAGCGCGGCGACCTCGTAGACTCTGATGCATGACCGACGAGACCGCGGCATCTGTCCTCGACGCGGCCCGGCGCGCTCGTGCCGCCGCCGCCGACCTTGCCGTCTTGACCCGTGCCCAGAAGGACTCCGCCCTCAAGGCGATGGCCGACGCCCTGGTGGCCCGCACGCCGGAGATCACCGCCGCCAACGCCGGTGACGTCTCCCGGGCCAGGGAGAACGGCACCAGCGAGGCCATCATCGACCGGCTGCGGCTGGACGACACCCGGGTGGCGGCGATGGCCGACGGGCTGCGTCAGGTGGCTGAGCTGCCGGACCCGGTGGGTGAGATCGAGCGCGGATACACGTTGCCCAACGGGCTGCAAGTGAGCCAGCGCCGGGTTCCGATGGGCGTCGTCGGCATCATCTACGAGGCCCGGCCCAACGTCACAGCCGACGCCGCGGGCCTGGCGCTGAAGAGCGGGAACGCGGTGCTGTTGCGGGGCTCGTCCAGCGCGGTGGCCTCGAACTCGGCCATCGTGGAGGTGCTGCGCGCCGCCACGGCGGGTACCGACGTGCCGGCGGACGCCGTCCAGCTGGTGCCGGGCGAGGGACATGAGCCGGCCAAGCACCTGATGCGCGCCCGAGGGCTGGTCGACGTCCTGATCCCACGCGGTGGGGCGGGGTTGATCCGCAGCGTGGTCGAAGAATCCACCGTGCCTGTCATCGAGACCGGCGTCGGGAACTGCCATGTCTACGTCGACGCCACGGCGGACCTGAGCAAAGCGCTCGAGATCCTCCTCAACGCGAAGACACACCGGCCGAGCGTCTGCAACGCCGCGGAGACATTGCTGGTGCACGCCGACATCGCCGACACGTTCCTGCCCGGCGCGCTGGCCGCCCTGCGCGACGCGGGCGTCACCGTCCACGGTGACGAGCGGGTACGCGGATACGACGACGCCGTGGTCGCGGCGACCGACGAAGACTGGTCCGCCGAGTACCTCTCGCTCGACCTTGCCGCGCGCGTCGTGGCGTCGCTCGATGACGCCGTCGCGCATATCCGCCGCTGGGGGAGCGGCCACACGGAGGCGATCGTCACCGAGGACCTCTCGGCGGCGCAGAGATTCACCGCCACCACTGACTCTGCCGCCGTGATGGTCAACGCCTCGACCCGCTTCACCGATGGCGAGCAGTTCGGGTTCGGCGCCGAGATCGGCATCTCGACGCAGAAGCTGCACGCCCGCGGCCCGATGGGCTTACGCGAGCTGACCACCACTACGTACGTCGTCACCGGCGACGGCCACGTGCGCTCATGAGCGCCGCCGTGATTTCGAGCCGGAGCAGGTGAGATAAAGTGTCGGCCATGGAGAAGGTCGTACTGCTGGCGGATGAGGCCCACGCGAACGGAGACGGATTCCCGGCTGAGGGGTGGGGGATCGGTGCGTTCGTCATCCTCCTGGCCTTGCTGGCGGTCACCCTGGTCTTCGGCAAGGGCCGTCCCCACGCCTGAGCTCAAGCTGTGAGCCCTTTCCGCTGTCGCCGTTCGGTGTGCGCAGATTCGTCACGCACGCGCCGCACGCGCGACGGTCGCGGTGGTGAGCGTTCGTGAGAACCCCCAGGCGTATCGGCATCATGGGTGGCACCTTCGATCCGATTCACCACGGGCACTTGGTCGCGGCCAGCGAGGTGCAGCACCGGTTCGGTCTGGACGAGGTCGTCTTCGTTCCCACCGGCCAGCCGTGGCAGAAGGAGGACCGGCAGGTCACCGCCGGTGAAGAACGGTATCTGATGACGGTGATCGCCACGGCGTCCAATCCGAGGTTCTCCGTGAGCCGGGTGGACATCGATCGTGGTGGCCTCACGTACACCGTGGACACCCTGCGTGACCTCTGGCGTATTCATGGACCGGACTGTGAGCTCTACTTCATCACCGGCGCCGACGCGCTCGAGCAGATCTTGTCCTGGCGTAACGCCGAAGAGCTGTTCGAGCTGGCGCACTTCGTGGGTTGTACCAGGCCAGGGCACGCGCTCACCGACGTCGGGCTTCCCGAAGGTAAGGTGACGTTGGTTGAAATACCGGCTCTGGCCATCTCGTCGAGCGAATGTCGTCAGCGCGTCGCCGCAGGTGAACCCATCTGGTATCTGGTGCCGGACGGTATCGTCCAGTACATCAACAAGCGCCACCTGTACGTCGAGGACTAGCATCCTTACTAAAGGACCACCCTGAAAGGTTCCGATTTGCCCGCTACCGATCGTGCTCGACACCTCGCTATCGCGGCCGCCGAGGCGGCGGCCGACAAGCTGGCCGACGACATCATTGCCTTCGATGTCTCAGAACAACTGGTCATCACTGATATTTTCGTCGTCTGTTCCGCCCCGAACGACCGCCAGGTACGGGCCATCGTGGACGCGATCGAGGAACGGTTGCGCGAGTCCCAGGCCAAACCCGTGCGGCGAGAGGGCGAGAGCGAGGGACGCTGGGTCCTGATCGACTACGTCGACATCGTCGTGCACGTCCAGCACGCCGAAGAGCGGGTGTACTACGCGCTGGAGCGGCTCTGGAAAGACTGCCCCACCATCGCGTTGCCGGAGAGTGTCCGGATCGGACGGCAGGGCAGTGGAGCCGGGGAGTGAGCCGGCGGATCGTCCTGTGGCGCCACGGCCGGACCGAATGGAACGCCGCTGGGCGCTTCCAGGGCCAGACCGATGTGGACCTCGATGACGTCGGGCGGCAACAGGCCCGTGAGGCGGCCGCGCGGCTTGCCTCGCTGGAGCCGCAGCTGCTCATCTCTTCGGACCTGAAACGTACGCGGGACACCACAGCCATCCTGGCCGCCGTGGTGGGCACGGAGATCGAGTTCGACGTCCGGCTCCGGGAGACCTACGCCGGAGAATGGCAGGGGTGCACGGCGGCCCAGATCGCCGAGCGCTGGCCGGACGAGTACAAGGCGTGGCGGGCCGGAGATCCGCTCCTGCGGGTGGGCGGCGGCGAGACCCGCCAGGAGGTCGCCGACCGGATGGTCGTGGCGGTCACCGACGCGGCGAAGCGCTTACCCGACGACGGGCTCGCGGTGCTGACCTCGCATGGTGGTGCCGCGCGGCTGGGCATCGCCGCGCTGATCGGGATGCCGTTGAACCTGTTCACCAACATCGGTGGGTTGTCGAACTGCTCGTGGTCCATGCTGCGTGAGGGCGACGACGGCTGGATCCTGGTGGAGCACAACGCCGGCACCCTCCCCACGCCGGTGTACATCGAGGAAGGGTAAAGCAGCTGGTCAGAGCGCGGATGGTGGGCCGATTATGTGCTGAAGCCCGCTGTCGGTTAAGCTATCCGAGCTGTTGCAAGGGGCTGTGGCGCAGTTGGTAGCGCGCCTCCATGGCATGGAGGAGGCCAGGGGTTCGAATCCCCTCAGCTCCACCAGATAGGAAGTTCAAACCCCTGGCGGGTTCGGCAACGCGATCGCGAAAGCGGTCGCGTTTTCGTTGTGTGCCACCGGTGCCCACTCGGGCATTGGAGCTGGTTGGGTGCACGCGGCTTGGGCGCCGTTCGTAGTCCATTTCGCCGGTCATGACTTCGGGGTTCCAGGGCATCCGGCGCTCTCTTGGGCAGAGGATGCGATACGTCAAATATTCGCGAAAAACTTAACACATTCGGCGGACGTGTCAGGTAACCGAACATGTCACCTCGCCGGCCCGGCAGGGATGGAATAGTGATGTTCAAGAACGACGAACGTCATGACCGGTGCTATCCCGTGGTTGGCGATATGGACGCTGGGATCCGCAGCGGCGGCCGCGTAGGAGGAACACGTTGATCTACTGGTTGGGCGCAATCGGCTCGACGCTCTTTGTTCTCGTGTTTCTGGCTGACGGATGGACGCGGCCCGGCTATTCACCTGTCCGGCATCCGGTGAGCGCATTGGCTTTGGGGCCCCGGGGATGGATTCAGACGTCGAACTTCCTGGTATGTGGCGCCGCGATCACGATCGGCGCTTTGGGGGTGACCTTTGCCGGACAGAGCTACCTCCTGGGGCCCATGCTGGCCGTCTTCGGCCTCGGCCTCGTGGCTTCCGGCGTCTTCCCGATGGACCCGATGCGTGGTTACCCTCCAGGCACTCCGGATGGCGATCCGGCAGCTCACACCAGCCGGCACAAACTGCACGACTACGCAGGCATGGTGGTATTCCTCGCGCTGCCCGCAGCGGCAGCTATCGGCGCGTTCGTCATGCCAGGTGTGACCTGGAAGAGCATCTCAGCCTTCATGGCCATCGGTCTGATGATCGGGTTCGGCACTTTCGGCACAGCCTGGGAGAACGACTCCCCGAAGGTGGGGCTCTTCCAGAGAGCGGTCATCATCCCGGGATGGTTCTGGGTGACGGCAGTTTTCCTGGATTTCGCCTATCGCTGATCGTGCCCCGTGGCCCGCAGGGATAGAGCGTTCTCACGGTGGCTGGGGAAGCGGAGCTTGTCCGTCGTCTCGGCTCGGCCGCCCTCCTGCGAGATCTGTACGCTTGCGCCCGTGAGCACTCGTCTCGTCTCCGTCGTCGTCGACGCGCAAGACCCCGATTCCCTGGCCGCGTTCTGGGCTGCGGCGCTGCAGTGGCCGGTCACGTACTCCGATCCGGACGAGGTCGTGGTCGAGATCGAGGATCAGGCTGGGCACTGGGGTGACGCGGGGACGGTGCCACTGGTGTTCGTTCCGGTTCACGAGCCCAAGGCCGTCAAGAACCGGGTGCACCTCGACCTGGTGTCGTCGTCGGCGGAGGAGCAGGCGACGACGGTGGAGCGGTTGCTCGATCTCGGCGCCCGCCACATAGACATCGGTCAGGGAGACGTGCCGTGGACGGTGCTGGCCGACCCGGAGGGTAATGAACTGTGTGTGCTCGAGCCGCGTGTGGACTACGCCGGGGCGGAGCGGATCGCCGCCGTGGTCCTGGACAGCACCGACCCCGTTGCCGACGCATCGTTCTGGCAGGCCGCGAGTGGATGGCGGATCGACCATCGCGGCGCGGGCTACGCGCGGCTTCGGCATCCCGATCGCGCGGCGACCGTCTTGGAACTGGTCAGTGCGCCGGGAGGCAAGCAGGCCAAGGACAGGATTCACGTCGATCTAGCGCCGTATCCGGGTGACGATCTCGACAGCGAGGTGGCCCGCCTCAGCGGTTTGGGTGCCCAGCGCACCGACATCGGCCAGGGGGACACGTCATGGGAGGTCCTGAGCGATCCCGGGGGCCACGAGTTCTGTGTCCTCACCCCGCGGTGACGTGGAACACCGCCGCGCCCGGAACGGGCGGGGTTCGGCGGATGACTCTCCGGAAGAGGGACAGGGCGCGTGGTGGAGCCCAGGTCAGTCCCGTTCGGCCAGCGCGGCCAGCCGGTCCACTGACTCCTGAAGCATTTCCGGAGTGGTGGCCCGGGCGCGAGCGAACCGCCCCTCGTCGGTCAATCCGCTCCAGTCGTAGGTGTGGGTCACGCGTGTTCGCGACGAGTCGATAGGCTCCAGCTCCCACCTCCAGAGGTGCCCTGGCTGCGGCTGGCCGAGCTCGGATGGTTTCCACGCGATGACGCGGCCCTCCTTGAACTCCACCACGTGATTCTCCCGCACGCTGCCGCTCGTGAGGGTCATGGTGAACACATCACCGACGGCACGAACCCGCTGTCCGCCAGGTGCGTCGGCCAGGTTGTCGTTGCCGTCCCATCGGGGCTGCTGTGCAGGATCCGCGATGAGGTCGAAGATGCGTGCTCCGCCAGCCGCGATGTCACGGCTGGCGGAGACGACATACTGAAGAGCTTCGTGGCTGGTCATGTCTCTATCGAAACATGGCTTGCAGGCTCGAGCCAGATGTGTCCTGTCGGGTCGCTGGTGAGGACGTGGTGGGGGCCTCGTGGGGGTACGCCGGTCAGTCGGGCAAGCGGTCGCCGGCCAGGGCAAGGTTCTGGATGGCGGCCAGACCGTAGAGTGCAGTGGTGTTCGTGGACACCCACGGTGCCGAGTCGGTGGGATTGAGCGTGGTTTCGTCGCGCTCGGCAGACCAGTCGCGGTCGTGCTGATATTCCCAGTTGGTGCGCGGTTGGAGAAAGTAGTCCCACGCCCGCTCGGCGTACTTGGTGTCGCCTAGCCGGTGGTAGGCGTAAGCGTCCAGGCGGCTGTGGCCTTGCCGGAGGTTGGTGCCGCCGAAGCGCTGGCCGAATTCGGCTTCCTGTTCTTCGCGGCTGGCGTTGTAGAACCGGCAGTACGGGAGCCAGGCACCCTCGAACTCGGGCATGTCGATGGCGTCGATGAGCTCTGCGCACATCTCTACCAGGCCGAACATGGCCCCCAGGGAGCTCACGCTGACGCCTGCTTCGGCCGGCAAGAACTCGCCGGTGTCCATGTTGTAGCGGGCGCCACCGTTGACGAGTCCATTCGGCATCGCTGCAATGCTGCGCATCGTACCGAGAAGCTTGCGTTCGGCCTCGTCGGCGCGCGGCCCACGTCGTTCCCACTCGGTGAACCAGTTGGCCGCCAGGGCCGACCAGTCGGTTCCCAGGCCGATAGCGAGCGCATTCGGGTCGGGCTCGTACTCTTCCTCACGGATCTTGCGGATCGGGTCGAGAGCGAGGAACGTCTCTTCGGCGTCGACCAATTCGTGCATCAGGTCGCCGGTGCGCTCGTCGGCGGTGAGGTAGTAGAAGATCCGCCGGTAGACAGCTGTGCTGATCCGCAGCTGCTTGGCGCTGTCGCCCCAGTGCTGCACGTTGTGCCGGGTGCCCAGCCTGGCCCACTCGCCGAGGTGGTAGACGTCGACCTCGCCGGTATGCCTGGTCATCGCCTCGGCGAACCGGAAGATATCGGCACGCCCGGAGCGCAGATATGAGTACCACAGCCAGAGATCGGGTGACAGCTCCGAGTTGTCCCACGCGTACCCGCCGACGTCGTACCGCCATACTCCGCGGTCGCCGTCGAAGCTGTGCATGATGTCGCCGTAGTTCCAGAAGCCGTACCAGTGGCGCTGCTCTCGCTGGGTGACGTAGAAGTCGAACAGAAAGTCGAGGCTGTCCTCGATCGTGGCCTTCGTCGGGGTGGATCGGTCCACCGGCGTGAACAGCCCACCGAACACCTTCGCGTCGATCAGTTGCTGGACCTCGTTGACGATCTGCGGCGGGGTGCGAACGACGTCGGCCATCGCGCCCAGACGCTCGGCCTCCGGAGTGGCATCCAACGCCCAGAGCATCAGCTCGCTGGTCCGTGCGATCCCGTAGGGCGTGCCGAAACCCGGTTCGTAGTCCTCGTAGGTGATCTCCAGGGCGTCGAGTTGTTGCTCATAGGTTTCCTGGCCGAGGCCGTCGTGGTAGAAGCGGGTGTCCATCGGCGGGGCGTCGGGCGACCACATCCACACCGTGACCTCGGCAGTATCGGTCTGCGCGTCGCGCACGTCCAACTGGGTGGGGTGGCGCTGCCAGAAGTCCCGCAGCCCGAATCCCACGCCACCGCTGACACCGCCGACGTAGCCGAGACCCGACGCGCGGCGGCCCTGGTCGACGTCGACCCAGCCGTGCCCACCCTCCGTGCGTTTCGCCACCGTGAATCCTTCTGATGACAGCTGGCTCAGCCGGTAGTCGCCCCAGGCCGGAATCCAGTGCAGCCGCGAGGTGACCCGCTGGTCCCAAGTGGCCGGATCGGGTAAGCGCTTGCCGGCAACCTGTGCGGCGCGGACTTCCTCTCCCGGGTCGCGCCGCAGCCCGGTGATGCCCTGCACCGCCTCGGTGAGCATGCCGTGGCCTTCGCCGACGAACCGGACGTGCCGGTTGTACAACTCGTCCGTCATCGGCACCTTGAACCGCACCCCGAGACCGGCGATGAACTCGTCGTTGCCGTCGCTGTCGAAGACGAACGTGTGCATCATCCGCACGTGCTCGGCACCGGCGTAGAAGTACAGCCGGAACGTGAACGGCAGCCAGTTACGTCCCTGGCCGGCGTGAACGCCCTCGACGCGGACCACCGCTCGCACCGGACCGGACTGCTCGACGGTGACGTCGTTCACCCTGCTGACGAGTTTGCGCCGCTGGGTCTTGGCCTCGTCGCCGTCGTCGATCTTCTGCTGGCGCAGGTTGACCAACTCGACGTGCCGGGCGATCTCCTGATCCCCCCGACTGATCGAGTGGATCACGAAGGAACCGCTCTTGTTGATCCTGCAGCTGATCACGCCGGTGTCCACGACGACCCGGCCACGGTTCTCTTGTACCGTGACCGCGCTTTCCGGTTCGGCCGGCTCACCCACACTCAGCACGTATCCGTCCGAGGTGGGGGCGTCGGCTGCAAGTGCGTGAGCCGTCCACTTCACCGACCCGTCCGGCCAATACGCCAGCGGCCAGGACTGGGCCGGTACCGCGTCGCCGTCGGAGGACCGCAGCGCGAACTGCTTGTCCGCGTCCATGGCGCCCTTCGGCCACGGCACGCCCCAGGTGCTGCCGGTGCCGACCGAAGGTGGCCCCTCCTCGAGCCACCGCAACCGGACCTCTGGGACTTCACCCTCTTGGGCCGACGACGGAACAGCGAGTCCCGGGGCGGTAGGGCCAGCGGTGCCGACGACGCCTGCGCCAACCATGCCCTGAACGAAAGTACGACGAGATAGATCTGCCATTGATCTCACTCCTGTCGTTGCGGGTGTGCGAACGGGGTTGCGAGTCGAAATGGTCAATAGCTCGAAGTGCGGTGGAAATTGCCGGCAATCGTCGCAAGTCCGCGGGGGCCAGTCGGATATTCAGACAAAAACGTTCACGTTCGTGCCGGCGACGCAGCCGGGGCGGGACCTCGCGCCCGCCGCATCATCCCAGTTGTTCTTCGAGGCCGTCCAGGATGAGCGTGAGCCCGAATTCGAACTCGTCGGCGTAGGAGTATTCGCGGCCCAGCACGTGGTCGGTCATGAGTTCGGTCAGATGCGGGTACGCCCCCGCCGGAATCGACCCGTGGATTTCACCGACCAGCTCATCGAGCCCGTCAGTCCCCTCGAACGGCAGATTCACCTCGGTCAGCACGAATCCGTACACGTAGGCGTCGATGGCAGAAAAGGCATGGGCGGCCAGCCGCAAGGAAAAGCCGTTGTGCCGCAGGCAGCCGAGCACGGTGTCGTGGTGCCTGAGCAACGCCGGTCCAGGCGAGCGACGCGACTCGATCAGACCCAGCGCCCAAGAATGCTTGGACAATGCGCTTCGGGCGGAGGCTGCTCGCGCGCTCATGGCTGAGCGCCATGGGTGGGTGGGATCGGGCAACTCGATCTGAGTGAATATCCAGTCCGCCAAGCCGTCGAGGAGGTCATCTTTCCCGGCGAGGTGGTGGTAGAGCGACATCGCCTCGACACCGAGTTCCTTGCCGACGTTGCGCATGCTGACCTGAGCCATTCCGCCGCGGTCGGCAACGCGGACCGCCGCTTCGACGATCAGCTCTCGGGACAGCGACGGGCGCTCTGTCATGGCGATCCTTACGGGCGCTTGCATCCTTACGGCAGTAAGGCTATCGTACCGGCAAGACTTACGAGTGTAAGGAGGCGTCGTGAAGGTCGCCGTGATCGACAGGTACGGCCCGCCGGACGTCCTCCGTATCGTCGATGCCCCACTGCCGAAGCCGGGCGCCGGTCAGGTGCTGGTGCGGGTGTGTGCGGTCGCGGCCACGTCGGCTGACGCGCGCATCCGCGGTGCTCGGTTTCCCCGTGGCTTCGCGCCGTTCGCACGGCTGATGTTCGGCGTCTTCCGGCCGCGAAGGCGCGTCCTCGGCAGCTCTTTCTCGGGTGTGGTGCAGGCGGTCGGTCCGGGTGTCACTGGCTTCCAGCCCGGCGATGCCGTATGCGGCATGACCGGGCTCAAGATGGGCGCTTACGCCGAACACGTGGCGATTCCGGCCAAGAAGCTGGTGCGGAAGCCGGACGAGGTGAGCCACGAGGAAGCCGCCGGCCTGCTGTTCGGTGGAACCACCGCACTCTTCTTCCTCCGGGACAAGCTGAAAGTGGCATCCGGCAGCGCCGTTCTCATCAACGGGGCCTCCGGCGCCATCGGCACCAATGCCGTGCAACTGGCGAGGCACCTCGGCGCGGTTGTCACTGGCGTCACGAGCGGGCCCAACACCGAACTGGTGGCGGAGCTGGGGGTGGCCAGGGTCATCGACTACGAGACGGAAGACCTGGCGCAATGCAACGACCGGTTCGATGCCGTCCTCGACACCGTCGGGAACCTGTCGATCCGATCAGGACGGCGGCTGCTCAGCGAGTCCGGCCTGCTGGCGCTGGTCGTGGCCGACCTGCCGGAGATGGTCCGAGCCCGCGGCAACGTTGTCGCCGGAACCGCCACAGAACGGGTGGAAGACATCGAGTTTCTCCTGAGCCTCGCCGCCGCCGGAGAACTGAAGGTGGTCATCGACCACGCCTACGACCTCTCCGAGGTTGCCGAGGCGCACGCGCGGATCGACTCCGGTCGCAAGGTCGGCAACGTCGTCATGCGCCTCTAGGCGCGGCGCTTGTAGGCGATCAGGGACAGCGGGGTGAAGATCACGACGAAGGCGGCCATCCAGATCACGGTGTACATCACCGGCTGGGCCACTGGTCCGCCCATCATGAGGCCTCGGACGGCGTCGACGAGATGGCCGACGGGGTTCCAGGTCGCGATGGTCTGCATCCAGTCGGGCATGGTCTCGGGCTGAACGAAGATGTTGCTGGCGAAGGCCAGGGGAAGGATGATGATCGCTCCGAGCCCCTGAACTGCTTGGGTGTCTTTGACGGCGAGTGCGAGCAGGACCCATACCCAGGACAAGGCGAGGGCGAAAGCCAGCGCGAGAGCGCAGCCGGCGAGGACTGACCAGATGCTGGCGTTGAACCGGACTCCGAGGAGGAGGCCGAAGCCCACGAGCGCGGTGAGTGAGATGATCTGGCGGACGATGTCGCTGCCGATCGCTCCGATCAGGGGTGCGATGCGGACGATGGGCAGGCTGCGGAAACGGTCGAAGATGCCTGTCGACAGGTCGCTGCTCAGCGCGACACCGACGCCCATGGTGGCGAACAGGGTCATCATCCCGAGGATGCCGGGGAAGACGTACTGGAGGTAACCGTCGGTGTCCCCGGCGATCGCGCCGCCGAAGACGTAGCCGAACAGGACGAGAAAGATGGCCGGCCCGATGATCACGTCGGCCAGACCCATCGGATGACGGGGGATCTTGACGATTCCTCGCCACGACAGCGTTGTGCACTGGGTCAGCGCCTGTGACGGGGTGGCGTGCTTCTGTGGTGTCGCGCCTGGGTGGGTGGGCATGAGTGTGCTGCTGGTCATGATGCGTCTCCTTGGCTCACGCCCACGGTCGGGGTCGCGTCGTCGGTGGTGGCGCGGTGGCCGGTCAGGGTCAGGAAGACGTCGTCCAGGCTGGGCAGGCGCAGTGCCAGTTCGCTGATCTCGATGCCTGCCTCGTCGAGGCTCCGCACGATCGCGGGCATCGCGGGGCTGTCAGTGACGGCAGCGCTGAGGTGACTGGTCTGGACGTCGACGATCGGATCGGCTCGGACGATCTGTGCGATGCGGGTGGCCGCTTCGTCGAGCTGGACAGGGTCGGAGACGCGTACGTCGAGTGTTTGGCGGCCAAGGCGTCGTTTGAGCGTGTCGGGGGTGCCCCGTGCGGCGACCTTCCCGGAGTCGAGGACCACGATCTCGTCGGCGAGATGGTCCGCTTCTTCCAGATACTGCGTGGTGAGTAGAACGGTTGAGCCGTGGGTGGCCAGCTCACGCACCATGTCCCAGGTGTCGCCTCGTCTGGCGGGGTCGAGTCCGGTGGTCGGCTCGTCGAGGAAGACGACAGCGGGCCGGTTGACCAGGCTGGCGGCGAGGTCGAGTCGGCGGCGCATGCCACCGGAATAGGTCTTCGCGGGCTTTGCGGCGGCCTCATCCAGGCCCGCGTTCTCGATCAACTCAGCCGCTCGGCTCTTCGCCTGTGCCCTCGACAGCCCGAGGAGCCGGCCGACCATGGTGAGGTTCTGAAAGCCCGTCAGCCCTTCGTCGATCGATGCGTACTGACCTGTCACCCCGATCAGCTGCCGGACGCGGTGGGCGTCGCGCGCAACGTCGTACCCGCAGACACGGGCCACGCCGGCATCGTGGCGCAACAGGGTGGCGAGGACTCTCACCACTGTGGTCTTGCCCGCGCCGTTGGGGCCGAGCAGCCCCAGGACAGCGCCGCGGGCGACGCCCAGATCGATGCCGTCGACGGCCGTTGTCTCGCCGAATCGCTTGACCAGATCGGTGACCTCGATGGCCGGTGCTGCTTGCTCCTGAGTCATGTGATGCCCTTTCTCTTTACATTGCAGTTGCAATGTATTCGGCGCGCGAGGCGTTGTCAATGCAGTCGCAATGTGAAAGCATGGAGACGTGCCGAAAAAGGTTGATCATCAGGAGCGGCGCGAGCGGATCGCTGCGGCGCTGATGAGGGTGGCGGCGGACCAAGGCTTGGAAGCGGTGAGCCTGCGGCACGTCGCGGCCGAAGCCGGCGTGACGTCGGGGATGGTTCAGCACTACTTCCCGACGAAGGAAGCGATGATGGACTTCGCGATGAAGTCAGCCAGCGCGCGGTTCGAGGAGCGGATGACCGAAGCGGTCAGGAAGCTCGGCGACGACCCGTCCGCCCGTGAGTTGGTCGGAGCCGTGTTGACAACCCTGTTGCCTGTCGACGAGGCCGGGCGAGCCGATGGGCGCGTGGCCCTGGCCTTCACGTCCTACGCCGCGACCAAGCGCACTGCCGCAGAAGTCCTCGGCGAGAACAACGCCGATGTACGCGAGTTCATCACCGAGCAGATTCGCTCGGCCCAGTCCGCTGGTTCGGCAGCGCCCGGCATCGACCCGGAGCACACCGCCACCGCGTTGTTCGCCATGGCCGAGGGGCTGGCGGTCCACCTGCTGAGCACTGGCCTGCCGGCCGAAGCGGCGGTCAGAGCGCTCAACGCTCAACTCGATACGACGTTCGGTCCTCGGCGGGCTTGATCTGATCCGCCGAGCGGGCGGGAAGATGTGGTTGCACGTGGTTGTCCGGATTCGCGCTCCCCGTTCGTCACCTTGGTGACATCACAACACGATGCCGCCACACTGGTGGCATCACCAGGCAGGGGAGCGCGAGAGATGAAGTACATGATGTTCGTGTGCACGGATACCGAGCCGGACACCGACAAGACCAATCCGCCGGACATCGAGGCGTGGGTCGCGGACAACGATGCGCGAGGGCGGCGACTGGACGGCGATGCGCTGGCGCCGACGTCGGCGGCCACGACAGTCCGCGTGCGAAACGGGGAGCTGCTGGTCTCCGACGGGCCGTTCACGGAGACCAAAGAGGTGATCGTCGGCTACGACGTTCTCGAGTGTGCTGACCTGGATGAGGCGATCGAGATCGCTCGCGCGCACCCGATGGCGCGGGAGGGGCGGCTGGAATTGCGCCCGTTCGGCGATCTGGACGGTTGATCGAGTGTCCGATTCGCACCCGGCCGCGACGGCTGCGGCTGTCGCGGCCGCGTGCACGGATTACTACCCAAGGATCGTCGCCGCGCTGATTCGTGTCACCGGCGACTGGACGCTGGCCGAAGACTGCGCCCAGGATGCACTTACCGTCGCCCTCGAGAAATGGCCGGCGGACGGTGTCCCGGGTAACCCCGGTGGCTGGTTGATGACGGTGGCCCGTAACCGCGCCGTCGACGTGCTGCGGCGCGCGTCCGTGGAACGTCGCAAGCTGGAGGAGCTGGCCGCGGTCACCTTTGTGGCTTCGAGTCCCGATCCAGGCAGGGGAGAGGTCGTGGACGACCGCCTGAGGCTCATCTTCACCTGCTGCCACCCCGCGCTCACGCTCGAAGCGCGGGTGGCGCTGACGCTGCGCACGATCTGTGGTGTGGCGACCGCTGACATCGCGCACGCGCTGCTGGTCACTGAGTCGACCATGACTCGCCGCCTGACCAGGGCAAAGGCGAAGATCGCACAGGCAGGGATCCCGTATCGGGTCCCCCAGGGCACAGAGCTCGACGAGCGCCTGCCCGGCGTGCTGGCCGTGCTGTACCTGCTGTTCACTCGTGGCTACGACGCCGACGGCGAGCCCGCGTTCGCCGACGAGGCAATCCGCCTGGCCAGGTTGCTCGAGCGGCTGATGCCGGGTCAATCCGAGGTCTCCGGATTACTGGCCCTGTTTCTCTTCCAGCACTCACGGCGCGACGCCCGGCGCGACCCCGGCGGCAATCTGACGACGCTCGACAAGCAGGACCGCAGCCGCTGGGACCACGATGCCATCGCCGAAGGCCTCAACATCCTCGCCGGGATACAGCGGGAGGGCGGTCCGTACACGCTGCAGGCCCGGATCGCTGCCTGCCATGCCGTGGCGCCGTCGTCCGATACCACCGATTGGGCGACGATCGCCCGATCGTACGACGACCTCGCCCGGATCCAGCCGTCACCGGTGATCGAGCTGAACCGTGCAGTCGCGCATGGTTACGCGCACGGTCCTGCGGCCGGGCTGGCGCTCCTGCAAGCCGCCCGCGCCGGGGGCGCGCTGGACGAGCACCCGCTCGCGGTGGCCGCGGAGGCCGATCTCACCGCCCATGCCGGCGAATCCGGCCGGGCAGCCACCTTGTTCAGGCAGGCCGCCGCGCTTGCCCACTCCGAGCCCGAACGCCGCGCGCTGCTCGACCGCGCTGACGAGCTGGACATCTAGGGCGCTCCCACTGGCGGCCTCAACGAGTTCCTAGGACCCGGGCAACGAAGGATGTGATGCTCTCGGCGACATCGGCGGGCTTCTCGGACAGCATGGCGTGGCTCGCGTCCATCTCGTGGATCGAGATGGACGGGTTCGCCGCAATCAGGACATCGACGTCGCGGCGCAAGCCCGCGCGGAAGGCGGTCATCAGCGGTTCCAGCTCGGCTGGTACCTGCGGCACGCTGTTGGTGGCGAGCACCAGCAAGACCGGCATCGTGAGCTCCGCGAACACCGGCAGGCTGTCGGTCTGGACACTGTCGCGTAGCGCGTTGGCCGTCTCGGGACCCGGCCGGACGAAGGTCGCGCCGTCGCGGAGGACCAGCCCCCGGCGGGCGGCGGCGGCCGCGAGTTCCGGATCTGCCCCATGCTGCACGGCGATCGAGCGTTGCGCGGTGAGCATGGCTTCGACGTGGTCGTCGCTCAGCGGTGCCGAGGCCGCCGCGGCTTGGCCGTCGAACATGGCAGACAGCTGCGCGACCTGGCGGCTGAGCTCGCCGGGGGTGAGTCCGGCCGCGTCGGCGTCGTAATTCTGCGGGGCCGGGACCGGCGACCGGTGACCATCGAGACTGACGACAGCAGGACAGTCCGGGTTCCGGCGCGCCCAGCGCGCTCCCAGCACACCCCCGAGCGAATGGCCGACGACGACGGCGCGACGAAGGTCTAGTTCGTTGCTGACGGCTTCCAGGTCCGAGAGGACTGTCTCCCAGTTCCACGGCCCGTCGCCTGACTGGCCGTGGCCGCGCAGATCTACCGCCACCGCCCGATGCCGAGCGCTGAGCATAGGGCCGACGACGTCCCACGCGGCCAGGTTGCCGCCCGCGCCATGCAGCAACAGCACTGGGTGACCGCTGCCGCCGTACTCCCGTGCGGCGATGCCGATCTTCCCGGTCTGGACGATCCGGTCGGTCATGGACTCGGGCATGTGCTGCTCCTCGATGCGGGGGCGGGTTTCGCGTGTGGCGGGTTCCGTTGGATCGAGCGGGCGCGAATCGACGCTGTGGTGACCCCCCCATCCGGGTGACGCTGGAGTTTGTCGCGAGTGAGCAGGTCATGGACTCCTTGCCGGCTGATGCCGAGCATCGCGCCAGCGGCCGCGAACGTCACATGCTCGCGAGCCGGGTGGCCGATGCTGTGCAGGACGGCGCGGCCGAACGGCGTTGCCCACCAGCGCGGCTGTGGGTCGAAGACCTGGTCGTCCGCGAACAGGGCAGCGATCAGGCGAGTTGCAGTCTCGGTGGCGCGGTGCTCGTCGCCGCCGAGGAGCTGAGCGGCCCACACCTCGGCATCGATGCGCGTGCGCTCACAGATGCCGGTGATGGCGTCGTCGTCGAGCAGGATCGCCAGCGGATCGAGCAGCCGGGTGGTCACCTGCTGGATTAGATCTTCCACGAGCTCGACGTGCGCGCCAGTGGCGTCACGCGGCCGTGGCGGGATTTCGGTCGGCACGAGCAGTGACTCTAGCAACTACTTGACAGTAATTGTCAAGTAGTGGTCCGGGTTAGACCCAGCCGCGGCGCACCGCCTGGGCGCCGGGTCGGAGGCGCCGACGGAGCTTGAGGTCGAGGGCTGCCGGCGCGACCTGGCAGGGAGCCCAGACGATGCGCCGGCCCAGGGGTGACGGGTTCCGGGTACGTGCCGCGCATACCGAACTGGCCGAGACCGACGGGTTCGTCATCCTGAGGGTTGTCGTCTTCTGCGAGTCGCTGTTTGCGCCTCGGCCTGCTTGCGCCGGCCGTACGGGGTCAGCCCGCGCGGCTTGTAGACCGAGAGTGCCACGGCGGTGAGCAGTATCAGTAGGGCGAGGACGGCATGTAGGAACGGTGAGGTGTTGCGAACCACACCAAGCTCGGCCTCCGGGTTCGCGGCGAGGCCGGCCATAGCGCCGAACGTCTGGGTGTACATCAACAGGTATGAGGTCGCTACGACCACGATCAGGAGCTTGAACAACACCCAATAGTGCCGGAAGAGTCCCCACCTGGTGCCGAGCGACTGGACGAGTCCGCTCAACAGCGCGGCGAAGGCGAGCGGAACCAGGACGTACCAGGCGGCCGGTTCCATCACAAGATAGACCGCGCGCACCGTTTGGGTGTCCTGGCTGGTGAGGCCGATGACGCTGAGGGCGATGAAGGCGGCCACCGCACCGAGCCAGCCCACGGTGGTCGTGATGTGCGCGGCGAGCACGAACCTGCGCACGCGCGGTGGCATGAGCATCAGTGGTCCATCTGATCGTGATCGCCGTCGTGTTCGGGATCCACGTCCTGCTCCTGGTTCTCCTCCGGCGTGTGTTGCTGGGGTCCGTGTTCTTCGCCGCCGAACACCATGACGGCAGCTACCGCCAGCGCTGCGACGACGAAGACGATCCCGACGATCCATGCCCAGCGTGGCGTGCCCGCCTGTGGGGCGAGGCGCACGCCGGGTTCGTCTTCGTGGTCAGGACGCGGTGGAAGGTCGCTCATCTGCGCTCCTCGGTCTGAGTCGGTTCTCGGCCATCTGTTTATCGAGACACAATGTCTCTGTAGATACATAATGTATCGGTCACGTCGCGATGTATGCTAGTGCGGTGCCAAAGCTGTGGACGGAGACCATCGAGGCGCACCGCCGCGAGGTCCGGGACGCCGTCTTGGACACCACTGCCGCATTAGTGGCCGAACAAGGCCTGCTGTCGGTGACGATGTCGCAGATCGCCGAGGGGGCTGGCATCGGACGCGCCACGCTGTACAAGTACTTCCCAGATGTCGAAACGATCGTGCTCGCCTGGCACGAGCGGCAGATCACCAACCACCTCGAACATCTCGCCGCTGTCAGAGACGGGGTGAACGACGCCGGTCAGCGGGTGAGAGCTGTGCTCGAGGCTTACGCGCACATCTCGCGCGGAATCGCCGAACACGGCATCCGGCACCACAATCCGGAGTTGGCGGCGTTCCTGCATCGAGACGAGCACGGCCAGGTCACCGGAGCGCGTCGAGAGCTGAGCGGCATGATCCGGGATCTGCTGGCCGAGGCCGCGGCAACCGGGGACGTCCGCGACGACATCGGGGCGGACGAGCTCGCGAATTATTGTCTGCATGCTCTTTCCGCTGCCGGTGCTCTGCCGTCCGCGGCGGCGGTCAGCCGGCTCGTCGACGTGACGCTCGCTGGGCTGCGCTCTTCCGGCGGTCTCCGGTAGCTGATCGGAGCAGGGATCTCCGGTGGACACTGGACTGCCTTCTATTCAGCATCGAGACGCGTGCTCGCCGCGGGTACTCACCGTCCCGCCTGGCAGCGAAGCTGGAGAGGGATGCACGCTTGGCCGATATCGGCTGCGGGCACGGCGCGCCCCTGATCCTGCTGGCGCGGGCTTATCCCGCCTCGACGTTCGTCGGCGTCGACCATCACGTGCCCTCGGATGAGGCGGCGCGTGGGGCGGCGGCCCAGGCAGGCGTGAGCGACCGGCTGACGTTCGAAGTCGCAGACGCCGACGCAGGGAAGCGATGACGTACTCGGCCACCCAGGCCGGTGACGGCATTGCGGCAGGTGGTTGAGGGCGCCGGCTTCACCACCTTCCGCCGGGCGGCCGAGACGGCGTCGTTCGTGGTTCTCGAAGCGCGGCTGTGACAAGCTCAACCCGCCGAGTCCAGCTCGCCGTGGTGCGCGAGGAGCCGTTGCCCGCCGAGCCGCGCGCCGAGCAACTGCTGGTGACGCCGGCTCCGGTTCGCTCTCACGATGAGTGCCGCCGCCAGCGAGCTGAAAACGATTCCGGCGCACAGAAGCGCGAGGCCGACCGCGAACGGCCAGTCGGGTTCGGTGGACCACACCACGGGGCCGGCGATGAGGCACCCCGTGCCGAGGACAGCACAGACGGCGACGGCAAATGACACGGTCCGCTCGCCTGGCGGTGTGCCGGTGAAGGCGGCCAGCAGGCGGGGCGGCAGGCCGCGGGTGCGTTGGAACGAGTCGCGCGTCTCCAGCCAGCTGAGCGCCTCCTGCTGGCGGCGGCGCCCCGCGGCGTCGGCGGCGATGCAGTATACGAGTCCGGATGCCAGGCCGAGTGCGAAGGCGGCACCGACACCGATTCCGGCCGCCCGGTTCACGTTGTCTGGCAGGTCTCCGCCGGCGACCTGTTCACCCACCGCGGCCACCGCGATCACGAGAGCTGCCAGGGACACCGCTGCGGCCGCAAGCCGACCGGCTATCCGCCGGGTACCGCGTGGTGATGCCGGGCGACTGGCGAAGAATTGCTCGGCGGCGGCGTCGTCGTGATCCCATTGCCGTTCAAGACGTCTGAGCTGTGAAACGGACAACCTGGCAGCAGTCGGAGCCGATGGCGGCGAACCGCGGAGTTCGGCGAGCATCGCGGCCCGGCCGACAGGTGTCTTCGAGCCGTACTGGGCGGCTGAGTCGGCGATCTGCCGCTGTGCGGGGCTGAGACCGTCGTCGTGAGGTTCTTCGAGCGGGATCGCGTCGATGAACCGTTCGAGGCGGGCGAGGCCTTCGGCGTCGAGACCCCGCAGCGGGCTTCCTGCGATGAGGACGCGCCCCCACGCGCCGTCGGTCGACTCGAAGCGGTAGCTGACGTAGGAGGTGTTGTGCCCGGCGTTGCTGATCTGACGCCACGCCTTGGTGACGGTAGCTAGCGGCACGGTCTTGCGGCCCAGCCGGGCGGTTCCGGTCCGCGGGTCGAACGCGACGGGCCGGTAGGTGAGCGTGAGGAAAAGGAAGATGCCACCCGGCACGACGGCGAGCAAACACCCGAGCGCGAACAGATACGGCGCTGGGCTGCCGTCGAAGAGGTTGGATGCGGGGAACGCGAGAAGCAGCGATGTGAGCCCGCCGGTGGTGAGCGTGAGCGGCAGTGCGCCGACGGCGGTGGAATGTCCGATCCGGAGCATCTCGCTCATCGCGGCCGGCAGTTGATCGGTAGACGGGCGACTGTCAGCCGTCGCCGGTATCGCGTCATCTGTAGCATCCTAAGTCGTTGGACGCGAGTTAGACATCGTTGGTCAAGCACGGGTGTTGATCAAGTACGGAATATGGGTGCTATAACGCCCACAATCCGTACTTGATCAACGCGCCGGTGGTGTGATCACTCGACAGTGAACGTGGTGCTGGTCTTGGTTTGGCCGTTCACCAGAACCTCCACGCTGTGCTCGCCGGGATGGTGCGTCCTGGTGCTCTGCTGGGCCAGCGATATGCGTTTGGATACCGAGCCGGTTTCGCCGGGCGCGAGGTGGAACGTCGCGCCTTTGAACACCTTGGGACTAGTGGACCCGTTGGCTTTGACGAAATGGACGCGCAGGTCCACGAGCACCGCGAGAGTCTGGTCGGTGCCGTTGTGGATGGTGCCCTCGATGATGAGTGTGTCACCGATCCGGGCCCGCGCAGGTGTGATCGCTAGCTCTTTGATGGTGGCTGGAGAGCCCGGCTCGAAACCGAGAAGCGCCAGCGCACCCGGGTGACCCTTCTTGATCAGCGTGCGTAGCGCATGTCGGATCAGCCGCTGACGTTGTTCGGATGCGCCTGGCAGCCAGGACCGGCAGACCTCGACGACGACGTCGGGGTGGTCCTTGGCGATGTCGTTGAGGTTGTTGGCCACCGAGCGCCGCACGTACTCCTCGGGGTCGTCCTTCAGCATCTCGAGCAGCTCGATAACCGGCGACGGGTCCACCTGGAACCGGCGCAGCCGCGCAGCCCAGGGCAGCCGCGGGCGGGTTCCTTCGGACACCAGGCGTCGAACGTGCATGCTGGGATCCGTGGCCCATTGCTTGAGCTGGGTCAGCGTCTGTTCCGGATGGCGTTCGATGAAGGCGCGAATGCTGAACTCGGCGGTGAACCGCTGAGTGAGTTCGTACTGGGCCCGGAACGACTCCTCGAGACAATCGAGGCCGTGCTCGGCGACGAACAGCACGTGCGGCAGGTAGACGAACGGCTCCATTCCTCGCAGCTGCTCGCTGGGGGAACCCAGCGAGGCGACCAGGATGCCGATCGCCTCGCGCGGATCCGGCGGCAGGTGCCGGGCCAGGCCGTCGGCGATCCGGCGGGCCCGTGGGGTCAGCTCGAGCTCGTCATAACCATCCAAGGTGAAGGCCAGGAACTCGGCGGTAGGAAAGTCCGGATGGACAGCCTCGATCATCTTGGCGATCCGCTCGGGGATCTCGGGGCCATAGCTGTTCTTCAGTGGTTCCGCCATGGCCTACCCCTGGAGCCCTACGCGCCGGCTCGGTGGGTGGGCGGCCGTTTCTCGGTGCCGACAGCGCCTCATTCGAGCATCCTAGGGGGTGTCGGCCGAGTCATGGCACGCTGAGTACACGTGCACCGGTGCCAGATACCGGTTCCTCAACGTGTACTCAGCGTGCCATGCCCGCAACTATGTCGATGAAGCTGGTCAGGCGGGTGGTTCGAAGCGGCCGTCGACGGCTGTCCACCCGCCGTCGACGGCGATCACGCTGCCGGTGACGAAACTGGACGCGTCTGACGCGAGGTAGACAACGGCCCCGGCCAGCTCGTGCGGCGCCGCCCAGCGACCCAGCGCACTCTTGGCCGAGTACGCGTCGTACCACTCGGGCTGGGCCTTGATAGGCGCGGTCAGCGGAGTGTCGACCACGCCGGGGGAGATCGTGTTCGCCCGCACGCCGGAGGCGCCGAGCTCGGCGGCGGCCGTGCGCATCAACTGCACCAGCCCGGCCTTCGTGGCCGCGTAGACGCCCTGCCCGGGCTCGACACTCACGGCCCGGATGGAGGAGAAGCCGATGATCGAGCCGGTGCCGCGCTGCGCCATCGGAGCGCCAAAGGCACGGATCAGATCGAACGACGCCCGCAGATTCAGCCCCACCACCCGATCGAAGTCTTCGTGGGTGTAATCGAGCAGCCGCTTGCGCACGTTCATCGCCGGGGTGAAGACAAGTACGTCGACGGGCCCGAGGGAGCCGGCGGTGGCGTCGATCGCGTCCGGGTCGAGAACGTCGAGCTCGTGCGCCGAACCGGCCGCGCCGAGAGCCGACGCCGTGTCTTTCGCGGCTGGTAGATCCCGGTCGACGGCGGTGACCGCGGCGCCGTGAGCCGCGAGAGCGAGCGCCGCTTCGCGGCCGATGCCGCTGCCCGCGCCGATGACGACCGCGCGGCGGCCGTCGAGCCGGAACAGATCGGAATAGTCCATGGTGAATCCCTCTACATCGGTCGGATGACGGCCATGCGGGTGACGGTCAGCTCTTCAGCGGCGAAGCGCGGGCCTTCCCGGCCGATTCCCGAGTCTTTGACGCCGCCGTATGGCATGGTGTCCGAGCGGAACCCCGGAACGTCGTTGACGACGACGCCGCCCACCTCGAGCCGCCGCAGCGCGGCCATCGTCGTGGCGAGCGAGCGGGTGAACACGCCGGCGTGCAGGCCGTAGCGGGAGGCGTTGACGAGATCGAACGCCTCGTCCATCGAATCGACGGTGCGCACGCACACCACGGGCCCGAAGACCTCCTCGCGCCACACGTCCGCTGTGTCCGGCACGTTCACGAGGACGGTGGGAGCTGGCTCGATCGGGCTGGGCGCGGTCGCGAGTCGCCGGGCTCCCGCCGTCTCCGCCGCCTCGACCCATTCGGCGACGCGCTTGGCGGAGTGTTCGTCGATCAGAGCCGAGACGTGTGTCGCCTCGTCGCGTGGATCGCCGACGACGACGCCGGCCAGGCCTGTCCTCAGCCGTTCCAGAAACTCGTCGGCCACGGGGCGTTCCACGAGCACCCGCTGCACCGAGATACACGCTTGGCCCGAGGCGTAGAACCCGCCCCGGAGTACGGCCGAGGCGGCCGCGTCGAGATCGGCGTCGGCGGCGACGCACAGCGCGGCATTGGAACCGAGCTCCAACAGCACCTTGCGCGGCGCGGCGTCGCGGGCGATCCGGTGCCCGACGGCGGCCGAGCCGGTGAACGATACCGCCGCCACCCGTGGGTCGGTGACCAGGGCGGAGCCCACGGGCACATCACCGGTGACCAGCTGCACCATGCCGGGTGGGGCGCCCGAGGCGGCCGCGGCGTTCCGGATCAGGTGTACGAGCCAGAGGGTGGCCAGCGGTGTCTGCGGAGCGGGTTTGCAGATAACGGGGCAACCGGCGGCGATCGCCGGTCCGATCTTGTGGGTGGCCAGCAGGAGGGGGTAGTTGAACCCCGCGATGCCGACGACGACGCCGATCGGGCGGCGAACCCAGAATCCCAGCATCCCGTCGCCGGACGGCAACAGGTCCAGCGGGACCGTCTCACCGTGCAGCCGGGAAACCTCCTCGGCCGACGCGGCCAGCGTCACCAAGGTGCGCTCGACCTCGACCCGGCAGTCCCGCAGCGGTTTCCCGGTCTCGAGGACGAGTAGCTGCTCCATGTCGTCCCGGCGATCAGCCAGGGCGTCCCGGGCGGCGAGCAGTGTGTCGCGCCGGACTCTCGACGGCAGCTCGGCGACCACCGGTGCAAGTTCCGAGGCGTGATCGATCGCGGCGCGGGCGTGCTCGGCCGAGCCGACGGGTGCGTCGTCGACCCACGAGCCGTCGTACGGGAACCTGACCTGGCTGGTCTCGCCGGTGTCGACCCACGAATCGCCGATCGGGAGCCCGGCCGGGTACGACGCGGTCACTGGGCCGCTCCGTGCTGGAAACGATGTGCGGCCTCGGCGTAGACGTGGGCGCACCGGATGATGTCGTCCACCTCCACGAACTCGTCGGCCTGGTGCGCGATCCACTTCCCGCCCGGCCCGTACACGACGGTGGGGATGCCGGCGTCGCGGGTGAGGATCGTGCCGTCGGTGGCGCCGGGGACACCGCCGTAGCGCGCGGGTTCACCGGTCACCGCCTCGTGCGCCTGGGCGAGTGCGGTGACAACGGGATCGGCGGCATCGATCTCCACCGCCGGACGGTCGTCGACGACGCTCACCTCCGCTGTGACGCCATACGGCGCGCCCGCGGCTTCGGCCAGTTTGGCTACCTCTGTGATCACCTGGGCATGATCGAGGGCGGGGACGGTGCGGATGTCGACGCAGACACTGGCCCGGGCGGGGATGACGTTGATCTGGTCGGGTGAGCCCGCCTCCAGGACGGTGGGTGTGACGTAGGGCAGCCCGAGATGTTCGTGGGCGCCGAGTTCGGACTGCCATTGATGTTCCCGTTCGGCCAGCGCCATGAGCAGCGAGCCGGCCGGCGCCACCGGGTTGCGGCCGTGCTGAGGCATCGCCCCGTGCGCCATCTTCCCGGCGAAGTCCACCCGCAGCCGGATCGCCCCCTTGGCGGCGACGCAGATCTCGCCCTCTTCGGGTTCGCAGATGATGGCGGCGTCGACGTCACGGGCGGCGGGGGAGGCGGCGAAGTGCTTGGCGCCGAGCATGAGCCCTTCCTCGTCGGCGAGGACGCAGAGTTTGATCCGGCCTGGGAACGGCCCGGCCTGCTGCAGTGCTCGCACGCCGTAGAGCATCGCGGCCACACCGGATTTCATGTCCGCCGAGCCACGGCCGTAGAGACGGCCGTCGCGGATCTGCGCGCCGTACGGGTCCACCGTCCAGGTGTCCAGGTCGCCTTCGGTGACGACGTCGGTGTGTCCTTCGAAGGCCAGCGTCGGCCCGTCGCCGCCACCACCCTCGACGACGGCGACCACATTGGGCCGCCCCGGGGCCACCTCCACGACCTCCGGCTCCCAGCCGAAATCGCGCATCCTGGCCGCGACGAGCGCAGCCACGGCTTCCTCGGCCCGCTCGTGCCCAGCCTCGTGGACGCTGCGGATCCGCACCAGGTCGCGGGTGAAGTCGACGACGCCCTGCTCGTCGACAGGGAAGCCTTGGCCCTGGACCACTGTTACTCGTCCTCCTTTGTGTCGGTGGCATCGGCGACGGCTCGGGCCAACTCGGCGGCGCTGACGCCCGCGAGGGCCCGGCGCAGCGTCGGCACGGCGGCGACCAGCCGTTTGGTGTACGGATGCTGGGGGTCGTTGTAGATCTGCTCCGTGGGACCGATCTCCACGAGCTCTCCCTTGTGCATCACGGCGATCGTGTCGCACACGTGCCGGACCACAGCCAGGTCGTGCGAGACGAACACGAGCGTGAGCGAGTACTCGTCGGCCAGGTCGGCGAGCAGGTTGAGGATCTGCGCGCGCACCGAGACGTCCAGGGCGCTCACCGCCTCGTCGGCGACGAGGACCGACGGGCGGGTGGACAACGCGCGGGCGATCGAGATCCGCTGACGTTGTCCGCCGGAGAACTGGTGCGGGTAGCGGTCTCCGGCGTCCTCGGGCAGTCCCACCGCGCTGAGCAACTCATGGATCCGCCCGGGCGGGCTGGGCTGGTCCATCGCCACCAGCGGCTCGGCGATGATGTCGCGCACTCGCATGCGGGGGTCGAGAGATCCCATCGGATCCTGGAAGACCACCTGCAGTCGCTCGCGCAGGAAACGGAGCCGGCGTTCCGGCTGACCGGTTATCTCCCGGCCGTCGAACTCGATGCTTCCCGACGTCGGATGGTCCAGCGCGGAAAGGAGCCGGATGAGCGTGGACTTGCCGGAGCCGGATTCTCCCACCAGCCCGAACCGCTGGCCTGGGAAGATGTCGAAGGACACATCGCGTACCGCCGGCACTTCGCTGGGTGGTTTGAACAGCGACGTGCGGGCCCGCCGGTACCGGCGATGGACGTCACGGACCCGGAGGACGGGGGTGCTCGGCTGGCTCATGCGGGATCCTCCACCGGGTGCCAGCAGGCGTGTGCCCGCGGCCCCTGGCTCTCCAGCGACGGCACGTGCACACACTGCTGGGTGGCGTGTGCGCATCGGTTGCGGAAGACACACCCGTCGGGGAACCGGCCGGCCGCCGGGACCGTGCCCGGGATGGTGTGCAGCCGACCCCGGGCGTCGACGGCCTCCATGTCCGAGGCGTCGAGCAGCCCGCGGGTGTACGGATGCCGCGGACGGGTGAACACCTCGTCGATCGGGCCGGACTCGACGATCCGGCCACCGTACATGACCATCACCCGCTGGCAGACCGTGGCCACGACCGCGAGGTCATGAGTGATGAAGAGCAGGGCGGCGTCCCGTTCGGTGACACCGGTCAGGATGAGATCCAGCATGTGTGCTTGCACGGTGACGTCGAGCGCCGTCGTCGGCTCGTCGCACAGGAGCACGGCGGGGTCGTTGGCCAGCGCGATGGCGAGGACCACTCGCTGGCGCTGGCCGCCGGAGAGCTGGTGGGGATACGCGCGGGCGGCTCGCTGCGGATCCGGCAGCCGCACTTTGGCCAGCATCTCGACGGCCGTCCGGCGGGCGGTGCGCCGGTCCGGTTGCCGGCCGTGCAGCAACATGACCTCCGCCACCTGGTCACCCACCTGCATGACCGGGTTCAACGCGGTCATCGGCTCCTGGAAGACCATCGCCATCCGGTTGCCCCGGACTTTGGACATCTGCCGCTCGCTTGCCCCGACCAGGTCGAAGCCGGCTCCGGCCAGCCGGACCGAGCCGCCGGCTCGCACCCCTTCCGGCAGGAGGCCCAGCAGAGCCAGCGCGGTGAGCGACTTACCCGATCCGGATTCGCCGATCAGGCCGACGCGTTCCCCGGCGGCGACCGAGAACGAGACGTCGCGGATCAGGTCAAGGTTGTCGGTGCCGACGTCGAGGCCACGCACGCTCAGGGCGTGGCCGTTGTCGTCGGCGGACGTGGCTCCGGCCGGTCGCGCGAGTGGTATCTGAGTCACCTGCGGACCTCCAGACGGGGGTCGAGACGGTCCCGGAGTCCGTCACCGAGCAGGTTGAAACCGAGCACCGCGAGGGCGATGGCCAGGCCTGGCCACAGCGCCAGCAGCGGAGCGGAGTGCAGCATCTCCTGTGACTCCTGGAGCATGCGCCCCCACGACGGGGTGGGTGGGCGGGTGCCGAACCCGAGGAAGGAGAGGGCCGCCTCGGCCAGGATGGCGATGGCGAAGGCCACTGAACTTTGCACGATGACCAGCCCGGAGATGTTGGGCAGCACGTGCCGCACGGCGATCGCCCGGCGTGATCGCCCGGCTGCCCGGGCGGCCAGGACGTATTCGGTGCGCATCACGTTCAGCGTTCCGCTGCGGGCCAGCCGGGCGAACGACGGGATGGTCGCGATGCCGATGGCGGCCATCGCGGTCAGGGTGCTGGGCCCGTAGACGGCGGCGAACATGATGGCCATCAGCAGCGCGGGGAACGCGAGCAGCAGGTCGTTGGCCCGCATGACGATCTCGCTGGCCCACCCTGACCCCATACCGGCGAAGATGCCGAGCGGCGTTCCGATCAGGGCGGCGATCCCGACGGCGACGATCCCCACGAAGAGAGTGGTGCGGGCCCCGACCAGCAGCTGGCTGAAGACGTCGCGGCCGAACTTGTCGGTGCCCAGCCAGTACTCGCCGGTCGAGCCGGACAGCCGGGCCGCGGCGTCGATACGGGTGGGGTCGTGCGGGGTCCAGATGAACGAGACGAGGGCCGCACCGATGATCAGCGCCACCACGGTGCCGCCGACGACGAGGCTGGGGTTGA
Organism: Phytoactinopolyspora mesophila; assembly: GCF_010122465.1. Taxonomy (NCBI): domain Bacteria; kingdom Bacillati; phylum Actinomycetota; class Actinomycetes; order Jiangellales; family Jiangellaceae; genus Phytoactinopolyspora; species Phytoactinopolyspora mesophila. The sequence goes on along the minus strand of NZ_WLZY01000008.1, from coordinate 50,002 downwards.
GCCGGCCGGCCCTTCCCGAACGGCTAACCGCCTCCGGGGCCGTGTCCACGTGAGCGCTCATCCGGCCCTCCGCAGTCGGGGATCCAAGACCGCGTACAGCACGTCCACCAGGTAGTTGACGAGCAGCACCGCGATGACGAGCACCATCACCACGCTCTGCACCAGCAGCAGGTCCCGGTTGCCGACACCGTCCAGCAGCAGGCTGCCCAGCCCGGGGATCACGAAGACCCGCTCGACCACGACCGCGCCGATGAGTAGCGTCGCGAGCTGGAGCGCCAGCACTGTCACGACCGGGATCGCGGCGTTGCGCAGGCCGTGTTTGATCAGCGCGCGGTAGGGGCCCAGGCCTTTCGCCCGGGCCGTTCGCAGATAGTCCTCCCGCATGACGTCCAGGACGGCCGAGCGAACGTACCGGGTGACTACCGCCCCCTGCACGATCCCGAGCGCCAGCGCCGGCAGGATGAGCCGCCGCAGGAACTGCACCGGGTCTTCGGCCGGCACCACCCAGCCGCCCGACGGCAGCCATCCGAGCTGAACCGAGACCACGGACACGAGCAGGATTCCGGCAAGGAAGCTGGGTACGGCCATGCCGATCTGACTGGCGCCGGAGAGCATCATGCCGCTGACCCGGCGGTGCCGTACCGCCGCCAGGATGCCGACCGGCAGCGCGACGACCAGTGCCACCAGCATCCCGGCGAGCACGAGCCACGCTGTCACCTGTAGCCGGTCGAAGACCTGTGGTCCGATGTCGGCTCGGGTCACGTAAGACCGGCCCAGGTCGCCTCTGATGAGGCCGCCTATCCAGTCGAGGTACTGCGCCACGAGCGGCTGGTCGAGGCCGAACTCGGCGCGGGTGGCCGCAAGGGCCTCAGGCGTCGCCTGGACGCCCAAGGCCACCCGTGCCGGGTCACCCGGCAGCACGGCCATGAAGGCGAAGACCACGGCTGAGGCCAGCAGCAGGCTGAGTGCGAACACCAGCGTCCGCCTGGCGAGCTGTAACAGCACTGGTCCGTGGCCCCCTTTCCGTGCGGAGTCTGGTCGTGGCGGGCGGGATCAGGAACGGGAGATGCCGGTCAGGTCGAACGGCTCGCCGACGCGGTTCTCCGGCAGGCCGGCCACGTCCGCGGCCGCGACCACGAGGTTCGGCTGCAGGAACAGCCAGTCGGCGGCCGCGTCCTCGGCGAGGAGCCGGGCGGCTTCCCGCATTGCCTCGACCTGTTCGTCCTCGGTGCCGGCGTCGGCCTCGGCGAGCAGATCCTGGAACTCCCCGCTGTCGTAGCGGAAGTAGTAGTCCGGGTCGGCGAAGATGCCGATGTCACGCGGCTCGACATGCGCGACGATCGACATGTCGTAGTCGGCGTTGGTGAACACCTCGTCCAGCCAGCGGGCCGGGAACTCCAGGGGCTCGATCTCGGCGGTGATACCGACCTCGGCCAGCTGTGAGGCCACGACCTGCGCCGAAGCCACCGCGTAGGGCAGGTTGGCGATCCGGAAATCCAGGGTGAGGTTCTCGGCGTCGGCGTCGGCCAGCAGGTCGCGAGCGCGCTCGGGGTCGTACGGGTACAGATCCGTGAGGTCCTCGTACCAGGGGTCGGTCGGCGGGACGTGGCTGCCGATCAGATAGCCACGTCCGGCCCAGGCGGTCTCCAGCAGGGCATCGTGGTCGATGGCGTGTTTGACGGCCTGCCGGACCCGGACATCGGACATCGGGCCGGACTCGTTGTTGAACGAGAGGGTGACCTGGCCGTTGGTGGTGCCTTCGATGACCTGGAAACGCTCGTCGCCTTCGAACTGGCCGAGCGCCTCCGGCGCCTGGACGGTGCCGATGACGTCGATGTCGCCGGTCAGCAGGGCATTGTTCGCCGCGGTGGGGTCGGCGAAATACCGCAGTGTGACGGCCTCGATGGCCGGCGTTTCACCCCAGTAGTCGTCGTTGGCCGCCAGCGCGATCGAGTCACCGCGGTTCCACTCGTCGACCACGTACGGCCCGGTGCCGACCGGTTCGTTGGCGAGGTCGTCGACCCCGGTGGGGGTGAACATCGCGCCGATCCGGGTGGTCATGCTGAACAGCCACCGGTTGCTGGGTTCGGACAGTTCGACGCGGACGTCAGTCGGCGACAGGACCTCCACCGACTCCACGACGTCCATGCCGGACTTCAGCGAGACCGTCCAGTCGTCGGACTGCACCCGTTCGATGCTGAACTTGACGTCGTCGGCGGTGAACTCTTCGCCGTTGCTGAAGGTCACGCCCTCGCGCAGGGCGAAGTCGTAGGTGGTGCGGTCCTCGCTGACCTCCCAGGACTCGGCCAGCAGTGGCACGATCTCGCCGGTGTCCTGGTCGAGCTTGACCAGCCCTTCGTAGACGTTGACCAGCAGCGCCTCGGGGATGGCGGCGCCATCGGTGGTGGTGAAGTCGAGGTTGGCCGGCTCGGCGGTGAATCCGACCGTCAGCGCGGTGGGCTCACCTGCGGGTGTGTCTTCGCCGGTTCCCTCACCGGACTGGCCGGTGTCGTCGGTGCTGTCGGCAGCGTCGTCTCCACTGCCGGCGCCGCATCCGGCCAGCAGAAGGACACCGGCGGCTGCCGCCGCGGTGGTGTAGCGCAGAGATCGTCTCATCAAGTATTCCTCTCGCGATTCAGCGCGGAACGGACGGCTGCGGCCAGCCCGTCGGTGGTGCCGGTGCCGCCCAGATCAGGGGTGTGGTTGGAGGAGTCCAGTAGAGCGACGGCGATGGCGTTGCGGATCGAGTCGCCCGCTGCGGGCAGGCCCACATGGTCGAACATCATGGCGCCGGAGAGCATGCAGGCGGTCGGATTGGCGATGCCCTGACCTGCGATGTCCGGAGCGGAGCCGTGAATCGGCTCGAACAGCCCGGGAGTGGTGGCCGGACTGACGTTGGCGCTGGGCGCCATCCCCATTCCGCCTGCCAGGACGGCCGCCAGATCAGCCAGGATGTCTCCGAACAGATTGCTGCACAGCAACACGTCCAGCTCGGCCGGGCGCTGGATCATCTGGGCCGCCATCGCGTCGACGAGCACCGGCTGGCACTCCACAGCTGGGAACTCGGCGGCGACTTCCGCGACGATCTCGTCCCAGAGGGTATAGCCGTGGCGCATGGCGTTGGATTTCGTGACCAGAGCGACCTGGCCCCGCCTGCGGCCGGCCTGTTCGAAGGCGTACCGGGCCGCTCGCTCGATCGCCGGCCGGGAATGCACGGCTACTTCGATGCCCAGCTCGGCCTCTCTGCCGCGATGAGTCCGGCCGCCGACGCCGGTGTACTCACCTTCGGTGTTCTCCCGGACGATGAGCAGGTCGGTCCCCGGTGCCGAGGTGACCACGGACGGCACGTTCTCCCAGCTGCGTACCGGGCGGAGGTTGACGGCCAGATCGAGCTGCTGGCGCAGTGCGATGATCAGACCCCAGACCAGTTCGTGATCGGGGACGTCGGGCCGGCCGACGGCGCCGAACAGGACGGCGTCGTGGCTGCGGACCAGCTCGGCGGCGTCGTCGGGCATCGGAGCGCCGGTGCGGAGGTGCCGCTCACCGCCCCAGTCGACCTCGAGCACATCGAGCCCGGCGCCGTGCATGAGCGCAGCGTCCTGAATGACGGGTAGCGTGGCCGCCACCACTTCAGGACCAACACCGTCGCCGGGGATGGACACGAGACGGATCTGCATCGGGAGGGCCTCGCTCACTGGTCGGACCAGTACTCTAAGTATGGGTAGGTACGGTGACACGGCTGGCACCGGCTGTCAAGGTGTGGGGATCCGAGGAGAGCGGAGCATGGGATGGCAGACGAGGTGACGTTCGAGCGGGTCCGTCCGGTACGCGCGTATGAGCGTGTCGTGGAGCAGATCGAGGAACACGTGCTACGCGGCCAGCTGAAGCCGGGCGACCGGTTGCCGAGCGAGCGCACGCTCATGGAACAGTTCGGCGTCAGCCGGTCGACGATCAGGGAGGCGCTGCGGGTCCTGGAGAGCAACGGTTTGGTCCGTTCCCGGCACGGCGACCCGGGGGGCCCGGAGATTCTTCCTTTCTCGCCCACCACGCTGCACAAGTCGGTGACCCGGCTGGTCCGCACCGACCAGGTGGGACTGGGGGAGCTGGTTCAGTTCCGGATGCTGCTCGACGGCTCGGCGAACCTGCTCGCGGCGAAACTCGCCACGGATGCCGAGATCGCCGAGATGGACATCGCGTTGGCTCGGATGGAGAGCACCATCGGTGATGGTTATGTCCAGTTCAGTCAGGCCGATCTCGAGTTCCACGACGCGGTGGCGCGCGCGAGCCGGAGCACGCTGATCCAGGTCTGCAGTGACGTGGTCCGCGGTGTGGTCTTGAGTCTGATCACGCAGAAGATAGCGGACAGCCCGGATCAGCAGGCACTGATGCGTAAGTCGCTGAGTCACCATGCGGAGGTCCTGGAGGCCGTACGTGACCGGGACGGCGAGCGCGCCGCCAGGCTCGCCCGGCAGGCACTCTACGCCTACTACGCCGAATACGTCTCCGACGCGGAGCAGCCGCTGCTCGAGGCCCTGCTCGAGGACGACGCCCCGCCTCCACCCTCGTTTGCCACCTGAACGCCTGTGGTGATCGTCAGTACGCTGCGGTCGCTTTAGGGTGATCGTCAGTACGTTGTGGTTGCGGGTTCGCAGCCACAACGTACTGACGATCACCGGGGAGGGGGACGGCACCCTGTGCACCCGGGAGGAGGAACCTGTGCTGATCCGGATGGTGGAACGCCGCGTCCGAGTTTGCTGTGGCAGTGCATGATCGGGCCACGTAGGGGTCGGGCTACCCCGTAGCCGAGTCGCTCGTGTCGACACGCTGCAGAGCCGAGACTGGAGGCCGAATTGTTCGCCAAGGTGCTGGTTGCCAATCGCGGTGAGATCGCCGTGCGGGCGTTCCGCGCGTCATACGAGTTGGGCGCGCGCACCGTCGCGGTCTTCCCACACGAGGACCGCGACTCCGTTCACCGGTTGAAGGCCGACGAAGCCTACTTGATCGGGGAACCAGGGCGGCCGGTCCGGGCGTACCTCGACGTGGATGAGGTCATCCGGGTGGCCACCGCCTGCGGCGCCGACGCCATCTACCCCGGATACGGGTTCCTGTCGGAGAATCCGGAGCTGGCGCGGGCCTGCGAGGCCGCCGGCATCACCTTCGTCGGGCCGCCGCCGGAGGTGCTTGAACTCGCGGGCAACAAGGTCCGGGCCGTCGGCGCCGCGCGCGAGGCCGGTGTGCCCGTCCTACGTTCCACAGCCCCGTCGGCCGACGTGGATGAGCTGGTGGCCGCGGCCGCCGACGTCGGTTTCCCGATCTTCGTCAAAGCGGTAGCGGGTGGCGGCGGGCGGGGCATGCGCCGGGTGGATGATCCGGCCGAGCTGGCCGACGCCCTTGCGGCCGCTATGCGAGAGGCCGAGGCGGCGTTCGGTGACCCGACGGTCTTCTGCGAGCAAGCCGTTCTCCGGCCGCGCCACATCGAGGTGCAGGTTCTCGCCGATGCGACCGGTGACACCATCCACCTCTTCGAGCGCGACTGCTCGGTGCAGCGCCGCCACCAGAAGGTCATCGAGATCGCTCCGGCGCCCAACCTCGACGACGCCATTCGCCAGCGGCTGCATGCCGACGCGCTGGCATTTGCGCGTTCCATCGGCTACGTCAACGCCGGCACCGTCGAGTTCCTCGTCGACACCGCCGGGGACCGGGCCGGCGAACACGTCTTCATCGAGATGAATCCGCGCATCCAGGTCGAGCACACCGTGACCGAGGAGGTCACCGACGTCGATCTCGTTCAGTCACAGCTGCGGATCGCGGCCGGGGAGACACTACGCGACCTGGGCCTGGCGCAGGAGAGGATCCACTGCAACGGCACGGCCATGCAGACCCGGATCACCACCGAAGACCCCGCCAACGGTTTCCGCCCTGACACCGGCCGGATCACCGCGTACCGTTCTCCTGGCGGTGCGGGTGTCCGGCTCGACGGCGGCACCGCTCACGCGAATGCCGAGATCAGCGCCCACTTCGATTCGATGCTGGTCAAACTCAGCTGCCGGGGCGCGGATCTGGAGACGGCGGTGCGGCGAGCCCGGCGCGCGCTGGCCGAGTTCCGGATCCGGGGTGTGTCCACCAACATCCCGTTCCTGCAGGCCGTGCTGGACGAAGATGACTTCATGGCCGGGCGGGTGACCACCGCGTTCATCGAGGAGCGCCCGCACCTGCTGCAGGCCCGCACCAGCGCCGACCGTGGCACGCGGCTGCTGCAATGGCTGGCGGACGTCACCGTCAACCGGCCGCATGGCGAGGCGCCGGTGACGGTTCGCCCGAGCGACAAACTGCCGGAAGTCGACACCTCCACGGTTGCGCCGGACGGTACCCGCCAACGGCTGCGTGAGATCGGGCCGGAGGCGTTCGCCAGAGAGCTACGGGAGCAAACAGCCGTCGCCGTGACCGATACGACCTTCCGCGACGCGCATCAGTCGCTGCTGGCCACGCGGGTGCGCACCAAGGACCTGCTGATCGCCGCGCCTTACGTCGCGCACCGGTTGTCCGGGCTGTGGAGCCTCGAAGCCTGGGGTGGCGCCACGTACGACGTCGCGCTGCGCTTCCTCGGCGAAGACCCCTGGGAGCGGCTGGCCGCGCTGCGGGAGGCGGTGCCCAATGTCGCCCTGCAAATGCTGCTGCGCGGCCGGAACACGGTCGGTTACACGCCCTACCCGGAGCAAGTGACCAGAGCTTTCGTGGACGAGGCGGTGGTCACCGGTATCGATGTCTTCCGGATCTTCGACGCGCTCAACGACGTCGAGCAGATGCGGCCCGCCATCGATGCTGTCCGGGAGACGGGTACGGCCGTCGCGGAGGTGGCGCTGTGCTACACCGGAGACCTGTCCGATCCGTCCGAACAGCTCTACACCCTCGACTACTACCTGAACCTGGCTGAGCGGATCGCCGAGGCGGGCGCACACATCCTCGCGATCAAGGACATGGCCGGCCTGCTCCGCCCGCCTGCCGCGCGGCGCCTGGTCACAGCATTGCGGGAGCGTTTCGACCTTCCGGTCCACCTGCATACCCACGACACCGCGGGAGGCCAGCTGGCCACCCTGACCAGCGCTGTCGAGGCCGGCGTGGATGCCGTGGACGCCGCCTGCGCGTCCATGGCCGGAACCACCAGTCAGCCTCCGATGTCCGCGCTGATCGCGGCACTGAAGCACACTGAAGAGGAAACCGGCCTCGATCTGCTCGCCGCCCAGGAGTACGAGCCGTACTGGGAGGCCGTACGCCGCATGTACGCGCCGTTCGAGTCCGGGGTGCCCGGCCCCACAGGACGCATCTATCACCATGAGATCCCCGGTGGTCAGCTGAGCAACCTGCGCCAGCAGGCCATCGCGCTGGGTCTTGGGGAGAAGTTCGAGCAGATCGAGGACATGTACGCCGCCGCCGACCGGATTCTGGGCCGGTTGGTCAAGGTGACTCCGTCGAGCAAAGTCGTGGGTGATCTGGCGCTGCATCTGGTCGCCCTGGACGCTGATCCGGACGAATTCGCCGCCGACCCCGGGCGGTTCGACATTCCCGACTCGGTGATCGGCTTCCTTGGCGGTGAGCTCGGGACTCCGCCGGGCGGATGGCCGGAGCCGCTGCGCACCCGGGCGCTGGAAGGGCGCAGCGTCGTGTCCAAGGCAGCGGATGTCGGCGGCGACGATCTTAAAACACTGCGTGAACCGGGACGCGAGCGACAGGAGACGCTCAACCGGCTGCTCTTCGCCGGCCCGGCGGCGCAATTCGGGGAGGTCCGCCAGACCTACGGCGACGTCTCGGTGCTCGACACCATCGACTACTTGTACGGGCTCCGGGCCGGCACGGAGTCGGTCGTCGACCTCGGTAAGGGCGTGCGGCTGATCGCCCGCCTCGAAGCTGTTGGCGATGCCGACGAACGCGGCATCCGCACGGTCATGTGCACCCTGAACGGCCAGCTGCGTCCGGTGTGGGTGCGCGACCAGTCGATCGCCGCTGCCGTCCCCGAGACGGAGAAGGCCGACCCCGCCAAGGCCGGCCATGTTCCGGTGCCCTTCGCCGGAGTCGTGACCGCATCCGTGGCCGAGGGCGACGTCGTCGAGGCCGGGCAGACGATCGCGACCATCGAGGCGATGAAGCTCGAAGCCTCGATCACCGCACCGGTGGGCGGAACGGTAGCCCGGCTCGTCGTTCCCGGCCCGCGCCGGGTGGAGGCAGGAGACCTGATCGCGGTCATCGAACGCTGATTCGGACCGCGCTTCGCGGGTTGGTGCCTCACCCGACGACGCCAGGTTTGGCGCGGCGGCGCTTCGTCTGGGTCAGCGCGGCTCCGGCCAGGATGATCACCGCGCCGACGGGCGTCGACCAGCGCAGTGTCTCGCCGAGAACGACGACGCCTGCCGCCGTTGCGATCACCGGAATGAAGTAGGTGACCATTTGGGCCGTCGTCGGCCCCACCTCTGCGACGATGCCGAACTGGATCAGGAACGCGATGCCGGTGCCGAGAGCTCCCAGGGCGACGACGGCCAGCAGCGGAACAACGGGGAACGACGACGGCACGGATGTGAAAGCGACGGTCACGACCGTGAGCTGAACCGTGCCGAGCAGCAGTTGCGACCCCGCGATCGACACGTTCGACTCGGGGCATCCGGCCAGGTGGCGGCGGACGTAGATCCAGCCGATCGGGTAGCTCAGGGATGCGGCCAGGGCCAGCGCGGTGCCCGTTGGGTCGGTACCGGAGAAGCCCTGCCATGCCCCGAGGACGGTGAGCACGCCGATGAAACCGAGCCCGAGCCCCGCGACACGGCGCCGGGTGGGGCGGTCCTCGGACAAGGCGACGAGCGACAGCGCCATCCCCCACAGCGGGGAGGTCGCATTGCAGATGCCTGACACCGCGGACGGGATCATCGTCCCGGCGTACGCGAAGAGCGTGAACGGCAGTGCGTTGAGGAAGAATGCCGAGACCATCAGGTGCGCCCACGTGCGCCGTGATCGAGGCAGCCGGTCGCCTCTGATGAGCAGCACGGCCGCGAGGATCGCGGTGCCGAACACCATCCGCCCGAATGTGACCTGAAGTGGCGCGTAACCGTCCGTGCCGACCTTGATGAACAGGAAGCTGAATCCCCAGATGAGGGAAAGGAGGACGAAGCGGATGCGCCAGTCGAGGACGATCCGGCGCCGGCTGTTGGAGTTCGAGCGGCCGTACGGTTCCGTTCGCGTCGAGAGCGGGGCGGTGGTGGATGGTTCGAGCCGTCTGCCGACGGTGTCAGGGCGCTGGGTGGGTGGGGAAGCCCGCATATGGTCCACGATGCGGGTGCACAACGTCGTAGCACAAGCGAGAATTCACGGAGTCTATTGTTTAGGATTGCTTATGTGTTGAATCTCGAGCACTTGCGTACCCTGAGCGCGCTCGCCCGGCATGGTTCCGTCACCCGCGCGGCTTCCGGTTTGCACATCACCACCTCGGCGGTCTCGCAGCAGCTGGCCAGGTTGGAGCGCGACGTCGGGCAGCCGCTGCTGGCCAAGAGTGGACGCGGGGTACGTCTCACAGACGCCGGCCGGTTGCTGGCCGAACGCGCCGTCGACATCATCGCGTCGGTGGAGCGAGCCCAATCCGAGCTGGAGGCGCGCCGAGGGCTGGCCGTGGGTGAGCTTGACGTCGCTGCGTTCCCCACGGCGGCACGTGGGCTGATGCCGGATGCTCTAGTGGAGCTGGGCGAGCGGCACCCGCAGTTGCGGACCCGGCTGCAGGAGCTCGAACCGCATGAGATCGTGCCTCGTGTGGTCCGCGGCGATCTCGATCTCGCCGTTGTCAACGACTGGGAGAGCCAGCGGCTTGTCCTGCCCGAGGGTCTGTCGCGGCAGATTCTGCTCGAGGACCCCACCGACCTAGCCATGCCCGCGGCTCATCCGCTGGCCCAGCAGCCCGAGGTGAAACTCGAGGACTTCGCCGACGACGAGTGGGTGGTCTGGCCCGAAGGCGAGTACTGCCACGAATGGCTGATGCTGACATTGCGTGAGGCCGGGATCGAGCCGAAGGTAATGCACGTGGCCGGTGAACACCACACCCAGCTCGCGCTGGTCGCGGCCGGGCAGGGTATCTGCGTGACCCCTCGGCTGGGCCGGGGCCCGGTGCCGGCGGGGGTCCGGGTGGCCCCGGTGCACGCCACGATGCAACGGAACATCTTCGCCATCTGGCGGGCGGACTCCGATCGCCGGCCGTCGATCCAAGCTGGCCTGGACGCACTCCGAGTGGCGGCGGACCGTGCGACGGAGCGTTGACGCCCACTTCAATACCGCCAGATGGCGTTCAGGCCGGATTCCGCCTCCCAGTCCGACCTGACGGTATTGAAGTCGGCGTCATTTGATCCAGTTGAAGGTGAGTTCCACCGCGCGCTTCCAGTTGGTGAACTCTGCCTCCCGGTGCCCGGCGTCCATTTGTGGATTCCAGCGGGCTGCTAGATGCCAGTTGCGCCGTAACCCTTCGAGATCCGGCCAGTAGCCCACCGCGAGCCCGGCCGCATAGGCCGCGCCCAGCGAGACCGTTTCGGCCACCATCGGGCGCATCACCGGAATGTCGAGGACATCGGCGATGAGCTGCATCAACAGGTGGTCGGCGGTCATGCCCCCGTCGACCTTCAGGGTTGTCGAACGCAACCCGGAGTCGGCGTTCATCGCATCGACCACCTCCCTGGTCTGCCACGCCGTGGACTCCAGGACTGCGCGGGCCAAGTGGCCCTTGGTGATGTACGACGTCAGGCCGGCGATGACGCCACGGGCTTCACTACGCCAATGCGGTGCGAACAAGCCCGAGAACGCCGGCACGATGTAGCAGCCGCCGTTGTCTTCGACGGTCCGCGCGAGAGTCTCGATCTCCGGTGCACTGTTGATCAGGCCCAGGCTGTCCCGGAACCATTGCACCAGGGAGCCGGTGACCGCGATCGATCCTTCCAGCGCATAGACCACACGCTCACCGGCCACCTGATAGCCGATGGTGGTGAGCAAGCCGTGGGTGGAGCGCACGAGTGTGGTGCCGGTATTCATCAGCAGGAAGCTGCCCGTGCCGTAGGTGCACTTGGTCTCGCCCCGCGAGAAACAGGTCTGACCGAACAAGGCAGCGTGCTGGTCGCCGAGCGCGGCGGCGATCTTGATGCCGGGGACGACGCGACGGGTCTTGCCGTAGATCTGCGTGGACGGCCGGATCTCGGGCAGCATTTGCCGCGGCACGTCGAAGAAGGCCAGGAGGTCGTCGTCCCAGGAGAGCGTGGCCAGGTTCATCAGGAGTGTGCGGCTGGCGTTCGTGACGTCGGTGACATGGACGCCGCCGTCGGTGCCACCGGTGAGGTTCCAGATCAGCCAGGTTTCCATGGTTCCGAACAGCACATCGCCGCGTTCGGCCCGCTCTCGCAGCCGGGGAATGGTATCGAGCATCCACCGGATACGGGGTGCGCTGAAATAGGTTGCCAGCGGCAAGCCGCACCGCTCACGGATCTTCTCCGCTCCCGGCTTATGTGCGAGTTCACGCACCAATTCCTCGGTGCGAATGTCCTGCCACACGATCGCGTGCCCCACGGGTGCGCCGGTGTGACGGTCCCAGATGACAGAGGTCTCACGCTGGTTGGCGATTCCGAGCGCGACGACGTCGGTTCCTGAGATCCCTGCTTCGCTCAGCGCCCGCGGCACGATCCGGTCGACGTTGCGCCAGATCTCCACCGCATCCTGCTCGACCCATCCGGGTTTGGGAAAGTACTGGTGGTGTTCCCGTTGTGACACGGCGGCCAGCCGGCCACGTTGATCGAAGAGGATACAGCGGGTGGATGTGGTCCCTTGGTCGATGGACATGACATAGCGTTGGGCCATCTTCAGCGATCCTCGGTCGGGCTTAACCTGCGGTCATGAGATCACGGGACACCGCACGTGCGGCGTCTTGAACGTCACGGACGAGCGCGGGTTTAGGGGTCAACGTCGCGCCGCACAACCGGTCCACCGGCCCGGAGATACCGATCGCGGCTACTACGAGGCCGCCAGGCGCCCGGATCGGAGCGGCGATGCTCGCTTCGCCGGGCATACATTCTTCCGTTTCGTTCGCCCAGCCGGTGCGGCGGACATCGGCCAGTATGCGGGCGAGCGCGGCGGGCCGGACGATGGTCCGCCGGGTGAGTGAGGTGAGCGTGCCGCGCTGGATCACCGAGGCGAGCTCGGCGTCGTAAGCGAGGAGGACCTTGCCCAGGGCGGTGGCGTGCAGCGGCAGCATCGCGCCGACGTCCAGGGTCTGAGGTGTGTCGTCCGGGCGGAACACGTGGTGGACGACGAGAACGCTGCTCTCGAGCGGAGTGCCGATCCGGACGGCTTCGCCGCTGCGGGCCGCCAGGGTGTCCGCCCAGTTGATCGATCGTGAGCGCAGTTCGTTGGCGTCCAGGTAGCTGGTGCCGAGATGGAGAAGCGCCGCGCCGAGGCGGTACTGGCCGGTACTCTGGTCCTGTTCGACGAATCCCACGCCGTGTAAGGTGCGGAGAATGCCGTGGGCCGTGCCCTTGGGCAGGTCCAGCGACGCCGCGATCTCGCCGAGGCCCAGCCGGCCGGAGCCACGGGCCAGCAGCCGCAGCACGGCCGCCGCTCGTTCGATCGCCTGAATCGGACCCGGCATGTGCTGGAAACTATCCCATCGCGTGCGGATTCGACAATGTCGAATGGCCACGGGTGTGTCCGTACGCGGCTTGACGGCCGTGAGCCACGATGGACCAACCGCAGGTTCGCGGCATACTCGCCGACCGACTGTCGGTCTCGTTCGACAATGCCGACCGCCGAGTGTTGTGGCGGCCCAGCCGACTGCGTAGTTTCTGCGACATCCACGCGCGGATATCCGGCACGACATTCAACGGCGAATGGAGTAGAAGTGGATCTCGGCTCGGTTTTTGTGAGTGAGGTGCTGGGCACCGGCATGTTGATCTTGCTCGGTGCTGGCGTTGTCGCGAATGTGCTGCTGGCCAAGTCGAAGGGGTTCGACGGCGGCTGGCTGTTGATCAACTTCGGGTGGGGCCTCGCGGTTATGGCGGGTGTGTTCGTCGCCTTCAAGTCGGGGGGTCACATCAACCCCGCCGTCACCTTCGGCATCTGGGCCAGCGGCGCCGACGAGTACGCGCCCGGTGTCGACATCACTATCGGTTCGACGATGACGTATGTGGCCGGGCAGTTCCTCGGTGCGTTCCTCGGCGCATGCGTCGCCTACGTCGCGTACAAGAAACACTTCGACGCGGAGGCCGACGAAGGCAAGAAGCTCGCGGTCTTTTCCACCGGCCCGGCGATCCGCAGCTACGGCTGGAACTTCGCCACCGAGGTCATCGGCACTTTCGTGCTGGTGATCGTGGTGCTGTCGCTCGCCAGCACGCCACACGAGCTCGGCCCGGTGGCCGTGGCGTTGCTCGTCGTCGGAATCGGCGCCTCACTGGGTGGGCCGACTGGGTACGCCATCAACCCCGCCCGTGACCTCGGCCCCCGGATCGCTCATGCGGTCCTTGTCGCCGGACGCAGAATAACCACGGCCTCGCCGGTGAGCGTGGGACCGGGAACCGAGGGCATCGCCGATCCGCCCCGCCCGGCTGGGCGTAGGAGCTCCAGCGACTGGTCGTATGCCTGGGTACCGGTGGCCGGCCCGATAGTGGGCGGCGTTCTTGCCGGGCTGCTCTCACAGGTTGTCTTCTGACCCTTCTCCGATCCTGAACCCGTCCCCGATTCCAGAACCACCTTCGTCGAATGGAGCATCATGTCCCAGTACGTCCTCGCTGTCGATCAGGGAACGACGAGCACCCGCGCCATCATCTTCGACCGTGCCGGCACGATCGTCTCCGTCGGTCAGAAGGAGCATGAGCAGATCTTTCCGCGGGCCGGCTGGGTCGAGCACAACCCGGCGGAGATCACCGTGAACACCCGCGACGTGATCGGTCAGGCGCTGGCCAAAGCCAACCTCAACATCGGCGACCTCGCGGCCGTCGGCATCACGAATCAGCGCGAGACCGTCGTGGTGTGGGACCGGCACACGGGTGAGCCGGTCTACAACGCGATTGTCTGGCAGGACACCCGGACGCAGCCGATCGTCGAACGGCTCGGCGCTCTCGGCGGAGGAGCCGAGCGGTACAAGGCCAAGGTCGGATTGCCGCTGGCCACCTACTTCTCCGGACCGAAAGTCACCTGGATCCTCGAGAACGTCGAGGGCGCCCGGGAGAAGGCCGAGAACGGTGATCTGCTGTTCGGCAACATGGATACCTGGACGTTGTGGAACCTCACCGGCGGAGTGAACGGCGGCGTGCACATCACCGACGTCACCAACGCGTCTCGGACCATGCTGATGGACCTGGACACGCTGGCCTGGGACGAGGAGATTGCCGCGGAGATGCGGATTCCGCTGTCCATGTTGCCGGAGATCCGCTCGTCGTCGGAGGTCTACGGCGCGGGTGGTCCCGGAGGTGTGCTGAAGGGGGTGCCGATCGCGGGAATCCTGGGTGACCAGCAGGCCGCCACCTTCGGCCAGATCTGCTACGAGATCGGAACGGCCAAGAACACCTACGGCACCGGCAACTTCATGCTGCTCAACACCGGTGAAGAGAAGGTCGCCAGCGAAAACGGGCTGCTGACCACCGTGTGCTACAAACTCGGCGACGCGGCGCCGATCTATGCGCTGGAAGGCTCGATCGCCATCACCGGCGCCCTGGTGCAGTGGTTGCGGGACAATCTCGGGATCATCGGCTCCGCACCTGAGATCGAGCAGTTGGCCGCCACCGTGGACGACAACGGCGGTGCCTACTTCGTTCCCGCGTTCTCCGGCCTGTTCGCGCCCTACTGGCGGGCGGACGCTCGTGGTGCCCTGGTCGGGCTGACCAGGTTCGTCGACAAGGGCCACCTGGCGCGAGCGGTGCTGGAGGCGACCGCCTTCCAGACCCGGGAAGTGCTCGACGCGATGAACGCCGACTCCGGAGTCGATCTGACCGAGCTCAAGGTAGACGGCGGCATGGTCCAGAACGAACTGCTCATGCAGTTCCAGGCGGACATTCTCGACGTGCCGGTGGTCCGCCCCCAGGTGGCGGAGACGACGGCGCTCGGCGCCGCGTACGCGGCCGGACTCGCCGTCGGCTACTGGGACGGGCTCGACGACCTGCGGGTCAACTGGGCGGAGGACAAGCGGTGGGAGCCCAAGCTCGACGCGGGTGAGCGGGAACGTACCTACCGCACGTGGAAGAAGGCCGTCACCAAGACCTTCGACTGGGTGGACGACGACGTCGAGTAGCCCGCCGTCACACCCGCCATCCCCGCCCCCACCCGGGATCACCGGCACGGGGGACCAGCCACCGAACGCCTGGAGGACCTGCTCGTGCATTCTCGTTTGGATCCGTCTTACCGGGAAGCGGCCCTGCGCACGTTGACCGAGACCGAGTTCGACGTGCTGGTCATCGGTGGTGGTGTGGTGGGCGCGGGCGCCGCCCTGGACGCGGCGTCGCGGGGTCTCTCGGTAGCGCTCGTCGAAGCTCGGGACTGGGCGGCCGGAACCTCCAGCCGGTCGAGCAAGCTCATCCATGGCGGGCTGCGTTACCTCGAGCAACGCGACTTCTCGCTGGTACGTGAGGCGCTCCGGGAGCGCCGCCTGCTCCTGCACCGGCTGGCGCCGCACCTCGTGCGGCCGGTCCCGTTCCTCTATCCGCTTCGCCGACGCGGCTGGGAGCGCGCATACGTCGGCGCCGGCGTGCTGTTGTACGACACCCTCGGGGGTGCCCGGGCGCTGCCGCGGCACCGGCACCTCTCCCGGCGCCGGGCGCTGCGCCTCGCGCCGTCGTTGAAGCCGGAGGCGCTGACCGGGGCGATCCGGTACTACGACGCGCAGGTCGACGACGCGCGGCACACGATGATGCTCGCTCGCACCGCCGCCCAGCACGGGGCCACCGTGCTCACCCGCGTCGCGGCGACCGAGCTGAGACGTGACGGCAACCGGGTCACCGGCGCGTGGGTGCGTGACGACCAGAGCGGCGACCAGTTCGAAGTGCGGGCCCGCAGGGTGATCGCCGCGACCGGTGTCTGGGCCGACGAGATCCATGCCCTGGCCGCCACTCCGCGCCCGTTCCGCGTGCGCATGTCCAAGGGTGTGCATCTGCTCGTGCCCCGGGACCGCATCCGATTGGCCACGGGGCTGATCACCCGCACGGAAAAGAGCGTGCTGTTCGTCATTCCTTGGGGTGAGCATTGGATCGTCGGAACGACGGACACGCCGTGGGATCACGACCGCGCCCAGCCCACGGCCAGCCGGGCCGACGTCGACTATCTGCTCGATCATGTCAACGCTGTCCTGCGTGACCCGCTGACCGTCGCCGATGTGACCGGGGTGTATGCGGGCCTGCGCCCGCTGCTCGCCGGAGAGTCGGACCAGACCGCTCAGCTCTCCCGGGAGCATGCGGTCGCCGAACCGGCCCCGGGTTTGTTCGTGATTGCCGGTGGCAAGTACACGACGTACCGGGTCATGGCCGCCGACGTGGTCGACGCCGCGGCTCCGGGTCTGGGACGCGTCGTCGCGCCGTCGTTGACCGATCGGCTGCCCATCCTCGGCGCGGTGGGTTACCACGAGTTGTGGGAGGACCGGCTGAGTGTGGCCCACCGGGCGAATCTCACGGGAGCGGAGCTCGAGCGCCTGCTCGGCCGTTACGGATCGGCGGTGACGGATCTGCTGGACATGATCGGGAACGACGCCGCGATGGCCGCGCCGATTCCCGGTGGCGCCGGATATCTATGCGTCGAAGCGGTCTACGCCGTCACCCATGAAGGCGCGCAGCATCTCGACGACGTGCTCAGCCGGCGCACCCGGATGGCATTCGAGACTCCCGACGGCGGGGTGAGTGCTGCCCCCGCCGTCGCGGACCTCATCGCGGCGCATCTCGGCTGGGACCGGACCACCGTCGCGGACGAGGTAGCGCGGTACCAGGCTCAGGTAGACGCGGAGCAGGCGGCCCGGCAAGCGGGCGCCGGTGCGCTCGACTCGGCGATCGCCCGTGACCAGAATCTACAAGCCAGCTCCAGATAGGCCATGGGAAAATACCTGCGGTCCTCTTAGTGTGATCTCCAGATTCTCTATGCGGGGGAGAAGTCGAGAGGAGACGCCGATGAGCGCACCGAGCCTGACCGGCCGTGAACCGGTCGCTTCCGCCGGGACCTTGCATGCGCGGGAGGTGACGCTGCAGAACGCTCACCTCGGGGAGCTACGCCGTACCGACCCGGCTGCCGGTGTGACCGAGATGCTGCGCAGGCTCGGCGACGACGGATACCTGTACCTGCCCGAGTTCCACCATCCGGACGAGGTTCGTGCGGTACGGGCCGATGTCGCCACCCGCTTCGCAGCCGAGGGCCTGCTCGATTCCGGGGCGCTGCCCGAGCGGCTGATGCCGACCGAGGCGTTGACCGGTCCCCGGGTACGCGCCGACCTGGCCCGGGCAAGCGCACCGCTGACCGAACTGCTCTACGGTGGCCGCACGGCGGCGTTGCACGAGGCCCTGCTGGGTGAGCCGATCGTGCATTTCGAGTACACCTGGCTCCGGGTGGTGCCGCCCGGGCTGGGAACCGCCCCGCACGGGGACGGGGTGTTCATGAACCGGGGTTCTCAGCGGCTGCGCACCACCTGGACTCCGCTGTCGGACGCGGGCTTCGAGGTCGGAGGGCTGATCATTCTCGAAGGAAGCCACCAGCTGCCGGAGATCACCGAAGACTACGGCCGCCGCGACGTGGACGCCTACTGCGAGAACAAGGGCGAGACCCCAGGCTCATGGGACGGTTCCCTGTCACACGATCCCGCCGCGTTGCGGGAGAAGCTCGGCGGCCGCTGGCTCACCGCCGACTTCCGGGCTGGTGACATCATCGTCTTCGGCATGTTCACGGTGCACGGCAGCCTCGACAACACATCCGACCAGGTCCGGATGTCCACCGACTCGCGTTATCAGCCGGCGAGCGAGCCGGCCGACGAGCGCTGGATCGGCCCCGAACCCATCGCCCACGGTCCCGACGCGAAACGAGCCTTCATCTGCTGAACGACGTCTCCGACCAGTCCCTCACGGGCGTCCGAGTGGTCCGTGGGGCAGGCGACGACGCCTCGCTCGGCCGGGTTCTGTACGCCGGGGCGATCGCCGACGGTGCCGGCCTGGGCGGCTCCAGGATCTTGGACGTGTACGCGCTGGTTTATCTGGTCAGCGGCAGCGGCCGGTACCGGGACGAGAACGGTGCTGAGCACCGGCTCGGCGCCGGCAGCGTCGTCGTCGTATTTCCCGGCCTCGAACATGACTACGGCCCGGGGCCGGGGGAGAGCTGGACGGAGCGGTACATCCTGTTCGACGGCGCCCTGCCTCGGCTGCTCGAAGAACGCGGGATTCTCGACCGTTCCCGCCCGGTGGGCAATCTATCCCCGGTAGAGGCATGGTTGCCGCTGGTAGCCGGGGTGACCGACCCTGTGCCGGGCGGTGCGCGCTGCGCGCTGATCGAATGGTCGCGGCTGCAGGTGTTGCTCGCCGCCGTGCATGCCGGTGCGGGCGAGAAGACGACGGAGTCTTCGTCGTGGTTCGAAGAGGCATGCCTGTTGTTGGCTCACGAGCCGGCGCTGCATTTGACCGGGGTCGCGGCGGCGGTGGGGCTGCCCTACGAGCGGTTCCGCAAACGATTCGCCGAGATAGCGGGCGAATCACCAGGCCGCTGGCGCAACCGGCGCCGGATGGACGAGGCGGCAAGGATGCTCCAGCAGGGCGGCTGGACCATCCGCGCGATCGCGCGAGAACTCGGCTTCTACGACGAGTACGCCTTCTCGCGCCGGTTCAAGGAAGTGTTCGGCGTTCCGCCGTCACGGTTCCGGGCCGACCTCCCCAAAGTCCGGTCCCATCCCCGTCCATCCGAATGATCATGTTTGGTGGGTTCTCTCGTGCGTCACCATGCCTGCAGCCATGGTGACGCACGAGAGAACCCACCAAACATGATCATTTAGGGCTCTGGTGACCTATCCGTGGGTGAGTTCATGGGAGGCCGCTGCAGGCGCGTTGTTCCCCCGGGGGCTTTCGGCGGGGTCCAGCTGTGGTGTGCCCTGTTCGCGGGGTGGTTGCCGCTGGTTGTGAAGATCGTCGTGTGAACCACGACGGGTCGGCGGGGAGGTATTCGGGGTCGTGGAGATCGTCGTGCCAGCCAATGCCGCCATGCGCCGTTAGAACTCACACGAGTAGGCACACACCGGTCGTGAAGCTCGTCGTGTGAACCACGACCGGCCGCCGGGGCGGTATGCGGGGTCGTGAAGATCGTCGTGCCAGCCAATGCCGCTATACGCCGTTAGAACTCACACGAGTAGGCACACACCGGTCGTGAAGCTCGTCGTGTGAACCACGACCGGCCGCCGGCGCCCGGCCCGCTGGCCGCCCGAGCAGCCCAGCGGCCCTGGCGGTTCGAGCAGGCACGCCACCCATACCCAAAGGGCTCGGACATGTGCCACAACACCCGACCCAGCCACGGACACGACCGAAGCGCCACATTTAGGAAGCGGGGGTGGCGACGCCGCGCAGGTTGAGCTCCTCGGCGAAATGACATGCGGTGGTAGTGCCGTCGCCGACGTCGCGCAGCGGCGGCTGTTCCTCGGCGCAAATCGGCTGGGCATACCGGCAGCGGGGGTGGAAGTAGCAGCCGCTGGGTGGGTCGGACGGGTCGGCGACGTCTCCGGAGAGCACGATCCGCTCGCGCCGGTCGCGCAGCAACGGGTCCGGCTTGGGCACCGCGGACAGCAACGCCTCGGTGTACGGATGCCGCGGCCGGGTGAAAAGCGCGGCAGTGTCGGCCATCTCGACCATCTTGCCGACGTACATGACCGCTACCCGGTCGCAGAGATACTCCACGACAGACAGGTCGTGCGAGATGAACAGGTAGGTCAGGTGGTGCTCGGCCTGCAGATCCTGCAGCAGGTTCAGGATCTGCGCCCGTACCGAGACATCGAGTGCGGACACCGCTTCGTCGGCCACCACCAGCCTGGGGTCCAGGCTCAGCGCGCGGGCGATCCCGACTCGCTGCCGCTCACCACCGGAGAACGCGTGCGGGTAGCGGCTGCGGTATTCCGGGCGCAGTCCCACGTCGCGCAGCAGCGCGGCCACTCGGTCCTCGAGTTCGCTGCCGGATGCGACACCATGGGCTTTCAGCGGTTCACCGATGATGTCTTGCAGTGTCATCCTCGGGTTGAGCGAAGACTGCGGATCCTGGAAGACCATCCGGATCTCGCGACGGTACGGCTTGAGCGCGTTTCCGTGCACCGCCGCGATGTCAGCCGGCTCAGATCCGTCGCGGTGGTACAGGATCTGCCCGCCGGTGGGGTCGTGTGAGCGCACGATGCAGCGGCCGGTGGACGTCTTGCCACATCCGGATTCGCCGACGAGCCCGAGCGTCTCACCTTCGCGGATGGAGAAGTCAAGCCCGTCCACCGCGCGTATGTGCCCGATGGTGCGGCGCAGGAAGCCGTGCCGGATCGGGAAGTGCAGCTGGAGGTCTTTGACGTCGAGCAGGACACGTTTCCGCTGGGCATCACCGGCCACGCTCATCGCACCTCTCCGTTTCCGGGAACCACATCGTCCGCGCCGCCGTGCAGTAGACAGCGCACCTGACGGTCGTCGGCGAGATCGATCGGTGGTGGGACGACCCGGTCGCACGAGCCGGGCATGTAGTCGTCGCACCGGTTGTGGAAGGGGCACCCGTCGGGCCGGTTGTACGGGTCGGGCACCATGCCGCGGATCGTGTCCAGCCTGGCCCGGGTGCCACCGCCCACCTTCGGGATTGCCCGCAGCAAGGCGCGGGTGTACGGATGCTGCGGATCGTGGAAGACCGAGACGACGTCGCCGCGTTCCACCGCGAGACCCAGATACATGACGACGACGTCGTCGGCGAGCTCGGCCACCACACCCAGGTCATGAGTGATGAACATGATCGCCATGCCATAGTCGTCCTGCAGCTCACGCATCAGCTCCAGGATCTGCGCCTGGGTGGTGACATCCAGCGCCGTCGTCGGTTCGTCCGCGATGAGCAGTGTGGGGTTGCAGACCAGCGCCATGGCGATCATGGCCCGCTGCCGTAGTCCGCCGCTCAGTTGGAACGGGTACGAGTCGAAGCGCTGCTTCGGCTTCGGCACGCCGACTTTCTGCAGGACGTCGACGGCGCGGTCCTTGGCCGCCTGCTTGGATACGTTCTCGTGCAGGTGGACCGCCTCGACGATCTGGTTGCCGATGGTGTGCACCGGGCTCAGCGAGGACATCGGCTCCTGGAAGATCATGGCGATGTCCCGGCCGCGGATCGACCGGATGTCGGCACCTTTCGGGTTCATTGTCGCGAGATCGACCACCTCCTCCTGCCCTCCGGGCCCGCGCCCGGGTTTGCGGAACAACAGCTGACCACCGACGACGCGGCCCGGCCGGTCGACGATCTGCAGGATCGACCGGGCGGTGACACTCTTGCCGCACCCGCTCTCGCCCACGACGCACAGCGTCTTGCCCCGGCGGACGTCGAAGCTGGCGCCGTCGACCGCCTTGACCAGGCCCTGGTCAAGGGCGAAATGTGTCTTCAGGTTCCGCACGGACAGCAGCGTGTCGTGCGCGAGCTCGGCATCGGCCGGAGCCTGGGCGGTGCGGGTCACCATGGCCGGATCACCAATCATCTCTTGTTGTACGGGTCGGCGGCGTCGCGCAGTCCGTCGCCGACGAAGTTCAACGCCAGGACGGTCGAGACCACGGCGAACGCGGGCACGATCAGTACCCACGGCGTTTGCGCGATGGACGGGATGTTCTGCGCCTCGCGGAGCAGGACGCCCCAGCTGACCGTGGGTTCGCGCAAGCCGAGCCCCAGGAAGCTGAGCGCGGTTTCGGCAAGAATCATCGCGGGGATGGCGAGGGTGACCGCCGCGATGATGTGACTGGTGAACGACGGCAGCATGTGCCGGAAGATGATCCGCGGCTTGCTGACGCCGTCGAGGGCGGCCGCCGTCACGAAGTCCTCCTCGCGCAGTGAGAAGAACCGCCCGCGGACGACGCGAGCCAGGGTGGTCCAGCCGACGATCGACAAGATCACCGTGATACCGAAGTAGATCTGCACTTGTGACCACGACCTCGGTAGCGCGGCCGTCAGCGCCATCCACAGCGGGATTTCCGGGATCGAACGCAGGAACTCGATGACTCGCTGGATCACGGAGTCGATGACGCCGCCGAAGTATCCGGAGATGCCACCCAGGATGATGCCCAGCACCAGCGCCAGGACGACGCCGATCAGTCCGATCGACATGGATATCCGGGTGCCGTACAGGGCCCGGCTCAGCACGTCGCGGCCCATCCGGTCAGCGCCGAGCAGGTACATCGGCGCCTCCGGATCCACCGGGCCGAACAGGTGGATGTCGGTGCTGACCAGGCCGAACAGTTTGTATTCGTGGCCACGGACGAAGAAGCGGATCGGATAGATCTCGGTCTCGTCGGTGCTGAATGTGCGCCGCCACGTGTCCTCGTCGACTTCGTAGTCGAAACCCTTCACGTGCGGATTGAACCGGGTGCCGTCGCCGGTGTCTTCGAATAGATGCACCCGCTGTGGCGGCGCGTGCTGGTAGTCGGCGTTGTGGGCCGACGGGCTGAACGGTGCCAGGAACTCGGCGAAGGCCACCACGAGGTAGACCAGCAGGAGGAAGATCGCTCCACCCATGGCCAGCTTGTGCTTGCGGAACCGTAGCCACATCAGGCGCCACTGCGATGCTGTGTACAGGTTCTTCCGGCGCGGCTCGGGGTCCGGCGCGCTCGGCGGGCTCGTGGGTTCGGCAGATGTTTCCACGTGTGTCATCGGCTGCCCACCTTTTCGTACTGGATGCGTGGGTCCAACCAGGCCAGGAGAATGTCGGACAGCAAAGTGCCGATCAGGGTCAGCACGCCGAGCATGAGGATGAAGCTGCCCGCCAAGTACATGTCCTGGCTCTGTAGTGACCGTAAGAGCAGCGGTCCGGTGGTCGGCAGGTTGAGCACGACCGAGACGATGATCTCGCCGGAGATCAAAGTCGGCAACGTCCAGCCGACCGTGCTGATGAATGGGTTGAGCGCCAGCCGCACCGGGTACTTCGCGATCAGCCGCCACTCCTGCATGCCCTTGGCCCGCGCCGTCGTCGTGTAGGGGCGGTGCAGTTCGTCGAGCAGGTTCGCGCGCATGATCCGGATGGTGCTTGCGGCCCCGGCGGTGGCGATGATGAACACAGGGATCCACAGGTGCTGGAACAGATCCCAGACCCGTCCGATGCTCCACGGCGCGTCCTCGTACTCCGGTGAGAACAGGCCGCCGACGCTTTGCCCGAAATACCGGAATGAGATGTACATCAGGACCAGCGCCAGCAGGAAGTTCGGCGTGGCCAGTCCGATGAACCCGACGAAGGTCCAGAAGTAGTCGCCGACCGAGTACTGCCGGACGGCCGAGTAGGTGCCGATCAGGAACGCGACGAACCAGGTGACCAGCGTGGACACCACGGCCAGCAGCATCGTGAGGGTCAGGCGGTCCCAGATCAGGCTGGAGACCGGGCGGTTCCACTCGAAAGACTGGCCGAAGTCGCCACAGCAGACGATGTTGGAGATCCATCGCCAGTACTGCACGTGGAACGGCTGATCCAGCCCGTAGCGTGCCTCCAGCGCTGCCAGCTGCTCGCGCGCGACGACCGCGTCCTGCGCGCTCATGCCCGCGGCGTACGTGCTCAGGAAGTCACCCGGCGGCAGTTGGATGATGAAAAACGACGCTACTGAGATCAGGAACAGCGTCGGAAGCATCACCAGCAACCGCCGGGCGATGTATTTGAGCATCTACCGACCTCCAGGGACAGTCGTTCTGGTTACCGGCCGGCTCATTCCTCGATGAAGTACTGGATGGTGTTGGTCGGTCCTGGCGACGGCCAGGAGGTGGAGTTGTACATGTGATCGGGGACGTTGTGCATCTTGTTCGTGACCACGCCGAGGCCCTCAGGCGGTGTGCTGACGCCGATCGAATAGAACTCCTCTTTGAGGATGTCCAGCAGTTCCTGCATCAACGCGACCTGCTCGTCCGGGTCGACGGTGGACAGGATCTGGTCGTAGAGCTCCATCTGCCGCCGCGGGCCCTCCGGCGGCTCCTCGGCGTTCGGGTTGTCCGGGTTCATGTACCACTCGCCCCAGGCCGAGCCGAAGTCGGCGGCCAGCGTCGACGGGAAGTACCAGTGGGTCTGCATGAACGGCACCAGCCCGCCGCTGCCGGTCCAGACGGTGGCCTCGTGCTCGCCGTTCTCGCGGACCCGCTCGGCGTGTAGCGAGCGGCTGATGCCGTTCAGCTCGAGGTTGACACCGACCTCCTCCCAGTAACCTTCGATGAGCTCCAGGGCGTCGGTCCACGAGTCCGTGACGTCGCTGGCATAGTCCATGGTGATCGAGATCGGGTTGCCATCCGGGCCGATGCGGCGGCCGTTGGAGTCCATTTCGTAGCCGGCGTCGTCCAGGTACTGGTTGGCGAGGTCGACGTCGTACTCGGTGTACTGCTTGGCGAGTTCCTCGTCGTAGAAGAGTTCGGTGGTGGGGGACATCTGGTACGGCTCGCCCTGGCCGTAGTAGACGAGGTCGATGATCTCCTCGCGGTTGATGGCGTGCGACAGCCCGATCCGGAAGTCCTTGTTCTGGAAGATCTCCCGCTTGGTCTCGTCCGGCGTCGTCTGGTTGAGGTGGATGGCCATGGTGTTCATGTGGTCCGGCTCGGTGGTGACGGTGCGATAACCACCTTGTTCGGCGTTGTCCATGATGAGCGCGCGGTCGGCCGGGGCGCCCACGGTGCGCTGGTAGTCGAGCTCGCCGTTCATCGCCTGCAGCTTGATCAGCTCGCTGTCCTCGACCAGGTTGACGACGTGGCGGTCGATGTAGGGCAGCTGGTTGCCTTCCGGGTCCACCTTCCAGTAGTACGGATTGCGCTCGAAGACCACCTGGGTGCCCTGGCCGAACGGCTGGGTCACTTGCCAGGCGTAGATCACCGGAAGGTCCGGGTTGCGCATCGGGTCGGCCTTGTCGACGAAGTTGTCGACCCAGCTGCCGAGTCCGGACTCTTCGACCAGTTCATCGAGGTCGTCGTCGTTGTAGTCCGGGTGGAACTGCTCCAGGTAATGGCGGGGTGTCGCGGTGAGGCGCTGAGTGGCCCATTCGGCGATGCCTTGCAGAAAGAGCCCGTGTGGCTGGCTGAACGTGAACTTCACCGTGTAGTCATCAAGCGCCTCGACCTCCGGCGGTCCGCCGCTGTCGAGGTGACGCGGATCGGCTTCGGCGGTCAGATCGTCGTGGAAGTAGTAGTCCTCCACGGCGAAGACGATGTCGTCAGCGGTGAACGGCTCACCGTCCGACCAGCGGATTCCTTCCCGCAGCTGGAAGATGAACTCGGTGCCCTCGTCGTTCACCTCGACATCCGTCGCGATGTTGGGGGTGGTCTCGCTGCCGCCTTCCCACTCGGGCGTCCAGTTGAACAGGCGCTCGTAGCCGATATGCCGGCGCTCGGTGGCTTCCAGTTCGGCGACGTCGGACTCCGCGCGCCGCCAGGTTCCGCCGTACACTCCGATGCGGTCGACGACGTCCACGACGAGCGGCTCGACCGGTAGCCGCTCCTCCAGTGGCGGAAGCTCGCCGGCGTCGACCATCTCGGCCAGCTCCGGCGCTTCACCACGCGACTCGGTCACGGCGTCGTCCGGTGCGTCGGGCAACGCCGCGCCTTCATCGGGAGTGGTGCCGCCGTCGGTTCCGGGGCTGCAGGCGGCGAGCAGTAGTGCTGCGCAGGACGCGAGGCCGAGGAACCGGTTTCGATGGTTCGTCAAGCGGCGAGAGCGGGAGGGCGGGTGAGCGGGGAAGGTGGTCATGATGAGCATGCTCCTAGGCCGAGGTCCGTCACGGGGCAGTTCAGGGAAGCGATGACTCTGTGTTGCCTGTGGTATCTGGTCTGTGTGCTGATTGTCAATCGTTTGGAGAGAATTTCATGCAAAAACGCTCAGAAAGTGAGCAACATGCGATCGACGAGTGGCGGCAGGCTGAACCTCAGGTGACACGATTACTGCACCGCAGGGGACCGTATGTTGAGATCGGTCATGACCTGCGGCGTTGGCCGACTGGACCCAAGGCGAAGTATTGACTCGGCTAGTTGCGCGGTCAAGATGGGATCTTCCGTAAAGCGAGCAGTACCGTGCATACTTGTTCTCGCATCGTGCTCATTTCCGATTGCCGATGTAGGAGGCCCTGTGAGCTCGCCCGGAGAAACCGTTCTCGACGTCATGGCTTTCAACATTTGGCATGGCGGAAACCTCGACAAACAGCATGCCCACGGCTTCGAGGAGCAGAACAAGAACGAGTTGCTCGCTTACCTCGCCCGCGAGCGGCCGGATCTGATCTTCCTCGTGGAGACGTACGGACTCGGGAAACGGATCGAGGAAGCGCTCAATCGAGACACCTCCGACGGCCGGGTATTCCGCGGCGTGCAGATCACTCGCGAGCCTCAACAGGCGTTCGACCGGGACAACCTCTGGTTGTTCACCTGGCTGCCGGTGCAGGAGATCTACCCGGCCATCAGCGAGCTCCCGGTGACGTCGTTTCACTTCGGCGGTGCGCGGATCGGGTTGCCCTCGGGCGGGCACTTTCATGCGTTCACCACGTGGATCTCGCATTTGGACAGTTCGTGGGGGCCGCTCAACCAGGCGGCCATGGAGACAGCCCTAGGCATCGAACGCACACACACCGAGGCTCAGCTGGTGGCCAGCGACCACGCTCGCCGGATCGAGATGGCCAAGCTCATCCTCGAAGACCGGTTGCCGCGATACGTCGACGACGACGCTCCGGTGCTGCTGGGCGGTGACTTCAACACCCAGTCGCACTTGGACTGGACCGAAGCGGCGGCCGCGGCGCCGCGGCGTGAAGGACTGGTTCTCCAATGGCCGGTGATGTCGATGTTCGCCGAGGCGGGATTCGTCGATACTTTCCGGTCCGCCCATCCCGACGTCGCCCGGTACCCGGGACGAACCTGGACGGCCGGTCACTCGTTCATGTATGCCCCGCTGCGCCTGGACTACGTGCTCGCCAAAGGTGACGTGGAGGTCCTCGCGTCGTCGACGCGCACCCGCCGGCTGCCCGAGCATCGAGGCGGCGACCTCGACGACCTGTATCCCTTCTACTCCGACCACGGCGCCGTCGTCTCCCGGCTGCGATTCGCCGGCGACACCGCTGGCGGCGCGGGCTACTCTCCCGCGAGACCAGCAGTCGACGAGCCGGAGGCTGGGGCATGGCCGGAGCTGCCCGGTCATCCGGGCGGTGTGCCCGTGCCGCCCGCGGAGATGACCGCGAGCGCATCGAGTAGCGCGGCGGGGTACGGCCCCGAGCTGGTGGTCGATGGTGATCCGCGCACGTACTGGCATTCGCGTACGGAACCGGGAACTCCGGACGCCCACCCGCACCAGCTCACCCTCGACCTGAGCCGGGAGCGGACACTGACAGCGGTTCGGTACCAGCCGCGGATCAATGGATACGGCGGTATCGCCTTCCGCTACACCTACCTGGTGAGTCTTGACGGTGTGTCGTTCGAGCGCGCCGCGGCGGGGGAATGGGACCGCGATTCGCTGCCCAAGGACGTCAGCCTGCCCGGGGTGCGCGCCCGGTATCTGCGGCTGGTCATCGAGGCAGGCGTTGCGGGGTACTCGTCGGCCGCCGAACTGATTCCCTACGAGTGATGAAGCCGGCAGGGGGAGTCGAGGTGGTGGTTGTCGCCGCCATCCCCGCCCGCTGCGGCGCTCCTTCGTCGCCCCTCCGCGCGCCCGACCACTCCCCGGATGGAGGCGACAACCACCACCTCGACTCAGCGGGCCGGTGCGGTCTGCGCTGGAAGAGTAGTCGCGGTCCACGAGTTTGAAGCAAGAGTGGCGCAAGATGGCGGTTTCTGCCCGATTACTCCTTGATCATCTCTTGACCGAGCGTAATGCGGCACCTAGACTCCCGGGAATTCGGGTATGCCTGAACGTTTCTGCTCGGTCTCGATCGGTTTGGTCCCTGCCCTGATCCTCGTCCAGGAGGTGCCCCGTGCGGCTGGCCCAACTCACCGTCTCGGCGTTGGCGGTCATGCCGCTGGCATCCGCCCTGCTTGTCACAGCGCCGGCCACCTCCGACGTGCCCGCCGCGGCCGGGCCGGACGAGCCTCGGGTGGTGCTCAGTGAGGACTTCTCCGGGGGTGAGATCCCGGATGGCTGGAATGCCGTCGAAGGTGCCTGGAGCGTCGAGGACGGCCGGCTGGTCGGCGCGAGCGAATCGTCGTCGCAGCAATCGCGGATCACCTTCGGACCGAACCTGCGTAACTACCGCGTCGAGGTAACGGTCCGGTTCGATGAGGTGGTCAACAGCGCACGCTGGGCCGCCGTGGCGCTCGACATCGCCGCCGACGGCTCGACGCCGTGGTGGATCGCGACCATGCGCAGTGGCACCTCAGCGCACAACGGCCTGGAATTCGCCCAGCGCACGGCCTCGAACTCCTGGAACGTGACTGATACCGCTCCCGCACCGTACGACGCCGGCACGGGGAACGATGTGCGGGTCGCGATCGAGGTTCGGGGCAGCCGGGCCACCTGGATTTTCGACGATGAGGTGGTCGTGAGCACGGCCGCGTTGCATCGTTCTGACGAAGGAGTTCTCGGCCTGATAGCGAACGGAGCAACAGTGTCCTTTGATGACGTCCTGGTCGTTGAGATCGACGACGACCCGATCACCCGCCCGATCGGGCCGGACTCGGTTCCGGCGGTGATCGCGCATCGGGGTTACTCCGGAGTTGCGCCCGAGAACACCTTGGCGGCGGTGGAAGCCGGTATGCGCACCGGTGCGGAGTACATCGAAATCGACGTTCACAGCAGTACCGACGGGGTGCCGATCGTCCTACATGACAGCACGCTCGACCGCACCACCGACGGCACCGGCGCATTGCGGGACGTGACCGCCGACTATGTCTCGGGCCTGGACGCGGGCTCATGGTTCTCGGCGGCCTTCGCCGGGCAGCCGGTTCCCACCCTGGCCGACGTCCTCGATCTGATGAAGGGCCGGGCCCCGGAACTGTTGCTCGAGATCAAGGGGCCGGAGACCTATGACGAGATGGTGACCACGATCGATGTGATCCGCGAGCGAGACCAACTCGACCAGGTGATCCTGCAGAGCTTCGACGAGCAGGTCCTTCGTGACGCGCGTGAGATCGAGCCGGACCTGCGCCTGGCGTTGCTGCGTTCGACGATCGACTCCGATCCGGCCGCGGTCGCCCGGGATTTCGACGTTGTCTCCTACAACCCGTCCTGGGCGCGGCTCCAAGATCGCCCGGAGGCGATCGCAGAACTGCACGACGCCGGCATCGCCGTGATGCCGTACACCGTCAACGATCCCGATCAGTGGGAGATCCTGCGCGACCTCGGCGTGGACGGCGTGATCACCGACCATCCGGGCCGGCTGGTCGGATGGAACGCGCGGCATGTGCAGACCGTGCCCGAGGAGCCGACCGTGCAGATTGTCTCTCCGGCCGACGGCGCGGTGCTGCGCCGCGGCGACGTCATCGTCCCCGCGGTCGTCACCGAGCGGGCGCACGACATCCAGATCACCTTCGACGGCGAGCCCGTCGAACAGGGCAGCGTCATTGACGCCGACAGCCTGGAACTGGGCGAGCACACATTGTTTGCGGTGGTGACCGGTGTGGCCGGAGAAGCCGAGGCGTCGGCGGTGGTCACCGTGGAGGCGTCGGCAGAGGGTCTGGTCCGGCTGGCCACCGGGCCCGAGGTCCCCAAACACATCCGCGACCAGTTGCTGGCCGCGATCGATCAGCAGGACTGGAGCCGTACGGCGCGGCTGGCGGAGCAGGCCGTGAACCGGGGTGACCTCGGAGCTCATCCCGGTGAGCTCATCGCGGCGGACGCCCACGCCCTCCGGTGATCGTCAGTGCGTTGTGGTCGTAACCCAACGACCACGGCGTACTGATGATCACCCCACAGCGACCACAACGCACTGACGATCACCGAGGACTCACGGAAGGAACTAAATCGATATGGGTACGACGAACAACTGGCGGAGATCACGTAGAGCGCTGGGGACGACGGCCGTGCTCGCGACAGCCGCGCTGCTTCTCGCCTCGTGTGGCGGGTCGAACGACGACGGCGGCATCGGCACGATCAACTTCTATTCACCCGAGACCGCGGACATGACCGAGGAGATCGCGTCGGCGTTCGAGGACCAGGTCGGCGGTAACGTGACGGTGACCTCCGGCGGCACCAACGAGATCGTCAACCAGATGCTCGCCGAGCAGGACAATCCGCGTGGCGACGTCTGGTACGGCGGCGGCGGGTTCATGCCGTTCGAGTTCGCCAAGGAGAACGGCCTCCTCGAGTCCTACACCCCGGACGTCGTCTCGGATTGGGAGCTGTTCGAGGGACCGATCCAGATGCGCGACGACGAGTGGTACTGGATCGGGGCAGACATCTTCGTGCTCGGCCTGGCCTACAACACCGAACTGGTCAGCGAGGACGAGCTCCCACAGACCTGGGAGGAGCTGGCCGACGAGCGCTGGCACGGCGAGATCCAGCTGCCCAACCCGGCGGCGTCCGGTACCGCCACGCTATTCGTGCTCAGCCAGGTGATGTCGCAGGGCGAGGACGCGGCCTGGGACTACTTCGATCAGATCGTCGAGAACGCCAGCGCCATCCCCGACTCCGGGGCCGGGCCCACCCAGGCGGTGGCCCAGGGCGAGGCCTCGCTCGGCGTGGCCTTCGAGTTCATGCCCTACCAGTTGCAGGAGCAGCAGGGCGCGCCGGTCGAGTTCCACATTCCCGAGAACACTCCCGTGCTGGTCAACCCGATCACGCTGATCGCCGACGGACCCAACCCGGAGGGTGCGCAGCAGTTCATCGAATGGTTCCTGAGCCCTGAGGGCCAGCAGATCCGCGCCGACTGGCACTACCTGGTCGCCAATGACGAGGTCGACATGCGGATCCCGCTGTCTCCGGAGGACGTTGTCGATTTCGCCATGGATCTCGACGTCGACTGGGTCTCGGAGAACTACGACAGCACCCGGACGGAGTGGGCAGACCGTTATGGCAGCTGACAACATGCTGGCCGAGACGGCCGATCAGGCGTCGGCTACCGGCGGCGACGGCTTCCTCGTGCTCCGGGACCTGACGAAGAAGTTCAACGACACCGTCGCTGTCCAGGGCGTCAGCGTCGGCATCGAGCAGGGCGAGTTCTTCGCGCTGCTCGGACCCTCGGGATGCGGCAAAACCACCACGATGCGGTGTATCGCCGGCTTCGAGCAGCCGACGTCAGGGCACGTGGAGATCGCCGGGCGTGCGGTCGCCGGGCTGTCGCCCGCGCAACGCGACACCGGCATGGTCTTCCAGAACTACGCCCTCTTCCCGCATTACGACGTCTTCCGCAATGTGGCCTACGGCCTGCTCATGGACCGCCTGCACGGGGGCGTGGGCCGCCGGGCGGGAGCCATCGGCAGCCTGCTGAACGGCCGGATCGCCCATCGGCAGGCGGAGGTGCGCGACGAGGTGGCGCGGGCCCTGGAACAGGTGGATCTGGCCGGATACGAACGCCGCAAGATCAGCCAGCTCTCCGGCGGGCAGCAACAGCGAGTGGCCCTGGCGCGGGCATTGGTCAAACAGCCGTCGGTGCTGCTCATGGACGAGCCGCTGTCTAATCTGGACCGCAAGCTGCGCAATCAGATGCGGTACACGATCCGCGACATCCAGCAGCGGGTCGGCATCACGACGATCTTCGTGACCCACGATCAGGAAGAGGCCATGAGCATGGCCGACCGGATCGCGCTGATGCGAGACGGCAAGATCGTCCAGGTCGCCAAGCCATCGGAACTCTACGAACGCCCAGCCACGCCGTGGGCGGCTGACTTCGTGGGGACGTCCAACCTGCTGGACGGTCAGATCGCCGGGCGATCGGACGGCGTGGGGTCACGCGTTGACGTCGGCGGCCTGGGCTTTCGCTCCGAAGACAGCTGGGACGCCGCTGACAAGCAGTGCAAGGTGCTCATCCGGCCGGAGGCGATCAACGTGTCGCGGGCGCCGGACAATGGTGGCTCCGCTGCCGGCGGCGGCACGAGAGAGCCTAACCAGTTGCTGGGCAGGGTGCGCCACGTCGGTTTCCTGGGCGCCATCGTGCAGTACGAGGTCGAGACGCCGGCCGGGCTGGTTCTCGCCGAGCATTCCTTCGGCGGGCCGTCGTCGTTGATGGAGGTCGGCGACAACGTCGTGCTCGGCGTTCATCCGTCGCGGGTGCGCCTGCTCGCCCCGGAGGACCGGCCGTGAGTGGCGTGGGCACCCGCGAGCCGGCCGCCCCGGAGACGGGGCCGCAAGCCGATTCGGCCCCCGGGCGATCCGGGCCGCGCGGCTGGTTGCGCCGCCATCTCGACACACTAGGGGTCGTCCGCGTACTGATCTGGACGTTCTTCGCCGTCTTCCTGCTCATCCCGCTGATCTCGCTGGTGGTGGTGAGCCTCACCGGGCAGCCGGCCAACCTGCTCGGCGCCGTCTTCGACGGGCAGCTGCGCACCACCAATCTGGAGCGGCTGGCCGACGCGTCCTTCGGCACGTTCATCGACACGGTGACCCGCCCGGCCTATGTCTCGGCTCTGGGCAACAGCCTGGTGCTGGCGACCTGGGTGGCGCTGATCACGACCTTGATGGCGATGCCGATCGCGTACGGGATCGCGCGCACGGCCATGCCGTTCAAGCGCACCCTCATGGTGTTGTGCACGGTACCGATCGTGATCCCGACGATGGTCGGCGCCGGCGGCCTGATCATCATGTTCGGCCGGTCCGGCTGGGCGACCGCTCTGTATCAACGCCTGGGCGGCGACGGGACGATCTTCAACGTCAATTCCATGACCGGAATCGTGCTGGCCATGGTGTTCTTCCTGTTCCCGTTCGTCCTCTGGCCCATGGTGGCGGCCTTCCGGGTAGCTGACGTATCGGTGGAGAACGCGGCGATGAACCTCGGCGCCCGCGGCATGACGCCGTTCTTCACCGCGACACTGCCGCTGGCACTGCCTGGGGTGATCTCCAGTGCCCTGCTGATCTTCGCGATCGCGTTCTCCGACTTCGGCGCGGCGATCGTGCTCGCGCCGCCCGACCTCAACCTGATCGTCGTACAGGCTTATCGCGAGATCGCGGGTTTCTTCAACTGGGCCGGCGCCTCGGTTCTGGTGATCGTGATGACGGCCGTCGTGGCGGCGTTCTTCGGGCTCCAGCGGCTGGTGCTGCGCGGCAAGGGGTACGGCACACTGACCGGCAGAGGTGCGACCATCGAGCTCAACCGGTCCAAGGGGCTGTGCCGCGGGCTGGCCGTGTACAGCTCGATCGTCGTGCTGCTGCCGACGCTGGTGTTGCTGTCGGTGTTCGTGATGTCGTTC
Organism: Phytoactinopolyspora mesophila; assembly: GCF_010122465.1. Classification (NCBI taxonomy): domain Bacteria; kingdom Bacillati; phylum Actinomycetota; class Actinomycetes; order Jiangellales; family Jiangellaceae; genus Phytoactinopolyspora; species Phytoactinopolyspora mesophila. Next base: position 16,525 of record NZ_WLZY01000008.1, on the reverse strand, counting down.
TCGCGGCGCTGGAGCGCGAGCCTGGCTCCGCAGGAGTGGACCCTCGCCCACTATGAGCGGGTCTTCGGCCGGGGTTTCGACAACGTGATCAACAGCCTGATCCTCGGCGCCGGAGCGTTGCTGATCTGCCTGGTGGCCGGGACGTTCATCACCTATTTCGTGCACCGTCACAAGTCCACCGGTCTGGATTTCTTGACCACCATCCCGCTGATCGTTCCGGGAATCGCGCTCGGCATCGCGCTCATCCAATCCTTCAACGCGGGCCCCCTCGTGCTGACCGGGAGTGCGTTCCTGCTGGTTGTCGGGTATGCGATCCGCCGGCTTCCGTACATGCTGCGGTCGACGGCCGGGAGCATGCAGGCGATCGGCAACGACGTCGAGGAGGCGGCCAGCAGCCTCGGCGCGTCCCGGTTCACCGCCGTGTCGACGGTGATCTTCCCGCTGCTGGCACCGGGCTTGCTTGCCGGGTCGATCCTGGTGTTCGTCACGGTGATCAAGGAGACGAGTATCACCGTGCTGATGGCTCCGGCCGCCTGGCAACCCATGAGTTACCGCATCTTCGAAGCACTACATCGAGGCGAGATTTTCACCGCTTCGGCGCTGTCCGTCCTACTGGTGGTGATCGTGGTGCTGCTGCAGCAGATCGCCTACCGGCTCAGTGGCGGCATGTCTCCGAATCGCTGAGATGGCCGTCACCGATTCCCGCACCTATCCACGTGTGGCCCCGGCCAGGGGCCACCGACGAGCGTCATGCGCTCATGACACGACAAGGGTTGATGGATGTATATCGTTGTTGATCTCGATGGCACGGTCTATCGGGGGGACGAGGCGATTCCGGGCGCGGTCGAGGCCCTGGAACTGCTGGCCGAACGTGGTCACCAATGTGTGTTCGTCACCAACAATTCGTTGTCGCCGACGTCGGCGTACGTCAAGAAGCTCGAACGCCTCGGCGTCAAGCTGGAGCCCACCCAGATGCTGACGGCCAGCGAGGCGCTCTCGACGCGGCTGCTGGACGTCTTCGGCGCCGGAGCCGCGGTGTACGTGGTCGGAGCGGAGGCGTTACACGATGAGATCGCCTCGGCCGGCCTCCGCCCGGTCGAAGACCACCGGATGGCCGACGTCGTGGGGCTGGGCTGGGACCGCGACTTCACCTATGCCAAGCTCGACGCCATTTGCGCGGCCCGCTGGGACGGGATACCCGTCTACGCCACCAACCCTGATCCCACCTGCCCCCTCGTGGACGGGCAGGTGCCTGACTGCGGCGCCCTGATCGCCGCGATCGAGACAGCTACGGGCTGGCCGATCGACGAGGTTGTCGGTAAGCCGTCGGTCAGAATGGTCGAGCTGGCGCTGGCCCGCTATGGCGGAACGACGGACGACTGCTGGGTGGTCGGGGACCGCCTCGAAACGGATGTGCGGATGGCGCTGGACTGTGGCGCCAACTCCGCGCTCTTGCTCAGCGGCGCGACATCGCTGGCAGCTGCCGAGGCCTCGGCATTGAAACCGACTATCGTGTGTGACGACCTATCCGAGTTCGCCAGGGTGCTCACCGACGGAGCTGGATCTCAGACGCACTAAGAGGCAGCCATGAACCAACAGGCAGAATCATCGTGATACCCGAGGAGCGCCGGCAACGTATCTACGATCGGCTCATCGAGGCGGGCGCGGTGCGCGTATCCGACCTGAGCAAGGAGCTCGGTGCTTCGGAAACGACGATCCGCCGGGACATGGCCCGCATGGAAGCCAAAGGGGTGCTCGAACGCACCCACGGCGGCTCCATCCTGACGCGGCGGATGAGTTCCGAGCCGCGCTATGACGACAAGGACGAGTTGGAGGTCGGTGCGAAGAGATCCATCGGTCAGGCCGCTGCCGACCTCGTCGAGCCGGGCGAGATCATCTTCGTCAACAGCGGATCCACCAACCTGCAGGTGCTGCGGCATCTGGCGTTGAAGCAGGGCGTGCGCGTTATCACCAACAACGCCGCGGCCCTCGAAGCATGGCGTGAGGGCAATGAACTCGTCCTGTCCGGGGGGCGGTACAGGCAACGGTCGAATTCCTACGTCGGCCCACTGGCCGCGCAAGCAATCCGGTCGATGCATGCCGACCGCTGTTTCATCGGGGTCGACGGCATCAGCCTCAGATACGGATTGACCACCCCGAACGAGGGCGAGAGTGAGATCGCCCGGTTGATGATCGCCGGCACCTTGGGCTCGGTGGTGGTCGTCGCCGATCACACGAAGATAGGCATCGTGGCTCAGTTCGCATCAGCGCCGCTCGAACGTGTATCGGCGCTGGTCACCGATCGTCCGCTGGCTGAAGACTTCGAGGCGGCGCTGGCCGAGCTCGAAGTCGAGGTGATCTACGCCGGCGAGCAGCATTAGATAGGCGACGACCTGCGCCCAGACGGACGTGGCTGGCATGATCAGATGAGTTGAGAAGGGTGCCCGCCCAGCAGCGGGCCCGAAGGTGTGAGCGGCCTCTGAGCGCCGTCACGTCCCATGAGTGAGGAGCCACGTACCACCATGCGTCGATGTCTGTCTCTTGTCCTTGTGCCTGCACTGATTCCGTTGAGCGCACTCTCGCTCGCGGCGCTGGCGGTGCCCGCGTCGGCCGCCCCGGCAGAGCCCGGCGCACATGCTGGCGAAAGTAGTGTCGCCGCTGGCCAGCGTGCTGCCGATCCGGACAAGAGCATCGCCTTCTACGTCGGCAAAGACCTGACCGCTGATGGTCACGTGCTGCTCGGTGGCTTCGGGCACGAGCCCTCGAGCCACTGGGTCGAAGTGGTGCCACGGCAGACCCACCCGGAGGGTTCGACGATCACTGTCGGGGCCACCGAGGAGGCGGACATGCCTGGTCAGCTGACCGAGATCCCGCAGGTGCCGGAGACCGCGCGTTACATCACCTCCAATTACTCCGAGTTCGCCGGTTTCCCCGCCCCGCTGACGAACGGCGGCCTGAATGAGCACAACGTCGCCGCTCGCGACGTGTGGTCCAACTCCCGCGAGGAACTGTGGGACATGACACCCGAGGACCAGACCGGGCCGAGTTACTCGGATCTCTCGCGCATCGCGATGGAGCGCGCCACGAGTGCCCGCGAAGCGGTCGAGATCCTCGGCGATCTCATCGACACCTACGGCTACACCACCTACGGCGGCAACTCGCACTTGTTCGCCGACGAGAACGAGGGGTGGATCTTTATCGAGTTTTCCGGCGGGGAAGGTCTCTGGGCCGCCGAGCGCCTCGGCTCCGACGACATCAGGGTTTCGTATCCCGGTTATATGCACGAGTTTCCGGTCGAGGCGGTCGATGGCGAACATCCGGACTACCTCGGCTCAGCCAAGCTGATCGACTTCGCGGTGGAGCAGGAGTGGTACGACCCCGACGCTGGCGAGCCGTTCAATATCCAGGAGGTATACCAGCAGGAGTTTCCGACCGGCGAGTTCGATATCGGACAAGTCGCCGACCCTGAGGATCCCGCACCTTACCGGAACCCGGTATCACTGGAAGCCGAGCTGGCAGAGCTCGCGCCGGTCACTCTGCAGGACATGATGCGGCTGGTCCGTGATCCGCGATGGTCCGACGACCGCGCCGGCTACGGCCACGTCGCCGAGCTGCGTGATGATCTCGACCACCCCGAGCTCGCGACCCTCTGGGTGGCGTCTACGGCGGCGGCCACCGCTCCGTACATTCCGATCGCCATCGGGACCGAGGCCGTTCCGGTCGAGTACACCCAGCACCGGTACCTGACGTCGGGTGCGGCGTCGAGCTATCTGAATCCGGAGTATGCCGAACAAGAGGCGACCGAGTACGCGACCCAGACCTTCAAACGCCTGATGTATGCCACGTGTGCTCGGCCCGAGGCTCATCTGGCGAACGTCACCGATGCGCTCGAAGGATTCGAAGCCGGAATCCTCGAGGAGTGGCCGGACGTACTGCAGGAGGCATCGGACGCGTACTCCAACGGCGGCGACGGCGCGCGAGTTCTGACCGCCTACACCGCCGCTCAGGCCATGGACGGGCTGACGCTGGCCAACCATCTGCTGGAGTCGGTACTGGATCAGTTGCGGCAGGACGGTGGGCTGCGGCAACCCGACGTGGAAGTTCCTGAAGGCACCACCGCTTCGGCTCGATCGCTGAGCATGGAGCTCGACGGCGTGTCGGCCCGAGACCGGGTGAACTGTGACGTGGGCGGCGGCTGGACCGACGGCAACACGCTCGACCGGCAGGGCGCCTATGGCGACCCCGACGATGTTCCGGATTTCCGTGCCGAGGCATCTGGGGCCAACGGCATGGTGTGGGGATGGGCAGTGGCCGCCGGCTTGGTGGGTCTGCTGCTCGGTGCCGCGCTCTCCATGCTGCTGCGGCGGCGCGCCTGAATGACGTGCCCGGCGATCGTGATGGCCGTCGTGTCTCGACGGCCCGCGGTCATCATGATGGTGGGCTACTGTCTCACTCGCGTGGTGTGTCTGTTGTGTGCTGATCGGAGATCATCCGGACGGAGAAGTGTCCCTTCTTCGGGCTCCGCTCGACGGTCAGACCGGTACGTAGGCCCTCCATGACCCGCGCGGCTTCTTTCTTGTAAGCCCGCTCTGAGACGGTGACCCGGCCACCCGCTTGGCGAATAAGAGCGCCGAGCAAGGCGGCGGTGAATACTTGCGGTGAGACATAGAGTCCGGCCACGGCGTCGTCGTCTGGCTGTTCAGTCATCAACCCCCCTTTACATGCGCGTCGAAACCCGCCTCGGTCCCAGCGGGGCAGCCGAAGCGGGCTATGTGTATGCGGTGCAAATCGAATGGGGCGAGGTGGAAGTACACCTGGCAGGAAGTCAGAGTTTACTATACTTATCGCGCAATGAGTAGGGTCGTTTATTCTCCGGACTGGGGGAATCATGACTCTTCATTCATCCCCCAACCCGTCTCGGAGCAGCACTAATAACTCTAGGTGACTATTTCGAGCCGATCCTGTCAGGAATCCTGGAGATCGCGTAGGTAGCCAGCGAACTTTTCCAGACCGTCGATATTACGCGGACTGCTGATCCCTTCGTTGTAGTCGAGAACGAAGAAATTGTCCTCGACCACCGCCGGCAGTTCGCTGGTGACCGATGACGTCTTCAGGAATTCGATCTTCTCGTCCGCGGGCTGGTCGCCGTAGTCGAGGATGACGATCACCTCAGGGTCCGCGGCGACGACCGACTCCCATCCGACCTGCACCCAGCGCTCATCGAGATCGGCGAAGATGTTCTCGCCGCCGGCAAAACGGATGATGTCGTTCGGAGGCACCTGGTTGCCGGCCGTGAACGGCTGGTCGGTGCCGGAATCGTAAAGGAACACCCGCAACTGGTCAGCCTCGGGAAGCTGTTCCTGGACGGCTTCGACGCGCGCCTGCATTTCTTCGACCAACTCGTCCGCGCGGTCCTCGACGCCGAAGATCTGGCCCAGCCGCTCTAGGTCCGCGTAGAGCCCGTCGAATGGGTCCACCCGTTCGGGAAAGCCTGGATAGTTGAAGCACGACTCGGTGTGCATGAAACTCTGAATCCCGAGTCCGTCGAGGATCTCGGGGGTGATGCCGCGTTGGTCGCTGAAGCCCGAATTCCAGCCGGCGACGACGAAATCCGCTTCCGCGTCGACCACGAGTTCCCGGTTCAGCAGGTCGTCGCTGAGAAATTCCACCTTCTCGTACTCCGATGCCCATGGCGAATCCTCCACCGGCGGATTGGCCGGAGGCATCACGTATCCGTGCACGTGATCGGTGAGCCCCAGGGCGAACATCTTGTCCGCGCTGCCGCCTTCGTACACCACAGCTCGCTGAGGTGTGGTGTATTCGACGTCTTCACCACACCGTTTGACGGTGACCGCTTCGGTGGTGTTGTCGTCGTTCTCGATATCCGCGCCGCAGCCGGCGAGCAGTGTGCCGGCGGTCAGGACAGCGAGCGTTTTGCGGGTCGGGGTCATGACGGGGTTCCTTTCACAAGATCCGGGTCCAGCGAATACAAGAGCTGGGGGTCGCCGGTGAGGGGATGGGCGATGATCTCGGCGTCGACGCCGAAGACGTTCCGGATCAGCGCAGTGGTCAGGATTTCGCGCGGAGTTCCGGATGCCACCAGCCGGCCGCCGGCGAGCACGCCCAGGTGGTCGCAGGCTGCTGCTGCGAGGTTGAGGTCGTGCAAGACGATGAGCACGGTCAGGCCGGACCCCTTGAGCAGTGAGAGCAGCTCGATTTGGTGGCGCACGTCGAGGTGGTTCGTGGGTTCGTCGAGCACCAGCACGCGCGGCTCCTGCACAAGGGCGCGTGCCACCAGCACACGCTGACGTTCTCCACCGGAGAGTTCGAGCACTCCGCGGTGCGCCAGGTGGGTCACATCGAGTTGCTTCATCGCGCGCCGGCACAGCTCCCGCTCCCGTGCGCTGAGCGGCTGATTGCCACGCAGGTGGGGGGTGCGTCCGAGGGCGATCACTTCCTCGACGGTGAAATCGAGGTCGGTCCCGCTCTCCTGGCTCAGCGCGGCTACCAGCTGCGCGCTCTGCCTCAGACTGAGAGTGCTGAGATCGTGGTCGCCGATCCACACGGCGCCGGAGCTCGGTTTCAGCGCCCGATACACGCACCGCAGCGCAGTGGACTTGCCGGACCCATTCGGCCCGACGAGCCCTACGACGTGCTCGGAGCGGACGTCGAGTGAGAGCTCGCGGACCAGGTCTGTGCCGTTCAGGCGCACCGAGAGCAGATCAAGGTTGAGGTCCATCAACGGCCCCCGAACAGGTAACTCTTGCGGCGCATCAGGGTGATGAAGACCGGGACGCCGACGAGCGCGGTGATCGCGCCCAGAGGCAGCTCGCGGGGAGCCACCAGCGTGCGCGACACGAGGTCGACCCACACCATGAAGATGGCGCCGACGAAGGGTGTGATGGTGAGCACGCGACGATGACTGGCGCCCACGATGATCCGCACGATGTGCGGGATGATCAGCCCGACGAACCCGATGGCGCCGCTGACCGCGACCATCGCGCCGGTCATGACGGCGGTGAGCGCGAAGAGGACTTTGCGCACGCCGCTGGCGTCCACTCCGAGGCTCGCGGCGGTTTCGTCGCCCAGCGCCATGACGTCCAGGGGTCGGCTGAACCGGTGCAGTACGACGAGGCCGGCGGCTACCGCGATCGCCACGACGGGCAGCGCGCCCCACGTCGCCGCGCCGAAGCTACCCATCGACCAGAAGAGCACCGTGCTCGTGGCCTCGCTGCTGGGGGCGAAGTAGATGATCACGCTCATGATCGCCTGGAAGCCGAACGACATCGCGACTCCGGTCAGCACCAGCCGCAACGGCATGACACCTGCCCGGGAGTACGAGATCAGAAAGACGAGCAGGGTGGCTCCGAGCGCGCCCAGGAACGCGCCGATGGAAACGGCGTAGATCCCCACGGTGGCGAGCGCTCCGAACACGCCGACGGTCACCGCACCCACGGAAGCGCCCGAAGAGACGCCCAGGATGAAGGGGTCGGCGAGGGCGTTGCGCACCATTGCCTGAATCACCACGCCCACGACACCCAGGCCCGCTCCGACGATGACCGCGAGTAGCACCCGTGGGGTGCGGACCTGCCAGATGATCTGGTAGCGGGTGGATTCGTCGGCTGGAATACTGCCACCGGTCACGGACGCCCACAGATAACGGGCGGTGTCGGACGGCGGCACCACGGCCGAGCCGAGGCCGATCGCTACCACAACGGACACCACCAGCAGGACGGTAAGTACAACTACCGCCAGAGCGATGCCGCCGCGGGTGCTCAGCCATCGAACTCTGGGCGCGTCCCGACCATCGGTATGAGTGCTCTGATGGTGGGGGTCGTTGGACGTGGCCTGCTGTGTTCCGGCAGGCACGGTCACTGTCGGCAGCCTCTCAGTTCAGGAAATGATCGTCATTCTCGTATGATGAACCGACGGGTCGGTTCATTCCATGTGCACGGGTATCGTAACAAGAGTGAGAATCATTTCTTGAATGGGCTTATGCGTATCCCGGGCCGGTGCTGTTGTGGGGTGACCGGAGCCCGCGTCGGCTGCGCGGCTCAGCCGGCGCGAACGGCCTGAGCGCGGATCTCGATCCGGATCTTCTGTGACACCAGCCAGCCGCCCGTTTCGAGTGCGACGTTCCAGGTCATGCCGTAGGCTTCTCGGTCGATCTCGCCGGTGGCGCTGAGCGCCAGGCGTTCACCGCCCCATGGGTCGCCGGTGACGCCGTCGATGGAGAGGTCGAGAGTGATCGGCCGGGTGATTCCCTTGATCGTCAGGTCGCCGGTGACCAGGAGTCGCCCGCTGCCACGACGGCGGCGTACTACCTTGCCATCGACCATGTCCCACTTGGCGTCGGGGTCGCCGCCGATGATCTCTCGTGAGACATAGGAGATCGAGGGGAAGTGTTCGACGTCGAGAAAGTCGGAGCTGCTGAGGTGGGCGTCGCGATCAGCGGCACCGGTGACGATGCTCGCTGTTTTGATGGTCGCGCCGGCCCGGGAATCGAGCGGATTCTCGGCGACGTGGATGACCCCCTCCACCTCTTCGAACCTGCCTCTGACCTGCGTCACCATCAGATGGCGTGCGACGAAGCCCACGGTGGTGTGGGTAGGGTCGATGGTGAAAGTTCCGGGCAGAGGCAGGTGTGCGCCGTTCCATTCGCGCACGCCGGCAGGCTCGGCCATGTGCACCCCCGTGCATGACATGTTCGGCCTATGCGGTTCACGTCATTGTCAAGTAATGGTGACCTGACGAGCAGCTACATAGACATTTCGGCCATATCGTACCGGATGAATCGAATCAAGCCCTCATCTCAGAGGACTGTGAACAATAGGCCGCGTTGTGGCGCGGCGCTGTGTGCATGATCAACGGGAAACGAGGGCGAGGGTGAAGAGGACGGCCGCCGCCAGTGAACCGAGTGCGCGGACGTGGTTGCTCCTGGTCCACTCCCTGACATACTGCCCCCAGTGGGCTTCGGCGTTCGGGTCGGCCGGATCCAGCTCGGCGAGCGCGTTGTTGCGCGGGACGTTGTAGCCGGCGGTCACCACGATCGCTGCGATGAGGTAAGTGACGCTGCCCGCCAGCACGTATCCGGCCCAGGTTTCGCCCAGTTCAGCGATCGAGACGATCAGCAGCACGATCGAGATCAGCGCCGGAGCGAACAGCGTCGTCATGAAGACCGGCCGGATGGCCACGATGTTGATCTGCTGCATCGCCGCGATGCCTTGGGTTGCGGAAAGCCGGGCCAGCGCGGGCATCACCATGACCGAGAAGATGAGGAAACAGCCGGCCATGACAGCGGATCCCACGGCTGCGACCGTGGTCAGGACATGTATCGGGCCATCGATCATGGGCATAGCTTGCCACAGCGTGCGCCGCATACTGGTCCTATCCAGTACCCAGCCCTTCGTTGATCGTTGCCGGTTTCAGGCTGTTGTCCGGCGGCTTTGTGTCCCGATTGTGCTATTTTCGACAGCGAAAAGCTGACAACGATCACCGACGCTGCTGAGTGGCGAGACCGTTGGCGAAACGGCCGCGTGGCAGGATGAAACCCGTGCCACACACACTGGCCGGCCGGGCCGAAAATCCCACCCAGGCCAAGGTTCTGAAACTGCTGCGGGACGAAGGTCCGTTGTCGCGCGTTCAGCTGGCGGACCGGATGGGGGTCTCCCGCACGACGATGGCTGGTGAGATCAACCGCCTCGCCGAGCTCGGTCTCGCCGAGCCCGCTGGGCCCGCGGCTTCACGCGGCGGGCGCCGCTCCACCCTGGTTGACCTCTCGGCCGACCTGCGCTTCGTCGGAATCGACATCGGCGCGACATCGATGTCCGTGGCGATCACCGACGGCCGGCTGGCTGTGCTGGGCGAGCGTCACCACATGGCGATGGATGTGCGCTTGGGCCCGGAACACGTGCTCGGTGCGGCCCTGGAGCTGACTCGCGAGGTGCTGGCTGAGCAGAACATCGACCGGCCGGCAGGTGTGGGTATAGGTGTACCCGGCCCAGTGGACTTCCACGGCGGCATTCCGGCAGCACCGCCGATCATGCCGGGTTGGGACGGCTATCCGGTGCGTGATGCGGTGGCCCGCGAGCTCGGGTGCCCGGTTCTGCTGGACAACGACGTCAACTTGATGGCGTTGGGGGAGCAGCATTCGGGGGTCGCGAAGTCGGCGCCGTCGTTCCTATTCGTCAAGATAGGAACCGGAATCGGCTGCGGCATCATCGTGGGCGGCCAGCTGTACCGCGGCGTCGACGGCTGCGCGGGCGACATCGGGCACATCCGCGTAGAGGAGGTCGGGCCGATGTGTGCCTGCGGCAACACTGGATGCCTGGAAGCGTATTTCGGTGGCGCGGCCCTCGCGCGGGACGCGTTGGCCGCTGTCCGCAACGGTCGCTCGCCCGCCCTCGCCGCACTGCTTGAGGAGAAAGGCGAGCTGACGGCGGCCGACGTCGCTCAAGCCGTCAGCCGGGGTGACGGGCATGCCGTCCAATTGATCCGGGACGGCGGCAATCGGGTGGGCTGGGTGCTGGCGAGCCTCGTGTCATTCTTCAACCCCGGTCTGATCGTCATCGGGGGCCGGGTTGCCCGGCTCGGGCATCCGTTGCTCGCCGAGGTGCGAGGCGTCGTCTACCGTCGCTCGCCGCCGTTGGCCACTGGGAACCTGCCGATCGTGCTCAGTGAGATGGGCGACGATGCCGGTGTCGTCGGTGCGGCGGCATTGATCAGCGAAGCCGTCTACGCGGCTGGTTGAGCGCGGATCCTGGCACGGGCTGCCTTGCGCGCCCCAAATGCCGGTGATCGTCAGTACGCCGTGGTCGTAGTCCCACGACCACGGCGTACTGACGATCACCTCACAGCGACCACAACCCACTGACGATCACCGGATTCGGCGACTTTTACGCCGCATGCGACCAATGCGCCCAACTAAACGCGGACGGCCGTCGTTCTTTCGCAAGTTTATGTCGAAAGTTTGACGAAAAGTATTGACCTATTGCTTGGTTAACAATATGTTTCGACATCAACCAGTCACTGTCGGGCGCCGGACGGAGGTGGTGAACCTCGCGCATATGCGCCCCGCGCAACTGCCCATCGTCTTCGGTCTCATTCACCAGGAGAACGACATGGCACGTCCGGAGATCAACCGGCGGCAGTTTCTGAGCGCTGTCGCAGGTACAACGGCGGCCGTCAGTACGGCCACCATCGCAAGCTCACTCTCGGCCTCGGCGGCGCCAAGAGCCCGGCTCATCCCACGCGGGCGAATCGGCATCCAGCTGTTCACGATCCGTAACCTCGTCAGCGAATTAGGATTCCGGGCCGTGTTCGAAGAGCTCTCCCGGATGGGGTACCGGCATGTGGAGTTCGCCGGCTACACCTCGTCGGCCGAGCCAGGCATCACGCCCGCGCGGATCCGGCAGCTGCTCGACGACAACGGGCTCAACGGCATCGGCGGCCACCGCGGCATCAACGATTTCCGCAACAACATGGAGGCTGAGCTAGACATCGCCGAAACCCTCGGGTTGCCCTACATCGGCACGGCCAACGAGCCGGTGTCTCCAGGTAACCGCACGGTGGCCGGCTACAAGGCGGCTGCCGAAGAGTTCAACGGTTTTGGCGCCGCCGCGGCCGCGCGCGGGCTCAAGTGGTATCACCACAATCATCACAATGAGTTCCGCTTCGCCGCGGACGATCCAGGTGTGCGTCTCTACGACCTGCTCCTGTCCGAGACGGACCCGAAGCTCGTCTACCTGGAGATGGACATCTACTGGGCCTACGCCGGGCAGCACATTGCTCCGGGCTTCGAACCTGTCGAGTACGTCAAAGCGAACCCACGCCGCTATCCCCTTTTCCACGCCAAGGACGGCGCCAGCAACCCGGACAACCCGAACGGCTACGACATCGTCGAGTTCGGCGCGGGTGATATCGACTTCGCGTCGTTCTATCGCGAACTCCGGGCCGTCGGCGCATATATCTCGCTGTGGGAGCAGGACAACGCTCCCGGCACCCCGCCGGAGCTCGGCGGAGCCTTCGGCGCCGCGGAGCGCAGCTACGAGGCGATGTCGACGCTTCGCGGCTGACGGATCACGGCCTCTGGTCTCCGGGCACTGCGCACCTGTGGCGTTCGAGGACTGCAATACGCGAGGGCCGGCCCATTGCGGCGTTCATGAGTGACCAGGCGCGCAAAGTGGGCCGACCCTCCGCACTACCTGCCTGACAAGGAGAAATGTCAGATGATGTCGATATCAACCCGAATCGCGGCCGTGATCTCGGCCATCGCCGTCGCCGCGGCAGGCCTTGCCGGCGTGGCCCCCGCGGGCGCGCATGACCATCCCGACACCGACTGGGAAGACTACGAAAAGATCACCCTGACGAGTGAAGTCGGTGAGCCGATGTCGATGGCGGTTCTCCCGGACCGGCGGGTGCTGCACACGAACCGGCAGGGCCAGTTCCGCCTCTACGATCCGCAGACGGCAAGCACCCGCGTGATCACGTCGCTGCCGGTGTACCAGTTCTCCGAGGACGGGATGCAGGGCATCGCGCTGGATCCGGATTTCGAGGACAACGGCTGGGTGTACGTGTATTACTCGCCGGTGATCCCCGGCTTCCCGGAAGGGCCCGCGCCGAATGAGGTCGAGCCTGGTGGTGACACGAGCATTTTCGACGACTACGTCGGGCACAACGTGCTGTCGCGGTTCCAGTTCGTCGACGACCCGGTGAACCCCTACATTGACCTGGACTCCGAGCAGGAGATTCTCGAGGTGCCGATCAACCGGGGACTGTGCTGCCACAACGGCGGGGATATCGGTTTCGACTCACAGGGCAACCTGTTCCTGTCCACCGGCGACGACACCAATCCGTTCCAATCGCAGAACTACACGCCGATCGACGTTCGCCCGTATCGCAACCCGGGGTTCGACGCGCAACGTACCTCGGCCAACACGGCTGATCTGCGGGGGAAGCTGCTGCGGATCACCGTGAACGAGGACGGTTCCTACGACGTTCCGGACGACAACATGTTCACCAGCGGCGAGTGGGACCATCTGTTCCCGGATGGGGTCTACGATCCCGAACTGGCCCGGCCGGAGATCTACGCGATGGGTTTCCGCAACCCGTTCCGGTTCTCCGTCGACCCCGTGACCGATGCGGTCTACCTCGGCGACTACGGCCCGGACGCGAGCGCGCCGAATCCGGATCGCGGCCCCCGGGCGACGATCGAATGGGTGGTCATCACCGAGCCTCGCAACCACGGCTGGCCGTACTGCGTGGGCAACAAGTTCCCGTACGTAGATTACGACTTCGAAACCGGTGAGTCGGGAGACACCTTCGACTGCGACGCCCCGGTGAACGAGTCGCCGCTCAACACCGGCCTAGAACAACTGCCCCCGATGACCCCCGCCGAGGTGTGGTACCACAACAGCACCGTCGTCCCGGAGTTCCCCGAGCTGGGCAGTGGCGGTGGCGGGCCGATGGGCGGGCCGGCCTACCAGTACGACGCCGACGTGGCTGAGCAGTTCCCGACGGCGTTCCCGGTGGAGTTCGACGGCGTGCCACTCTTCTACGAGTGGACCCGGAACTACATCAAGCAGTTCCATCTCGACGACGACGGCACAGCCGTGCACGAGATCACCGACATGCTGCCGGATATGGACTGGAACGCTCCGATGGACATGGAGTGGGGACCCGACGGCTCACTGTACGTGCTGGAGTACGGCGGCGGGTTCTTCGTCGAGCACCCGCTGGCACAGCTGTCCAGGGTTGACTACGTCGCCGACGGCCGCTCGCCACGTGCCCGGGTGACCCCGTCGGTACGCTCCGGCCAGGCCCCGCTCGAAGTTGCCTTCTCCAGCGAAGGGACGGAGCACCCGGACGAGGACGTGGAGATCGCCGAGTACCACTGGAACTTCGGCGACGGAGCGACATCCACCGAGACACACCCCACGCACACGTTCACCGAAAACGGCGTCTACCCGGTCACGCTGACCGTGACCGACACCAATGGGCTGACCGGACAGGCAGGCACGACGATCGTCGTCGGGAATACCGCGCCCGAGGTCGATCTGGCGCTGCCGGTGGACGGCGGGTTCTTCGACTGGGGCGAAGGTGGCGGTTATCGGATCGACGTGACCGACGTCGAAGACGGCGACATCAATTGCGACGAGGTGATCCTGAACTCCGCCCTCGGTCACGACGAACATGCTCATCCCATGGGTGAGCAGCGAGGATGCGAGGGTACCTTCGACACCCCCGCCGACTCCGGACACGGTCCGGATCTGAACGTGTACTGGGTGCTCACGGCCCGGTACACCGACCGCGGCGCCGAGGGCCTGCCCACCCTGACCGGTACCGATCAGGTGACACTTCAGCCGAAGCGGAAGCAGGCGCAGTTCTACGACGCGGCCGAAGGGGTGAGCACCCAGAACGCGCAAGACCCGGAGGAGAGCGGTGGTCAGCGGCTGTCCGACGTGAACCACGGCGATTGGGTGGCCTTCGAACCGGTGCACCTGCTGAACATCGACGAGATCGAGTTCCGGGTCCGCTCCGAGGGAGCCGGCGGAACCATCGAGCTTCGCCGCGATGCGCCGGACGGGGAACTGCTCGGCGCTGCCGAGGTGACCAACACCGGGGGCGATTGGGAGTTCGTGTCGACCGAGGTGAACGATCCGGGCACGACGTTCACCGCGTACCTGGTGTTCACGAACCCGGACGCCGACGCGGATGCGGAGCTGTTCAACCTGAACTTCTTCGATGCGATAGGCGAAGGAGTGGCGGGGCCGCCGCCGTCGCAGGTGTGCGAGGGCACGATTGTGCTTGGTGTCGCCGATTCCGGAGTCGAAGACCGGGATGCCGGGACCGGAACCTGCGTCAGCGAACTGCTCGACGACGGGCGGGAGTGGCGCAACCGTGGTGAGTTCGTCTCGCATGTCGACGGTGTCACCCGCGACCTGCTGGCCGACGCTGTCATTACCAGCAACGAACGTGCGCTGCTGGTTCGCGCCGCGGCGCGGTCGGGCATCGGCGGGCGTAGCTGAAGACACATGCGGGTAAGGACGGGGTCCTCGCCGTGCCGGCGGCGAGGACTCTGCATCGTGAACGACGGGGCGTCGCCGCGCCAGCGCACAAGCACTGCCGTTGAATAGTGTCAGCACGGAGGTGTTTCGGAGACGAAACCTGCGTCGGGCGAGTTCGGCTTCGCGCTGGCTCGGCCACGATTCGCCACCAGAAAACCGTAATCAACTACAGGGGATCTTCTATGACTGATGACAGCAGGCCGATACTGGGGATCGGCATGGTGGGTTACGCCTTCATGGGTACTGCCCACTCGCACGGGTGGCGCAACGCACGCAGCTTCTTCGACTTGCCATTGGCGCCCCGGCTGGCCGTGCTCGGGGGACGGCAGGTCGAGCGTGCACACGCGGTGGCGGAGAGGTTCGGCTGGGAACAAGTCGAAACCGACTGGCGGGCGCTGATCAACCGGGACGACATCGGACTGGTCGACGTGTGTACTCCGGGCGACAGCCATCCCGAGATCGCCATCGCGGCGTTGGAGGCGGGTAAACACGTCCTGTGCGAGAAACCGCTGGCCAACTCGGTTGCCGAGGCCGAAGCCATGGTCGAGGCGGCACAAGCGGCACGTGATCGCGGCGTGCGGTCCATGGTCGGGTTCACCTACCGGCGCGTCCCTGCTGTCAAGCTGGCCCAGACCTTGGTGGCACAGGGCCGCATCGGTGAGATCCGCCATGTGCGAGCTCAGTACCTGCAGGACTGGCTGGTCGATCCCCAGGTGCCGATGTCGTGGAGGTTGGAGAAGGATCGGGCAGGATCCGGATCACTTGGCGACATCGGCGCACACATCGTCGACCTCACCCAGTTCATCACCGGTGAACAGATCTCCGGCGTCAGCGCCATGATGGAGACCTTTGGGCGGCAGCGCCCGCAGCCCGAGCCCGCGGCGGGGACGGGCAGCAAGCTCGGCGGCCACGTCGGTGACGCGGAGTCTGCCGAGTTGGGTGAGGTCACCGTGGACGACGCCGCGGTCTTCCTCGGCAGGTTCACCGGTGGAGCGCTGGCTACCTTCGAGGCCACGCGGTATGCCACGGGCCGCAAGAATGCCATCCGGATCGAGATCAACGGCTCTGCCGGTGCGCTGGCATTCGACTTCGAGGACATGAACGTGCTGCACTTCTACGACGCCGATGAGGAATCGTCGTCCGCGGGCTTCCGCCGGATCCTCGTGACCGAGCCCGAACACCCCTATCTCGAGGCGTGGTGGCCGCCTGGTCATCTCCTCGGATACGAGCACGGGTTCACCCACCAAGCTGTTGACCTGCTCACGGCGATTGCGGAGGACCGCGACCCCGAGCCGTCGTTCGAGGACGGGCTCCGGGTGCAGAAGGTGCTGGCCGCCGTCGAGCGGAGCGCTACCAAGGACAGCGCCTGGACCACCGTGTAACTACGCGGTGATCGTCAGTGGGTTGTGGTCGTGATGAGGTGATCGTCAGTGGGTTGTGGTCGCGGGTTCGCGACCACA